>JBDTEE010000151.1:0-41578 GCA_039922645.1 Solirubrobacteraceae bacterium | reverse complement strand
TGCACGACCTCGGCGATGTCTGCCCGGAAGCGGTCGCCGTCCGGTCCTTCGGTGATCGGTCCGGCAGCGATCGCCCGCCCCGAGATCTTCGCTTCGCCCGGCCACTGCGCCTCAGAGCCCTCGACCGGGTCGACCGTGGCGCTGTGCAGGGCGAAGCGCGGATCGCGACGGAGATCAGCGCCCTTGCGCGCGTTCGGCATCGAGCCCAAAACCAGCTCGCCGTCCTCGAAGACCGCCTCGATCCCGGAGATCCGCGGCGACCCGTCCGCTCGCAAGGTGGCAATTGTCTTGTGCCTGCGAGCATCGAACAGCGCCCGCACGCGCTGCGCGAACTCCGGCTCTGCCTGTTCGACGTCGTGCCATCCCGCCATACGGCCATGCTCGCACCCGTGACCGACACCGGTGTCGGGGAGTCGTACGGCCGCCTAGCTCGCTCCCTGGGAGGCGATCTGCTCGGCGAGTTCGACGATCAGTCCTTCAGGACTGCGGACATAGCAGAGCCGATAGGTGTCCCCGAAATCACGGACCTCGCCGACCGTGGCCGGGAGCAGCTCGTCGGCGATCTGGTCCTAGAGGCGGCGTAGCGGACGGCGACAGCGATCAGCTAGGTGTGATCGCGACTACGGGTATCGGCCTGGTCGTCTTTTGCTGGTAGGCGCTGTAGCGGTCGCGGTTGTCTGCGTTGACCAGCTTCCACAGACGCTCGTAGCTGGGATCGGACGGCTCGATGATTCTGGCCGTGGCCCGTCGACGCTCGCGCCCCATCTGAATCTCGACGTCTGGATGCGCTCTCAGGTTGTGCAGCCACGCCGGCGGGCGGTCCGCGCCACCATTCGAGGCGACCACGAGGTAGCCGTCGCCGTCTCGGGCGTAAACCAAGCCGTTGGTTCGAGTTGCCCCGGAGCGACGACCCGTTGTCCGCAGCAAGAGCGTGGGAACGCCAATCATCCGGTGCCCGAGCCGTCCGTCGGTTCGCTTGTACAACTCCTCATGGAGGCGGAGCACCTGGCCCGTAAGGCTCACGACAACGCAGCTTACGGGACCGGCCATTAGCACGGCGACCAATCGCTCCGGACCTGCGCTTCCGTCGCGACGAGCATCTCGGTCCTTTGAGGGGGACTTGCCGGTGAAGGGAGGCGGAGCTACGCTGGCCGTGCGCGCGAGCGCGCATCCAGTCCGCGGGCAGGGCCTCGGGCCCACCTCGCAAGCTGTAGATGACGGGATCGTGCGATCAGCTCGCTCGGCGTTGCGGGCCGCGGGCACCTAAGAGGTGATCGTCAGATGAAGGACTCATTCGATCTCGAGCGGGCCCGGTGCGATGCGAAGGCTCTGCTCCGAGCGGCCCGCGCCGGAGACCCGGAGGCACTCCCGCGGATGCGCCCGGACCGGGAGCCGTGTCTGGCCGACGCGCAACGGGCTGTGGCGCTGGAGTTGGGCGAGCCGAGTTGGCCGGCACTCGTGCGCCGCGCCTCGGTCCCGCCGCTGATCCGGGCGGCCGCGGAGGGGCGGGTGCGGGACGTGCAGCTGCTGCTGGAGCAGGGCGCGCCCGCCGGCGCGCGTGATCCGGACACCGGCGGGACGGCTTTGCACGTGGCCGCGCTGCACGGCTGGGTCGACACGGTGGGCACGCTGGTCGAGTGGATCCCGCTCGATCGCCACGCGCTCGATGACCGTGGCGATACCGCACTGGGAGCGTGCGCGAAGGGATCGGTCGCCGCTGGAGGCGACCATCTGCTGGTAGCCCAGGTGCTGCTGGCGAACGGGCTGCGGCCCGATCGGGCGATGGCCAGGCAGGCCACGCCCGAGCTCGCCACGCTGCTCCGGCGCTGGCTGACTGACCCGCCCGAAGCGGTCGAGCCGGCGCCTGAGCTCGCGGAGCTGGCGTGGAGGGCTGACGCCGCGCTGTTCACCTACCTGGCAGGCTCAGAGGTCGTTCAGCGGCACCGGGTTGGCGACGGGTTCGCGTTCTGCACGAGACTCTCACGCAACGATCGCAACGGCGTTGTCTGCAGCCGGCTCACCTCGCAGGCAGCCGACCGCGAGATCGCCGAGGCGCTGAGCTGGCTTAGTGGTAATGGCGTGTCTGGGCAATGGCTGGTCCGCCACGACCCGGCGCCGCCCAACCTGGGGGCGCGCCTGGAACGCGCCGGCTGTCGGCCCGAGCGCTCGGCCGTGTTCATGGCCGCGCGACTGGAGGCGCCCATGCCGACGATGGTTCCCGACGCGGTTGAGATCGAGTTGATCGACGATGCCTCAACCCTGGCGCAGGCATTGGCGTCCGGGGAGGCATTTCCCGAGGCAGATCCGGGCGAGCGCGACCGCGAGCTGGCGCTACTGATATCGCTCGGGTTGGAGCCCGACCGCCCGCTCCGGCACTACGTCGCCCTGCACGCCGGTGTAGCGGTGGGGTTCGCCAGCGCGTTCCACTCGCCGCCGGCGCTGCTGCTGGATGAGCTGGCTGTTGCCCCAACCGCACGGCGCGGCGGGATCGGCCGAGCGCTTGTCCTGCGGGCGCTGAGTGATGGCAGTCGCGCCGGCTGCGGCGCGGCCGTGCTTGCTCCGACACGCGGCACGCGCGCGTTCTACGAGCGACTCGGGTTCGTGCAGGGCCGATACCCAATGGACCGCGCGTTCTACACGCCCCACGCTTGACGCCCGGGCTGGACGACCGCGGTGGCTGGGGTTTCAGATTGCCGCGCGGCCCCCGTCGGCGGCGACGACCGCGCCGGTGATGTAGCTGGGCCGGGGGGAGGCGAGGAATCCGACGACCTCAGCGATCTCGGGCGGGCTCGCAGCGCGGTTGAACGGGGGGGTCGCACCGAGCGCGTCGATGAGCCCGTTGTCCGAGCGTTCCTTCTGAACCGGGCCGGGTGCAATCGCGTTCATGCGCACACCGCTGGGGCTGTACTCGGCGGCGCACGCCCGCGTCATCGAGCACAGGCTCGCCTTGGTGGCTCCATAGGCCGCTCCGCCTGCCAGCCCGATCTGGGCGGCCATGCTGCTGACGTTGATGATGCTGCCGTTGCCTTTGGCAGCCATCCCCGGAGCCAAGGCAGCGACGAGCAGGAAAGGCGCGCGGACGTTGCTGGCGAACATCGCATCAAACGTGTCGACATCGAGTTCGGCGATGTACGTCCACCCGAACACGGTCCGTTACCGGCTCGTGCGGATCGCCGCGAGCACCCCTCACGATCCCCGAAGGTTTGCCGGGCTCGCCGAGCTGGTCTGCGTGCTCGAGATGCTCGAAGCCCACTCCGGGCCACGCCGCGTCTAGGCCTGTGGGTTGCCGTAGCGACGACGGCTCCACGGCCGGTGGCCCCAAAAGAGCAAACGCGCTACGAAGAACAGCGGGATCAGCACCCACAGGCCGCCGTGATGGTGCCCGCTTAGCGCCGAGATGGCGATGATCAGGAACAGGATCGGGATCCACGGGCCCATCAACACCGATCGCAGGTGAGGACCCCGGCCGAACGGCCCGGGCTGCGGGTCGCGGGGGAGGTCGGTGACGAGCTGGCGCAGCTCGCCGACGGTCTTGGCCTCGTACGTGCGGTCGAGCCGCTCCTGGAACTCGGTCACATCGATCCGGCCCTCGGCGTGGTGCTGGCGCAACCGATCCGCGGTTGCCTCGCGGTCGGCGTCGGCGGCGCGCACGCTCGGGTCGGGGGTGGTGCCGTAGTCATATCCGTCGTACCCATACATAGCTTCTCCTTCGGTTCTGCCGGTAGTTTCGACTGCAGCCATCGTCCCGCTCGCAGGCCCCGGCGTCATCGGCTGCGGAGATGCTTCTGCGCTGCGTCTGCGGGCTGAGCGGCGCGGCCCGCGCTACTCCCTACGTGGTAGCGCGGGGTGCGCCCGGTAGGCGATGACGCGGCGTCCGCGCGGGGCTAAGGTGCCGCTGTGAGCAACTGGCAGAGCAATCTCAGGCCTGTGTGGCGGGGCGGACTGCGGCGGAGCGATGTCCGCATCGCGATGATTGCCGCGGTGGTGCAGATCGGTGCCACCGCCGGGTCCTCGGCGCACCGCCACGGCCACGGCGGCCACAGCTGCTGGTGGGCGTCGTCGTGCCAGACCCCGAGCCATCTCGACGCGCTGGCGTACGTGCTGCTGGCGCTGGGCCCGGCGGCGCTGGTCCTCCGGCGCCACCATCCGCGAGCCGTGCTGGCGTTCGTGTTCGGCGTGACGCTGGTGTATGTGGCCCTTGGCTACGTTCAGGGCGCGAACTACCTGTCGCTGGTACTCGCGGTGGTGGCGGCGGCGATGGCCGGCGACCGGATCGCCGCATTGGTCGTGGTCCTCGCCGGCTGGGTCGCGTTTCTGTGGCTTCCGGTGGCCCTTGGGATCACCGGAGCGCCGACGGTGCTGGCTGCGCTCGCGATTACCGCCTGGCTGCTGGTGCTGCTCGCCGGCACGGAGGGGATGCGTGCGCGGCGCGAGCGGTTCGTGGAGGCGCGGCGGGCGCGGGAGCTCCAGGCCCGAAACCAGGCTGACGAGGAGCGGCTGCGGATCGCGCGCGAACTGCACGACGTGCTGGCGCACAGCATTTCGCTGATCAACGTTCAGTCAGGGGTCGCGCTGCACCTGATCGACGAGCAGCCCGAGCAGGCGCGGACCGCCCTGGCGGCGATCAACGACGCCAGCGCCGACGCGCTGCGCGAGGTGCGATCGGTGCTCGGGGTGCTGCGCGGCACCGGCGAGCAGCCTCCGCGTGCGCCGACAGCCGGCCTGGACCGGCTCGACGACCTGGTTTCGCGCGCGACGGCGGCCGGGATCGAGGTGTGGCTCGACATCAGCGGGGAGCGGCGGCCGCTCCCGGCCAGCATCGACCTGGCAGCGTTCCGGATCGTGCAGGAGTCGCTGACCAACGTCGTCCGTCACGCGGGGGCCGGAGCGGCCACCGTGACGCTCACCTATTTGGGCTCCGAGCTGACCGTGCAGGTTGACAACGACGGCCGCGGGGCCGACAGCTGTGCGGGCGCGGCTGGCGCCGGGGAGGGGATGGGAAGCGGGATCGCCGGTATGCGCGAGCGGGCGACGGCCCTCGGCGGCTCGCTCGACGCGGGTCCGCTGTCCGCCGGCGGCTTCCGCGTGCGGGCCCACCTGCCGTTGCCGCTGGAGGTCGGGCGATGATCCGGGTGCTCTTGGCTGACGATCAGGAGCTGGTGCGCGCCGGCTTTCAGGCCCTGCTCGACGCTCAGGACGGGATCGATGTGGTTGGCTCGGCGGCGGACGGCCGCGAGGCGATCGAGCTGACACGCAGATTCAAGCCCGACGTGATCCTGATGGACATTCGGATGCCGGTGCTCGACGGCCTTCAGGCAACGCGCGAGATCGCCAGCGATGGCAAGCTCGACGGTGTGCGGATCGTGATTCTGACCACGTTCGAGCTCGACGAGTACGTGTTTGATGCGATCCGGGCCGGCGCCGCCGGATTCCTCGTCAAGGACACCAAGCCGGCTGAGCTGATCGAGGCCGTGCGGGTGGTCGCGGGCGGTGAGGCGCTGCTGTCGCCGTCGGTCACCAGTCGGCTGATCGCCGAGTTCGCGGCGCGGGCGAAGCAGCCGCCGAATTCAGCCGCGCTCGAGGAGCTGACCGACCGCGAGCGCGAAGTGATGGCGCTGGCGGCCGGCGGGCTCTCGAACGAGCAGATCGCCGAGCGGCTGGTGGTCAGCGTCGCGACGGCCAAGACCCACGTCAGCCGTGCGATGGTCAAGCTCGGCGTGCGCGACCGCGCCCAGCTGGTCGTGCTCGCTTACGAGACAGGGCTGGTCCGGCCGGGCTGGCTTGAGTAGCTCGCGCTCCCAGATCGGAACGGCACCGCCGCGGCCAAGTCCTCGAGGAGCAGACTGAAGACGTGCTGGTCCCGGGGCGCGCCGCTCTCATCGAGGCCGACCGAGCGGCGCCGGCGACGCCTCAAGGCGTGTCTTTGAAGTTGATCGTCTCCCGCCCCACAGAGGACGGGTCGGCATCAGCCGGATATGACTTGACGTCCTTCGCTGGGGATGCGCAGGCGTACGAGCCGCCGGCCGGTCAGGCCGACTCAACCTCCGGCGAACGGCTCCGGGCTGAGGAGGGACCAAAGGGTGGCCGGCCGGCGTAGGCCTCGGTCGCCAAATCCGTGGCCTTGGTCACGCTGACACCATGCCGCGCGGCCACCGGGTCGACGAGGTAGTGAATGCCGTGGTCGGGCGAACGCGTGCCCACCATGAGGATCGCGCAGGGCCCATCGCCCGCCCCGACGGTGATGTGGGCGGTCCCGGGCGGGCAATGCAGATAGTCCCAGGCCCGCATGCGTCGCTCCTGCCCCTCGACCACCGCCACGCACTCTCCGGAGAGGACCAGGAAGCCTTCCTGCTCGTTTTCGGAGTGGTAGAAGCCGGGGCTCTCGCCGGGCTGCAAAACGTGCACCCCGATGCCCAGACGCTGCGAGCGCGCGTCCGGGGACTCAAACACGCACCACGTGCCTCCCCCCGGCACGCGGTCCCAGCCAATCTCGGCGAGATTGAGGATGAACCAGCCGTCATCGGCGACGACTTTCCCCGCCGGCGTGTCTTCTGTGCGCGCTTCCTGCATCGCCTACCTCCCGTTGACTCTGGCCGCGATCCGGTGGAGCTATTCCTAGCGCGCCATAGCCTTCAGGCACGCCGATCGAGTACGCAAACTACTTCCGTCCCGCGGGTCTGGATGGAGTTGTGACGACCCTGACCGGACGGATTCCGGAGTGATGGTGAAAATACTAAAGGTCCGTAGCGTGGGTGCCGATCGCCGTGGTCATGGAAGCAAGTCATCTGGGCCAGGGGCCCTTGGGCGCGCCAGCGCCCCGCCTCCGGCCGACATACACACCGACGTGCTCGGCCGGCGCTTCTGGGCGGCGATGGTCGACGGGCTGATGCTGGGCGTGGTTTTCGGGTTCCTGAGTGTGATCACTCACGGCACCCGCGCGCAGCCCCTCTACGGCCCGCGCGGTTACCCGGTGACCACGCATACCGCCGCGATCAGCGGGACCACGGTGCTGGTCTTCGGTGCCCTCTCCCTGGGCTACTACTTCGTGCTCGAGTCGATGCTTGGCCAGACGATGGGCAAGATGATGCTCGGCATCCAGGTCGTCGACCTCGATGGTCACGCCGCTTCGACCCCCCAGGTCATGGTCCGCACCCTGGGGCGGATGGTGGATGGACTGCCCTTCTTCTTCATCGTCGGATTCATTACGCCCGCACCTCCTGAACCATCCAGGCATTTCCGTCCGGGTCGCTGAACGAAAGGAAGGAGCCGTAGTCGGCCCGCTCGGGGTGCAGCCCTGGGCGTTGCTCGCCATCCTCGAAGAAGAACGGACCGTCCACCTTGACGCCACCACGCGAGAGCTCCTGCTGGGCGGCCTCGATATCGGGGACGATCAGGTGCAGGCCGCGGAGCTGCCCGGCGCGGCCCTCGTCGCGCATCAGCGAAACCGAGCAGGCCGATCCCGGTGGGGTCAACTGGACGACGCGGAAGTCGTCCCCGGCGCGGTAGTCCACGTCCACGTCGAACGGCAGTTGTTCGGAGTAGAACCGTTTCGATTGATCCACGTCGGTGACGGGAACCACCACCACCTCGAGTTTCCAGTTCATCTTGGTCCTCCCTGGGATCGGCGTTCGAAGGTCGCTGCGCGACGCTCAGCTCAGGCGGTCGGGCAGACCGAACCGGGCGAAGGTCCCGGCCAGGCGCTTATCGTCGGCGGCGTGGGCAGGCCAGTTCTCGTAGGCCTCGCTGTCCTCGCGCTCGATCGAGCGGGCCACGAACGCGGTCACGCCACTGATCAATTCCCCCTCGAAGGTGAGGACGTTGAGAGCGAAGGCGATGTAGGCGCCGGCCTCGTCATTCCAGGAGTAGAAGCCGAGCGCGGGCTGGCCATTGGCCCGGGTGAGCAGCGTTCGCCAGCGCCACTGACCGGACAGAGGCGACTGGGAGGCCCAGGTGGCGATCCCCTCGCGCCCGTGGTACCAGCGGGCCAGCGGCGGCATGGCGAAGCTCGCCTCCTCGGTGAGCATGCTGGCGAACGCCTGCACGTCACATCGCTCCCAGGCCTCGACATAGCGGTCGACGAGCTTGCGCAGCGTCTCGTCACCGAGTGTGCGAAGCGTGGCCTGTTGGCTGGACGTCGGAACCCGCTCATCGACGGTTGCCCGGGCACGCTGCATGGCGCTGTTGACCGAGGCCACCGTGGTGTCGAGCATCTCGGCGGTCTCCTTGGCCGAGAATCCGAGCACCTCGCGCAGGAGCAGGACGGCCCGCTGATTGGCGGGCAGGTGCTGTAGCGCGGCGATGAAGGCCAGTTCGACGCTCTCGCGCCGCTCGTAGCGGGCCTCGGGCGCCGAGTACCCGTCCTGCAGGCCGAAGGCCTGATCGGGGTAGGGCTCGAGCCACGTGGACTCGACGATCGGTTCACCAGGCGCGATCTGCGGATCGGATGCCGGGCCGAAGTCCATCGGCAGCACACGTTTGGAGCGGCGCCCCAGCTGGTCCAAACAGGAGTTGGTGGCAATCGTGTAGAGCCATGAACGCAGTGACCCGCGTCCGTCAAACCGGGGCAGGCCACGCCAGGCCCGAAGCATCGCGTCCTGCACCGCATCCTCGGCGTCGTAGACCGACCCGAGCATCCGATAGCAGTGAGCGTGCAGCTCTCCTTGATGCGGCTCAACCAGCGCCCGGAAGGCATCCTCATCCCCTTCCTGAGCCCGACCCAACCGCCCCGCGACAGCGCTGGCGCCCTCGATTCGCTCGCCACTCATCCGGGCTCCAGATTACGGCCTGCCAGCGACTTCGGGCGAGCGCTGGCCCGATCGTTTGTGGTTTCCTCAGGAGGCCTCGTCCGGTGAGGCACCGTTAAGCATGCCCGGAGTGCGATTATTTGCGGCCCAGTACCGAAGCGCGGTTCAATTTTTGGTCTGCGCCAAGGAGACGGAGCCCGCACCGGGCGCGCCCCGTTCATGCCTGGGAC
The DNA here is from genome assembly GCA_039922645.1 of Solirubrobacteraceae bacterium. GTDB lineage: Bacteria > Actinomycetota > Thermoleophilia > Solirubrobacterales > Solirubrobacteraceae > Palsa-465. Next base: position 32,604 of record JBDTEE010000151.1, on the reverse strand, counting down.
GTTCGTCGCTTTTCGATGAAGCCGTTTCACGACATCACCGACCCGACCGTCGCCAAGGCTCTGGCCCACCCCTTGCGGACGCGGCTGCTCGTCGCGCTTGAAGACCGCACGGCCAGCCCCAGTGAGCTGGCCGCCGAGCTGGACGTCCCCCTGGGGGTCCTCAGCTACCACATCCGGCGGCTGAACGCTCTCGGTTTCCTCAAGCTGGTGCAGCGCGTCCCGCGCCGTGGGGCGGTCGAGCACTACTACACGGCGACAGTGCGGCCGCCGCTCACCGATGCGGCCTGGAAGGCCACGCCCGAGTCGGTGAAAGATGCATCGATAGCCGGGGCGCTGGACCAGGTCGGCTCCCACGTGTCCGCCGCGGCCAGCGCCGGCGGCTTCAGCGCCCCCGAGGCTCGCCTCAGCGAGGCGGGTGTGACCGTCGATGAGCAGGGCTGGCGCGAGCTGGCCGCGGAGCTGGCTTCGCTCTCTACCCGAGTGCAGGAGATCGAGGCCGAGAGCCGCCAGCGCCTTGCCGATCCCGCGGTGCGACCGATTGCCGGCCGGGACGGCAACGCCAGCGGGGCCGAGGTCGCGCCGAGCGACGCGGGCGCGACCGCGGCGACCGGCCGCGGCGCCCCCAGAGAGGCCAAGATCGTCCTCATGCTTTACGAGGACGCGCCCGACACCCCGCCGGGGCCTCCGTGGGGTCAATAGCACCGAGCTGGGCATCAGTCAGGAAGTAGCGGGACCCAGGGGGCCGCGTCGCGATCCACCAACGAAGCCCGCGCGATCACGCCGGAGCCAAAGCGCTCCCGGAGCTCATCGAGCGTCCGATCAAGCTCAGAGATCCGGTCGAAGGGCAGGGCCAGCTGGACGGCGTCCTGGTCACAGAGGTTGGTCAGCGCCACTCCGATGAGCGTCAGTCCGCGGCGCTGGATCAGCAGCTCGGCGTCCCGCAATAGCCCCCGCGCGACTCGCAACAGCGTGGCAGTCCGAGTCGTCGCCTCAGCCAGGGTGCGCGAGCGCGTGGCCCGCACGAAGTCCTCAAAGCGCAGGCGCAGGACGACCGTACGCGCCGCCCGTCGCGCCGCTCGCAAACGCCGGGCGACCCGATCGACGACGGTCATCAGCGCCGCCTGGACCTCGACGGGATCCCCTCCCCGGCGACCCAGGGCCCGCTGGGCACCGATGGAGCGACGACGCGGCCGGCGGTGGACCGCCCGCGGGTCGCGGTTGTGGGCCAGGGCGTGCAGCTGACGCCCCGCGGCCGGGCCGAGCATCGCGACGAGCTGCTCCTGTTCGAGCCGGGCCACCTGTCGCACCGTGGTGATCCCGTGGCCGCGCAGCCGCTCGGAGGTGACCCGTCCCACGCCCCACAGGCGCTCCACCGGAAGGGGATGCAGGAAGGCCAGCTCCGATCCGGGCGGGATGATCAGGAGGCCGTCGGGCTTGGCCACCGCGCTGGCCACCTTGGCCAGGAACTTCGTGCCGGCGAGACCGACGCTGATGGCCAGGCCCACTTCCTCTCGCACCTCGTGGCGCAGGCGGATCGCGATCTCACGAGGCGTCCCCAAGATGTGCTCGAGACCACGCACATCGAGAAATGCCTCGTCGATCGACAGCGCTTCAACCAGTGGTGACGTGCGCTCGAACACGGCGAACACGGCCTTGCTGGCCTCGGTGTAGGCCGACATGCGCGGAGAGACGACCGCCGCCGCGGGGCAAAGCGCGCAGGCCCGGCGCCCGCCCATGGCCGTCCGCACCCCGCAGGCCTTGGCCTCGTAGCTGGCCGCCAGTACTACGCCCATCCCCACGATTACCGGGCGCCCGCGGAGAGTCGGGTCATCGCGCTGCTCCACCGAGGCGTAGAAAGAATCGAGGTCCGCGTGGATTATGGTGGGCCACTTGAGCACGAACGCATGTTCGTATAAGGTGCGGACGGAAAGCCGAGCGCGGATCCATCCAAGGAGCCGGGTGTAGGGTCGACAGCGCAGGCGAGAACAACGATCAGGGAGAGCCGCCATGGCAACCGTCGAGCAGCTGGTGACCGGAGTCGATTTCGTTTCCGTACCGATCCGCGATCTTGACCAGGCGGTGGAGTTCTACGGCAACACGCTTGGCCTCCGTCGCTCCGCGTACGTGCCGGACCGCGGCTTCGCCGAGTTCGAAACCGGGAACGTGACCCTGTCGCTGGCGAACTTCGAGCGCATGGGTAGGGAGCACCACGTCAACGCCAACCCGGTGGCTCTCCACGTCGAGGACATGGAGGCGGCGAGGTCACAGCTCGAGGCCGCGGGCGTGAACTTCGTCGGCGATACCTTCGACACCGGCGTATGCCACATGGCCTTCTTCTCCGACCCGGACGGGAATTCCCTGATGCTCCACCACCGTTACGCGCCGCGCACGCCGGAGGCGTAAATCCGCTAGGGAGCGCCGACCTGCGTGAGCGCCCAGGCGCCGCGCTCGGCTCCGATCCCGGCGGCCTCCTCGACCGACAGGCCGCGGGCCAGCCCGAGGGTGAAGCCGGCGGCGAACGAGTCGCCGCAGCCGTAATCGTCCTGGGGCTCACCGGGTAACTCGGCAGCCGGCCAGCGACCGCTCGTCTCCCCCCACCAGCGCCCACCCTTGGCGCCCTCGGTGGCCACCATCAGGCGGGTATGCGGCTCAAGGCGCGCGGCCCATTGGGCCTCGTCGCCGTCGCCGGCGCTGAACATCAGCGCGTCCACGGTGAGTGCCCCCTCAGCCAGCGGCGCTCGTGCCCGGGGGGTGGTGACCATCACGCCGGCTCTTCGCGCCATGGCCGCCGCGCCCGCGTCGCCCGCAGTGAAGTAGACGCCATCGGCCGCGTCGAGCCGGTCCCAGTCCAGCGCGTCATCGCCGTGAGGCTGAATCCGCTCGCCGATCGTGACGATCGTCCGCTCGCCTGCCGTTTCGAGCAGCGTGATCACCCGACGGGTCGGCTCCGCCCGCCACGCCGCCTGGACGTTCACGCCGCGTCGCGTGAGCTCTGCGGCTGCCGCCTCGCCATTGGCGTCGCGCCCGAGGGCGCAGAACAGGTCCACCTCGGCGCCCAGGTCAGCGAGCACCGCCGCCGCCACCACCGCGCCGCCGCCGGCGTGGGTGAAGGCGGACTCAGCGTGGGTAACCGCCCCGCGCTCCGGGAAGCCTGCCACGCGGACAAACTCCACCCACTCGACATGCCCTACGACGGCGACCTTGGTCACACCCGCCAGGCTAGCCGGGCGGGGTCCACGTCGGGTCCCTCTTGTGACCTACTCCTCCGGGTCGGCCTAAGCCGCGCGGCGGGAGGCCGGCACCTGGCGCACATTGGGCGGCAGCAGGGGCAGCAGGCCACGGCGGATGTACACCGCTCCGGCGCTCACCAGGGCTCGCCGCACGGGGATGGGCGGCAGGGGTGCGAAGCCGTACTCGGAGCGGATCCGGTCGGGCAACAGGGCGATGGTGATGAAGTTCGCCGTTTCCAGGAGCGGTCGGGCCAGCGTCGGGACCGGCGGCTCGAGCACGATCTCCCGGGCCCGGCGGCGGGCCCAGTCGCCGACGCTGAGCTCGTCCCCGTCGAGCATGGCCTGGCCGTAGGCCTCGAGATCGGCCAGCGTCCGAGGCATCTGCGTCACCCGCAATCCGAACAGGCGACCGAGTACCCGGTAGTCGACCCACAGGCGCTCACACTCGTCGCGACTGAGGCGACCCACGTAGGTCCGGTAGAGGACGATCGAGGAGTCGACCAGCGTGTAGAGGATCCACATGAGCAGCGCGGAGTCGTCGGCGCGGTAGGGGGTTCCGGCCGGATAGCGGCCCACGCTCTCGGGCAGGCGGCCCCTCACGCTGCGATGCATGCTCCGCACCCGGCGAGCCATCCTGTCGGCCTCGGCCCGGGGACCGAACGTGATCAACCTCAGGACCTCAGCGGTGCGGGCGAGGCGGACGTAGGGATCGTCGAGTGATCCCGAGTGGGCGAGCAGGCCGGCCACCGCCAATGGATGAGCGGCCTGCATGAGCAGCGCCCGCGGCCCGGCCAGCGCCACCGCCCGTTCGCGCTGGACACGGCGGATCATGGAATCGTTGGTGAAGTGGCCGGGCGGAGTAGAGGAGTTATCCATACGCTTCGTGCAGCGTAGCTACACGCGCTGTTGGGGTGGGGCGGCCGGTTTCCCCTGGATCCTCGGTCGGAGTTCGGGGCGCGGTGGGGTAACGGCAGCTGGGAGGGAGAAGGAGTGTGCGCTTCCCGGCCTGCAGAAATCGGAAAACTGTTTTGGCCGGTCCGCGTTTTCCGAAAACGTGGGGCTCAGGCTGCTGTTTCCGGAAAAGTGGGGTCGGGGTGATCAGTTTTCCGGAAACTCCAGCCGACCATGCAAAGGCGGACAAATCCGGCTCCGCCCAGCGGCTTTGGCGCAAAGTTGGGGCTGAGCGCGCGCTACCGGGCAAATCCCAAAGCGAGCCGGCGGATTTGTCGCGAACTGCATGCCCGCCACACGGCGGCGGGCACTCTCCTCCCTCTCCGGCTGCCCTTTACGCACCGCACCTCACCTCACGCACTTGGCGGCGCTCCAGGACCGCCGCCCGCTCTCGCTGGCCGCAACAGACTCACGCACGCGCGACCGGCCGCGCGGACCTTGGCGTCGGTAGAGATGCGGGTCGGGAAGACCGCGCGGTGCCCGGACAGGTTGGGGGCCGGCAGCTGGTCGCCGAACCCTCCGAAGAAGCCAGGGGCGCCCCCCGGCGGCCGCTTGGCGCCCGCCGGTCGGGAGGGCAGGGTCAGGCCGTGCGCCTTCAGGCAGGTGACAAGCTTCGTGCGCGTCGCCCTGCCCGCGCCGCTCCTGCCAGCTGCCGAAGCCACAGTGCTTGACGAGCTGCTCGAGCTACTGCCACAACCGGCCAGCAGTCCGGCCAGGGCCAGCACGGCTAGCAAGGGGAGAAGCGTCCTGTTCAATGTTGATGCGGTCCTTTTGTCGAAGGGCCGGCTTCGCCGCCGGCCGAGAAGAGTGAGCTGAGGCCCCCGCCGCCGCCCCCAGAGCCGCCGGAGCTCGAGGTCCCAGCGCGTCCGGACCCGGACACGGATCCGGATCCAGAGTCGCTGACGGTCGCGGCGACGAGAGTCCCCGAGGAGTTGGCCACCCCGCGGACGACGACGGTGTCACCGGGATGCAGCGAGCCGGGGTGGACGTAGGTCTCAAGCACCCCGGGCGTCGCCCCCGAAGTCGTAGCTCCAGACGTGATCGAGCAGCGGTACGCGGGTGAGGACTCGGCGGGGATTCAGGAGCAGGTAGAGCAGGAGGCAATATTCGGTCGCCGTCAACTCGATCGGCTGGCCCCCACGGTTCACCTCCCGGGTCTCCTCGTCCATCTCCAGATCGGCGAAGCTGAGTCGGCTGGGCTCCTCGCCGTAGGCACCGGTGCGACGCAAGATGTTGCGCAGCCGGCAATCAGCTCCTCGAGAGAGAAGGGCTTGGTCACGTAGTCATCGCCGCCGGTGGTCAGCCCGCGGACCTTGTCGGCCGCGTTGTCGCGCGCGCTCAGAAACAGGATCGGGACCCCGGCCCGCTCGGCGGAGAGACGGCGAGCTACCTCGAACCCATCCATGTCGGGCGGCGTCACGTCGAGGACCATGGCGTGGGGGCGCCAGGCCCGGGCCTCGTTGAGCGCCTCGCTGCCCGTCTCGGCTGCGGCGACCTTTAAGCCCTGATGGCGCAGGGCCATGCAGATCACGTCAACGAGGCTTGGCTCGTCATCCACGACGAGCACGCGGACCGGCTCGGTCTCTTCCGGCGAGCTTGCATCTTCCGCTCCCAACCTGGGAGGTTGCCTAGCGTTTGATCAGAAAGAATGAGAACTGGTTGCTCCGAGTGGGTCTCGCCGTTCCGGTGGGAGCCACTAGTTCTGACCGAACGGATTGAGGGCCGCCGGATGGGGTATCACTACCCAGATGCCGACCTCGACGCTAAGGCCGGAGGCCGTCCGCCCCAGCCGCACGCGGATTCTCACCCGCCGGGAAGTGGAGGTTCTCTTCGGCCGTTGGCAGCAGGGCGGTGATCGCAGCGCACGAGATGAGCTCGTTGAGCGCTTCCTGCCGTTGGCCCGCAAGCTGGCCCGCCGCTATAGCGGCGCCCGCGAGCCCTTCGAGGACCTCTTGCAGGTGGCGAGCCTCGGCTTGGTCAAGGCCGTGGACCGATACGACACGAGCCGCGGCACGGCGTTCTCGTCGTTCGCCGTGCCGACGATTCTCGGCGAGCTCAAGCGTTACTTTCGCGATCTCGGCTGGGCGGTTCACGTGCCCCGCGGCGCACAGGAGCGAGCGGTGAAGGTCGAGGAGGCTCAGCAGCAGCTGAGCGCCAAGACCGGCCATGCTCCCACCGTTACCGCGATCGCCGAATATCTCGAGTTCAGCATCGAGGAGGTTCTCGAGGCCCTTGAGACCTCGCGCGCTCACCATGCTTCTTCTCTCGATGCGCCGTATGACGACGGCGAAGGCGAGAGTGGGACGGTTGTCGATGCGTTCGGCGCCGAAGATCCCAAGTTGCGACTGGCCGACGAGCGCGTCACGGTTGGCACCGCCGCGCGGCAGCTGTCGGATCGGGAGCGCGAAGTGCTGGCGCTCCGCTTCGTCCACGACTTGACGCAGACCCAGATCGCGAAGAGTATAGGCGTCTCTCAAATGCAGGTCTCTCGTATCCTGCGCCGGTCTATCGCCCAGTTGTCAGAGCTCACCGAGCTCGATTCGCCCCCGCACCGGCGCTGAGCCCCCACATGCGTCGATCGGGGCGGGCGCGGCGTTTGGTACCTCGTGGAAGCCGGAGTGAGCACTGACGCACCCACCGTCCGCCTCGACCTCACCAGCCGGCCCCAGACACTGACCATCGTTCGGGGGATGCTGGCTGGGGTAGCCGAGCTTCTCGCTGTCGATCCTGAGCTGCTCGATGATCTCAAGACGGCGATCAGCGAGGCCTGCAACAACGTTGTCCTTCACGCCTACGGTGGCGAGGCTGGCCCGATGTCGGTGAGCCTGTTCATCGACGAGGAGAAGATCCGCGTCAACGTCGAGGATCGCGGCGCAGGCCTGGCGGCGGCCGAGCCCGCCGAGGGCATAGGCCTGTCGGTTATTCGGGCTCTCGCGCAGGACGTCATTCTCGAATCGAGCCCCGGCGCAGGAACGCGGGTGCAGATGGATTTCGCCAGTCGCCGGGGCTCAGATGTGCTGCTCAACGCCCCCGTGAGCGCTGGGCCCGAGGAGCCGTGGGCGCGGCCCGGCATTGACGAGCTGGTGGTCTCGCTTTCTCCGGTGACGCTGCTCCCCGCCGTGCTTGGCCGCCTGGCCCGGACCCTGGCGGCGACGGCCCATTTCTCCCTGGATCGTTTCTCAGACGTCTATCTGGTCACCGACACGCTGGCCGCGCACGCCTCGCGCGCGGGCTCCGGCTCACGGGTCCACGCTAGGTTGGCTTCGGCCGAACGCCGGCTCGAGCTGACCGTCGGACCCTTTCGGACCGGGGCCAGCGACGTTCTTCAGGCCGGGTCCGGCGAGGGTGCGCGGTCGCCGTTGGCGCTGCTCAGCGACGAGGTCAGCATCGTGCCCGATGGCGCCGGCGAGCTGCTGCGCGTTGTCGTTATTGACCACCGTCGCTAGCTCTGGGGGCCAGAGCCAGGGCGGCGACATCGTCGGCCGCGTCGTCGTCGCGGAAGTCGGTCAAGGCGCGGTCCAGCGCGTCGAGCAGCTGGGCCGGGCTGTTGTTCCGGTGCGCTCTGACGAGTTGCTTCAGCCGCTCGGCTCCGAACCGGCTTTCCTTCCCGACCGTCTCGGTGACGCCGTCGGTGTAGAGGAGCACGAGCTGGCCCGCAGTTACCGGCACGGTCTCCTCAGTCCATTGCGCGTCGGCAAACGCACCGAGCAGCGGACCCGCGGTGGTTATCTCGTGCACGTTGCCTTCGGTGTCGAGAAGCAGAGCGGGTGGGTGCCCGGCCGAGCTCAGCGCTAGCCGCCCGGGGGTGATGCGCGCGCACAGAGCGGTGGCCAGCGTGCTCGCCGTGCTCTGGCGAAGCTCCTCGTCGAGGCGATGGAGGATGGCGGCCGGATATGGCTCGAGCCGGCTGGCGAACCGGGCTCCGTGCCGTAACAGCGATGTGGTGGTGGCGGCCGTTACGCCGTGGCCGGTCACGTCCCCGATCACCGCCAGCGCCGCTGTCTCGGTCTCGAACACGTCGTAGAAATCACCGCCCACCTCAACTCGCTGACTCTCCCCGGCGGGCCGGTACAGGGCGGCGATGTCCCAGCCCGGGACTTCGGGTGGCTCCTGAGGCAGAAGGCTCTGCTGCAGCGTTTCCGAGACCCGGCGCAGGGTGGTGTGCAGGCGCGAGTTCTCGACGGCGATGGCGGCTCGGGCAGCGAGCTGCTCGGCCAGGGCAACGTCATCCTCGCCCAGCTGGCGCCCCCACTCCTCCGAGGTACCAAAGGTCATCACGCCGACGGTTCGTGAATGGACCCGCATCGGTATGACCATCGCTGAGCGGATGGCCAGGGCTCGCAGCGCCTCGAGCTGGGCCGGGCTACGGGCCACCTGGACCAGATACTCCTCGCTCATCTCCGTGTAGAGCTCCGATGCCCCGTTGCGGATCACCCGACCAAGCGTCGACGTCGGATCAATGGGATCAGGTTCTCCGCGCCGTAGCTCGGCCATGAGCGCTCGCCTCGCCGGGTCCCGATGGGCGGTGCCCACGCGCTCGCGCTGACCGCTCGACCCGAGCACATCCACTACGCACCAGTCAGCCAGACCGGGAACGGCGACCTCGGCCACGTTGCGGAGCGTCTGGAGCGAGTCCAGCGAGGCGGCGAAGATGCGCCCCGACTCGGAGAGCACCCGCATATGCACCTCAGCCGTCTTGACGGCAGTCAGATCCTCGATCACGGTGATGGCGACGGTCGGACGCCCGTCGGCATCGCGCAGTCCGGCCGTTTTGAGCAGCTCCCACCGCGCCTCGCCGCTGACCCGGTGTACGGACTGAAGCAACAGCGGCTCGGGCCTCTCGCCGTGTAACAGCCGGACCGATGGGATGTCGGCCATGGTCAGTCGCCGCCCGTGCTCGTCATGCACGATGTATTCGTCCATGACCGCGTGCAGCCCCTGGTCCTGGAGCTCAGCCAGGGTCTCGAAGCCGAGGTGGTGCAGGGCGGCGCGGTTGGCGTAGACCAGCGCGTCGCCGCTGTCGCGGATGGTGACCGCCTCACCGAGTGTCTCCAACAGCTCGACGAACTCCGGTTCGTTCCCGCTTAGAAGTCGCGCCCCGAGTGCCGCTGCGTCGAGCAGGTCCTTGCCTCCTACCCCGAGGCGGAGTCCTCAGACACCGTCGAGGATCTCCTCTGGGGTATCGACAAGCTGGAGACGCTCGGATACCCCGGTCAGGTCGAGCAGCCGCTGAACCTGCTGCGAGCCTCGGACGATGCTGAGTTGACGACCGCCCTCAGTGAGGCGCTGATGAGCCTTGACGATGATGCTGAGGCCGGTCGAGTCCATGAACTCGAGCTCGCGCAGGTCAATGACCAGCTGCTCGTTGCCGGAGTCCCAGACCTTTTGCAGCTGCGCTTCGAGCTCCGGACTCGTGGCCAAGTCGAGCTCACCGCGCACGACAACAATCGCCGTCTGGCCCTCGGTACGCACATCTACCCGAAACTCGCTCTGCACGCTGGCGTCGAGCCTACTGGTAAGCGGCGTTGCTTGTCGCCGATCTGAGGGGGGCAAGGAGTTTGGAACTCGATCCACCTGGAAACGGTACGTAAGGTACAGCTGAGGACGGCGGGTGACGTGAACGAGCAGCGAACAACCGAAGCGCAGACCAGTCCGGCCCTGATCCACGAAGCCCTGTTATACCGAAACGACGGGCATCTTGGCGATGTTGTCTCGGATTTCGCCGTCCAGGCGGCCCGGGCCGGCGAGCCGGTGCTGGTGGTGCTGCCCGCCGCCAGCGAGAACGTCGTTCGCAGCGCGGTCTGCGACAGCGGGGCCGAGTTGCACTTCGAGGACATGTCCGCATGCGGACGGAATCCCGCGTGCCTGCTCGACCTGTTTGCGGATTGGATCGAGGACCATGACGGTCCGGTCCGGATGATCGACGAGCCTGTGTGGCCAGGTCGCCGGCACGCTGAAGTGGTCGAGGTGCTGCGCCATGAGGCGCTGCTGAACCACGTGCTCGCTCCGCGCCAGGCCTCCATCCTGTCCGCCTATCACGCTCACCGCCTCGAGCCCGAGACCCTGGAGGGCGCAGCCCTGACCCATCCGCGGTTGGTGACCAACGGCACCCGACGAACCAGCGACCTGTACGCCGATCCGTTGGAGGTGCTGGAGGGCACGCGCTGGCCCCTCGAAGAGGGCCGCGAACCGATCTCCGAGTTCGACTTCGGCGGGGATCTCCAGTCGTTGCGTGCCGCCATCGCCGCTGATCCAGTGGCCGAGTCACTTGATCGCGAGCGCCGTGCGGATCTCATCTTCGTAATCAACGAGGCGGCTACCAACGCCGTGAAACATGGGGACGGACGCTGCACGACCCGGCTCTGGAACGACGGCGACACCGTGGTTTCGGAGGTGGTAACCAGTTCGCGGCTTGGTGACGCCCTGGTCGGACGGCGCCGGCCTCCTACCGACGCCGCGGGAGGCCGCGGACTGTGGCTGATCAACCAGCTCTGCGACCTGGTCGAGCTGCGCACTGGGGAGGGTGGGACCCGGCTACGGATGCACCTGCGCTACGGGACCTGACTGCCGCCGCGTTTGCGTGGCATTCGCCGGGGTACCCAACGACTGTGACTGAACTAGCCTTCCTGGGCACCGGCACGATGGGTCTGCCGATGGCCCGCAACGTGATCAAGTCCGGCCGATTCTCCGTGCGGGTCTGGAACCGCACACCCGAGCGCGCGCAACCGCTGGCGGAGGACGGGGCCGAGGTGGCCTCTGATCCTCGTAACGCCGCTGAGGGGTGTCGCCTGCTGGTGACCATGCTCAGCGATGGGGATGCGGTCATCGAGACCGCTGAGAAGGCGCTCTCGGCTTTGGCCGATGACGCGATCTGGATCCAGATGAGCACGATCGGCATCAAGGCCACGGAGCGCTGCGCCGAGCTGGCCTCGACGGCCGGCGTGAGCTTTGTCGACGCGCCCGTGCTGGGCACCCGCGACCCGGCTGAACAGGGCAAGCTGATCGTCCTCGCCTCGGGCCCCGAGTCGGCTCGGGATCGTGTCGCGCCCGTGTTCGACGCCGTGGGCTCGCGCACGCTGTGGCTCGGCGAGGCCGGGACCGGTTCGCGGGCCAAGGTTGTGGTCAACGGATGGGTCGTTGGCGTGGTCGGCGTGCTGGCCGAGGTGATCACATTGGCTGAGGCACTGGACCTCGATCCTCAGGTGTTCTTCGACGCCATCGAGGGCGGCTCCCTCGATTTGCCCTATGCCCCGCTGAAGGGCAGGATGATGATGAGCCACGACTTCAGCGCCGCTTCCTTCAAGCTCGCCCTGGCCCGCAAGGATGGGGATTTGCTCTTGGCCGCCGCTGCCGATGCGGGGCTGCAGCTACCGATCATGGACGCTATCGTCGCCCGCATGCGTACGGTTGAGAACGCTGGCCACGGCAATGAGGACATGGCCGCCACCTACTGGGCCAGTGCCCCTTCGGCGGAGAACCGATGAGCGAGTTCGAGCGCGAGCAGGAGGACGCGGCCGCCGCTGAGGCGCGCGCGATCGGCGGCCGTCCCAGCTCTGAGCCGCCCGGCGTCGATGCCGACGAGCTGGACCCCGCCCAGGCGCCGCTCATCGAGGCCGGCGAGGGCGAGTCAGAAGGCTTCGAGCTCGCCGAGGAGGAGCTGATCGAGCACGCCAGCCATGGCGACGAATACTCAGCCGGCCGGATTCTCCAGGACGCCTCATATCAGGATGAGGATTCCCGGCAGAATGACGGCGCCGAAGCCGACGAGGAGCACACCAGCGAAGGGCCCGACGAGGAGCGCTAGCCGGCCCCGCCTCTCCGGGGGGCTAACTGCAGGCATCGCGCAGGCGCTGTAGGGAGCGCCTGAGCAGCCGGGAAACCTGCATCTGGGATACGCCGACGCGCTCGGCGATCTCGGTCTGCGTGAGGTCCTGACTGAAGCGCAGGAAGAGAATTTGCCGCTCACGCTCGGGCAGGTCCTGGGCGGCGGTAAATATCGTTGCCTGCTCGTCGACCATGACCAGCCGGTCATCCTCATCGCCGAGTGCTTCCAGTCGGCTGACCGCGCCGCCGTCATCGTTGGGCCGCGGAGCGTCCAGCGAGACCGTGTCGTAGGCCTCGCCCACCTGCAGTCCGTCCAGCACCTCCCCCGTGCTGCACTCCAGATACTCGGCCAGCTCGACCACGGTCGGGCCTCGACGCAGACGCCCGGCGATCTCCCGCCGCGCATCGGCGATCCTACGCGCCCGCTCCTGGGCGCTGCGGTCCACGTGCAACGCCCACCCGGTGTCTCGGAAGTACCGCTTGAGCTCGCCAACAATAGTCGGGACGGCGAACGAGGTGAAGGCGAAGCCACGGTCGGGATCGAAGCGCTCCACAGCCTTGACCAAGCCGAGGCTCGCCACCTGAACCAGATCGTCGTAGGGCTCGTTGGACGCCGCGTAGCGGCGAGCGAGCTTGCGGGCCAGGGGAAGAAAACGCTCGATCAGCGTGTCCCGAGCACGTCGATCGCGAGATCCCTGCCACCGCTTGAACAGCACGCCAGACCCTACGGGCCCTGCCAATGGATCGGTGCCTGATGTCACCGCCATAGCCGACCTCCTGAATCGCAGACCCCGGGGTTTCTATCACAGGCCGGTCGACGTCCGGCCGCCGTGAGGAGCTTTTGTCCGGGTTTCAGGCCGCCTGGTGAGCGGCAAACTGCTCGACCGCCGGGGAGCGGCGATCGTCGTCCAGGAGGTCGAGGACCGCCTTCTCCAGCCGGCTGCGCCGACGGTCGTCCGGACCCCGCAGCTCGCCGATGCGGTCCACCTCTCCGCCGATCGTCCAGCCCGACAGGTAGCGGTCAAAAACCCGAGGATCGATGTAGGAGCGCCGCGCTACGGCCGGCGTGTTACCCAGGACATCGGCCACGCCCCGGATCGCGCCGTTGATGGCCCGCTTGCGCACCGTGGCGCTCGTGGCCTGGCGGCCGTCGACGGCCAGCGCCACCGCGGCCAGCACGGTGGCATTCCAGGTGCGGAAGTCCTTGGCGCTGAAGTCCTCGCCCATGCGCGCCTTGAGAAAGTCGTTGATCTGCTCGGAGCGGACGCCATGCCAGCGGCGGCCCTCACGGTAGGCCAGGAGCTGGGGGGCGCCGCCGCGCCGGCGCTTGAGCGCCGCGGCCACCTCGTAGCTCATGGGGTCCCGCACCGCTTGGACTCGATGCACTCCACTCTTGGCCAGGTAGTCGAACACAACCTCATCAGCGCTGAGGTGGACGTGGGCCTTCTCCACCGTAGCCAGGCCAACCCCGCCCTCCTCGTCGGCGTACTGCTCACTGCCGATCCGGAACATGCCGACGTCGAGCAGCCGGATGGCGCAGGCCAGCACGCGCTGCTCGTTCAGGCTCTCGCCGGCCAGCTCCTTCAGGACGCGCTTGCGCAGCCGAGGTAGTGCGTGCGCGAAATCGATCATGTGATCGAACTTCCGCCGGTCCTGCAGCTCGCGCCAGCGCGGGTGGTAGAGGTATTGCTTGCGCCCGGCGGCGTCGACGCCGGTGGCCTGGAGATGGCCGCCCGGATCCGGGCAGATCCAGACCTCCTGCCAAGCCGGCGGGATGGCCAGGCCCTTGAGCCGCAGAATCTCCTCGGGATCCTTCAGCGGGCGGCCGTCGGCGTCGAGGTAGGAAAAGCCGCGGCCGCGCTTGACCCGGGTGAGGCCGGGCCGGGAACAGTCCGAGCGGCGCAACCTCGGACGTCGCGAAGTGACGGTGGTCAAATTGGATCTCCTGCTTGGCTATGACGGTGTGAACACGGCCACTCACCTCTACCCCGGGCGTGCTCCCGTTCGGGCCGCAGCAGGTTCTCTACCCGCCTGATCGCCGCTCAACGCGACGGACCCCCAACGACCCGGAGGACGACGGATTGGAATACTGGAGCGATGACCGATTACAGCTCTGAGCTGGCCCGCGAGTTGGCGCCAGGTCTGCTCGAACGCTTCGAGCGCTATGTCCGGGTAGACACCCAGTCCCGCCGCGACCGGACGGACTCGCCGAGCACCCCCGGCCAGCTGGAGCTGGCCCGGGTCCTCGTCACCGAACTGGATCAGGCCGGCTGCGAGGATGCGGCCCTGGACGAGAACGGATACGTCACGGCCACCGTGCCGGGATCTCCCGGGGTTGAGCATGTGGTTGGGTTGATCGCCCACATGGACACGTCCCCCGACGCTCCGGGGGCCGGTGTGGAGCCGATCGTGCACCGCGACTACGACGGCGGCGTGATTGAGCTGCCGAGAGGAGCGACGCGACTCGACCCGGCGGCCATGCCCGAGCTCTCGGCCAAGCTCGGCCACGACATCGTCACCTCCAGCGGCGACACTCTGCTCGGGGCCGATGACAAGGCGGGGGTGGCCGAGATCGTCACCGCCGCGGCCTACCTCGCTGCCCATCCGGGCAGCCCCCGGCCCACGCTGCGCATCTGCTTCACCCCGGATGAGGAGATCGGCGAGGGTGCGACGCTGTTCGACATCCCCACCTTCGGTGCCTCGTGCGCGTACACGCTCGACGGCTCGGAGGTTGGCGAGGTCCAGGACGAGACCTTCTCGGCCATCGAGGTGACGGCCACCATTCGCGGCGTCGAGGTCCATCCAGGTCAGGCCACCGGCAAGCTGGTCAACGCCCTGCGGTTGGCCGGCCGGGTTCTTGCTGCTCTCCCGGCCGACGAGCTGGCACCCGAGACCACCTCCGGGCGGGACGGGTTCATCCATCCCTACCTGATTCGGGGTAGCGCCGGGGAGGCGCAGCTGCGCGCCATCGTGCGGGACTTCGACGACGAGAAGCTCGACGAGCACGTTGAGCTCTTCCGCCGGACAGTCGCCGACGTCGTGGCCGCCGAGCCGGGTGCGGAGGCCGAAGTCGACGAGCACGTCCAGTACCGCAACATGCGCGCCTATATCGATGAGGTGCCGCACGTCCTGGCCGCCGCGGTGCAGGCCATCCGGGCCGAGGGACTTGAGCCACGCCGGACGGCGATCCGGGGCGGGACGGATGGCTCGCGTCTCAGCGAGATGGGACTGCCGACACCAAACCTGTTCACCGGTGGCCACGAGTACCACTCGCCACGGGAATGGGCATCGCTGCAGGACATGGCCTCGGCGGCGGCGATGGTGGTCCGGCTGGCCGAGGTCTGGACGCGCGTTGGAACGCAGGTGCCGGCAGCATGACCGCTCCGGGTCCCACCTCGCTCGCCTCGCTCGACGGCGAGATCACGCCGGCCGGCGAGGCACTCATCCCCGCCACCGACGAAGGACTCATCCGTGGCGACGGCGCCTTCGAGGTCGTGCGCGTCTATGACGGCCAGCTATACGCCTTCGAGCAGCACATGGCCCGTCTGGAGCGCTCGGGGCGCAACCTGCGCCTGCCCATCGACCTCGAGGCGGTGCGCGCTGACGCCTATCGGCTGATCGCTCAGACCGGCTCCGGCCCCGACCACGATCTGCTGCGGATAATCATCACGCGCGGTGGCCGGCGCCTGCTGATGACCGAGCCGCTACCCCGCACTCCTGACCACATGCGCCTGAAGACGGTCACCTACGCGCCGACCCGGCTCCTGGACGGGGTCAAGTCGCTCTCCTACGCGGCCAACATGCTGGCTGGGCGGCTGGCCCGCGAAGAGGGCTTTGACGAGGCTCTGCTCGTCACCCCCCACGGCCGGGTGCTCGAGGCGCCGACCAGCTCCGTGTTCTGGATCGAAGGCGAGCAGCTGCTGACCCCACCGCTGGATGAGCACATCCTGGCCTCCATCACCCGCGCCCTGGTCGTTGAGGTTGCCGGTGCCGAGGAGCAGACCTGTCCGATCGAGCGCCTGCGAGCGGCCGACGCGGTCTTCATCGCCTCCACGACGCGGGAAGTGCAGCCGGTGGTCGCGGTGGACGAGATCACCTATGCCCCCGACAATGCGGTAACCGCGCGAGCCGCCGTCGAGGTCGAGGCGCGCATTCGCGCCGAGCTCGCCCGCTAGCGGAGCCGATCAGCCTCGTGAAGGTCCTGACGGTGATCGGCAACCGGCCTCAGTTCATCAAGGCGGCGGCGGTCTCCCCGGTGCTGCGCGCCGAGCACGACGAGCTGCTCGTTCACACCGGGCAGCATTTCGACGATCAGCTCTCAGCCGTCTTCTTCGCCGAGCTGGGACTGCCGGCTCCCGATGAGCAGCTCGGTGTGGCGCTGGGCTCGACCACGTCTCAGACCGCCCGCATGCTGACCGCGCTCGAGCCCGTACTGGCCCGGACGGCGCCCGACGTGGTCCTCGTCTACGGCGACACCAGCTCGACCCTCGCCGGCGCGCTGGCCGCAGCCCAGGCCGGGGTGCCCGTGGCTCACGTCGAAGCGGGGATGCGCTCCTTTGACCGCACGATGCCCGAGGAGCTCAACCGTGTCCTGGTCGACCACGCCAGCGCCCTCCTGCTCTGCTCGACCGATGTGGCGATGGCCAATCTGCGCCACGAAGCGGCGGCCGGCCGCAGCGAGATGGTCGGTGATGTGATGGTCGATGTGGCGCTGGTCGCGCAGCCCCGGGCGCGGGAGCGGGCGGATCTGGTCCGTGCGCGGGGTCTCGAGCCGGGGGAATATCTGCTGGCGACCGCCCATCGCGCCGGGAACGTGGATGATCCCGCCCGCCTCCACGAGCTGCTTGAGGTCTTGACGACAATGCCGCTCCCGGTGCTGCTCCCGCTGCACCCCCGCACCGAGGCTCGCCTGGAGGCTGCGGGAATGCTCCAGCCGCTACGCGACGCCCCCGGAGTCCACGTCGAGTCGCCACTGGGCTACTTCGAGACGACCACTCTGCTGTGTCACGCTCGCGCGGTGCTGACCGACTCCGGTGGCCTGCAGAAGGAGGCCTACCTGGCCGGGGTCCCCTGCGTGACCATGCGCCCCAGCACCGAGTGGACCGAGACGGTTGAGCAGGGGTGGAACGTGCTTGTGGATCTGGATGCCGCTGCCGCTCGCGCCGCGCTGGAGCGCGAGGTTCCCGTCCTGCGCCCGGCTCTGTACGGAGACGGACGAGCTGCTCAGCGCGTCGTAGCGGCGCTTAGACTCCTGCAGCCATGAGCGATGAACCGTTCCGGGTCGGCGTTGCCGGCCTCGGCTACTGGGGTCCGAATCTGGCCCGGAACTTCGCTGCCATTGACGGCTGCGAGATCACCTGGTGCTGCGATGCCTCGCCTGAGGCTCGGGCCCGCGCCGCGGTGGTGCATCCCACGGCTCGGGTGACCGCGGAGCTCGGTGACCTGCTGGCCGATCCAGAGCTCGACGCGGTCGTGCTGGCCACACCCGTCCCCACCCACGCGGAGCTTGCCGTCGCCGTTCTGCGCGCGGGCAAGCACTGCTTCGTCGAGAAGCCGCTGGCCCAGTCCGTGGCCGAGGCCGAGCAGGCCGTGGCGGCGGCGGAGGAAGCCGGGCGGATCCTCATGGTCGGGCATCTGCTCGAGTACCACCCGGGTGTGCAGAAGCTGAAGGATCTGACCGAGTCCGGCGAACTCGGCGAGATCTATTACATCTACGGCAACCGCCTGAACCTGGGCAAGCTCAGGGCGGACGAGAACGCGCTCTGGAGCCTCGGCGCGCACGACGTCTCGGTGGTGCTGTACCTGGCCGGCGAGGAACCCACCGAGGTCGTGGCCCATGGCGAGGCCTACGTCCGGCCCGAGGTCGAGGATGTCGTCTTCTGCTTCCTGCGCTTTCCCTCGGGGCTGTCCGCTCACCTTCATCTGTCGTGGCTTGACCCCCACAAGGAGCGGCGCTTCACGGTCGTCGGCTCGCGGCGGATGGCGACCTTCGACGACATGGACCTGGAGCGCAAGCTGACCATTTACGACAAGGGCTTTGATGAGGACGCGCGCACCTACGGCGAGTACATAACCCGCAGCGGGGACATCTTCTCCCCCCGGATCGCCAACGTGGAGCCGCTTCGGGTGGAATGCGAGCATTTCGTCCGCTGCGCGCGCGACGGCACCAAGCCCCGTTCCGATGGGGCTAGTGGGCTGCGCGTGGTGCGTGTGCTTGAGGCCCTGCAGAACTCGCTGGAGGCTTCGCGGCGCCAGGCGGCGGTCCGTGGTCGCTGACGGTGCCTTTGTCGATCCCGGGGCTGAGCTGGCCGCCGATGTGGAGGTCGCCCCCGGTGCGGTGATCGGGGCCGGGGCCTCGCTGGGAGCCGGAACGACGGTCGGCGCCGGAGCGGTGATCCGCCCCGGGGTCTCGATCGGCGCGGGCTGCGTGATCGAGGAGGGGGCGCTGCTGGGCAAGTCCCCCCGGCTGCGCCCGGGCTCGAGTGCCGCTGTGGCCGGCGTTCCCGACGCTCTCGTGCTCGGCGATGGGGTCACCGTGTGCTGTGGGGCGGTCCTGTATGCGGCGGCGCGGATCGGCTCCCGGGCGATCATCGGTGATCAGGCCTCAGTGCGCGAGCGCTCGATGGTCGGGGTGGGTTCGGTGATCGGACGCGCGTCGACAGTTGACTTCGACTGTGTGATCGGCGACCGGGTTCTGATCCAGACCGGGGTCTACGTGACCGGCGGCGCGGTCATCGAGGACGACGTTTTCCTCGGGCCCGGCGTCTATACGAGCAACGACGACACGATGGGCCGCCATCCCCGCGGGTCAGGCCTGGCCGGCCCGGTGTTCCGCCGTGCCTGCCGAGTGGGGGCCGGCGCGGTTCTCACCCCAGGCGTGGTCATCGGCGAGGAGGCCTACGTTGCCGCCGGTGCGGTGGTCACCCGCGATGTCGAGCCCCGCACGGTGGTGATGGGTGTGCCCGCCCGGGTGGTTCGCGAGGTTCCCGAGGCGGACCTGCTCGAGCACTGGCGCTAGGTCGGGCCGGCGCTCAGTTGGGCTCGCCGCGGCGCCGTCCGCACGCGTGCGACCGGAGGGGCGGGGATCCTCGCCTGGATCCCGAAGCCTCACGGGGGGCTCACCGCGGGCAGCGAGAACAGCACGACGGCATTGACGATGACCGCTCCTGAGAGGATCGCGACGGCGATCAGCCGAGGGTGTGGACCGCGTCGTATGACGTACCGGATGGCCAGGGCCACGGCCAGCGCTGCAGCGGCAAAGAGTGCCCAGGTGAATCGGATGCTGACAAGCGCGTCACTGTGAGCAAAACTATGGAACTGCCTGTTCTTCTTCTAGCTTCCCGGGTGAGCGAAGGAGCCTGCCTTTGCCGGATGAGCCTCGAACCGACGTCGTCTCTGAAATCGACCGGTTACGGACGGCGATAGATCGCGAGGCGGCTGCGTCCAACCGGATGTTGAACGAGCATCCGTTGGCGTCTGAGCACGACTGTCTCGGAGCGGGGGTGCCGGGATATCGAGACCTCAACCGGCAACTCGCCGCTCTGGGCGACCACGTGGCTCGCGCGCAATCTCGCAGTGAGGATCAGATCATGTTGCGCGCCGAATTGGCGACGCTGTTGTCGTTTGCCTTGACCCTGCGGGCCGATGCCGAGGCATGGCGCTCAGCGCTTGCCGGTCGCCTCAAGGAACTTGAACGACAAGAAGCCGCCGCCCGTGAACAGCGGGACAGATTGGCCGCGCAGCGCGACAGATTGGCCGCCGAGCGTGAGGCTCTCGTTCGACAGCGAGACGTCCTTCAGTGGCAAATCGAGCAAACCGCTGAACGGATGGCGCAGGACACTCGCGGCGAGTGTCGCCGGACGATCCCTGTCCTGCGGCTCGACCAGCACCTTAGTGTCTGCTCGATCACGGTCAGCAGCCCGAGACGAGGGTTTCGCCCCGGGAAGTGCTGGCTGGTTACGCTCAACGACGCTCGCGAGGAAGTACGCGTCACGCGCAGCTACGGCTAAGGCGGGGACCGACGGCTTCGGGCTACCGAGACATGCTTGGGGATCGGAGCGGAAGATTGGCCATCCGATTTCCGTGTTCCACTTGGCCTGGTCGTCTCTATCGAGGAGGCCGGCAAAGTAGTACTCGCGCACCGTGCCGCCGACGCTGATTTCGTGCTTCATCACGTAAGGGCGGCGACACCCGAGGGCCCGGTGGCGCAAGAGCCAGAGCGGGAGTGACGTGCACAACCGAGCGGAAAGTGATATCTTATTGACATCATTTTTATGAGATAGTTCACGTGGAGACATCATGAGCCAGGACGTCCAGCCGTACCGCCAACCCGAGGCCACCCCGGTCGGGCATTCCGGGGCCCGTGTCGAGATTCGTGAGCGCCCGGCCTGGGCGATCAACGGCTGGATCGGCGTGCTCATCGTCGCGGTGTGCGTCGCGGCTGCGGTCGTGCTCGGCGGAACCTCGGCGCCAGCGACCGCTGTCGTGCCGGGCGTGGTCGGCGTGGTGATCCTGACCTCGTTGGTGATCGTCCAGCCCGGCCACACGAAGGTCGTGCGGTTCTTCGGGAGCTATGTCGGGACCCTGCGGCGTACCGGCCTGTGGTGGATCGTGCCGCTGGCGGACCGGAGGAGCCTGAGCATCAGGGTCCGCAACTTCGAGACCAACCATCTGAAGGTCAACGACGCCGATGGCAATCCGGTAGAGATCGCCTGCATCGTCGTATGGCAGGTGGCCGATACCTCGCGGGCGGTGTACGCCGTGGATGACTACATCAACTTCATTGAGGTTCAGGCCGAGTCGGCGTTGCGCCACGTCGCGACCACCCATCCCTACGACAATCCCGCCGCCGAGGGCATTTCGCTGCGCGGCTCGACGGACGTCGTTGCCGGGGAACTCGCCGAGGAGGTCGCCCAGCGGGTGGCGATCGCGGGGGTGGAGATCGTCGAGGTGCGCATCAGCCATCTTGCCTATGCGTCGGAGATCGCCCAGGCGATGCTGCGCCGCCAGCAAGCCAACGCGGTCGTTGCGGCCCGCTCGCGGATCGTCGACGGCGCTGTCGGGATGGTCCAGCTCGCCCTGTCACGCTTGGATGAGGAGGGGATCGTCGAGCTCGACGAGGAGCGCAAGGCGGCGATGGTCAGCAACCTGCTGGTCGTCCTGTGCGGTGACCAACCGGCCTCTCCGGTCGTCAACACCGGCTCGCTGTATACGTGAGCCGCGAGCGCAAGCAGGTCCCGCTGCGCCTGGATCCCGCCGTCCATGATGCGCTGACCCGGTGGGCCGCTGATGAGTTGCGCAGCCTCAATGCCCAGATCGAGGTGCTGCTTAGGCGAGCCCTCGATGACGCCGGCCGGATGCCCAAGCAGGCAAACGCCATACCCCGACGCGGCCGGCCTCCCACCCGGGGCGCCTGACAGCCAGCTGATGAGGGTGGTGGCTGGCGGAGGCCTCTGCTCCTACCCGCCGCAGCAGGGCACTTCTACCTGGCCTACCGGCTGCATGCGGTCGCACGGGGTGCCGAGCTTCCCCGACCCGACCAGCTCGCCTCCGTCGAGCCCCGCCGGCTTTCGCTTGGCGTTCGGCCGCCCCGGCGCGTTCGTCGCGATCCCGGACACGATCGACGTGCAGTCGCCTACGTTCAAGCAAGCTGCGCAGGCGTGCGGGTTCCCGGGAACCTAGGGTCCGCCAGCGGTCGTGAGCCCGTCCGCTGACGAGCCCCGGGATCTACGGGGCGAGGCGGAATGGCGGGTAGCGATCGGTGACCAGCACGTGGGCGTACGCGATCACCCGGTTTGTCCAGCGGCCGACGCCGACGAGGAAGTCGAACATCGGGCGTGGGAAGCGACCGGTGGCCAGGATCACGAACCAGGTCGCGATGACCACGAAAAGCGACGCGATGTAGAGGGAGAACAGCACCACGTAATGCGGGATCGCCAGCAGCCACTTGACCAGGGGCAGCCAGCGGTTGAGGCCGTTGCGCGCGTCCGGATATGGGAAGTCGAGATGCACTGCCTGGTGTTCGTCGGTGGAGGGATACCGGTCGTCCATCAGCGTCAGAAAGACGCCGACTCGGGCGGAGAAGCGCATCAGCTCGAGGTTCCAGTCAAACCACCAACGCGGGTACTTCCGGCGAAACAAGATCATCAGCAGCGGGGGCAGCACGAGCAGGCCGCCGGCGGCCACGAGCGTGCTGTTCCGCCCTTGGCCGTAGCCGTAGGTGAAGCCGCCCTCCATGAGGGAGAGCACGATCACGATCGGGATGACCACGAGCAGGCGAAAGAACGTAGTCAGACGGTTCAGCGGCCGGTCTGGGTAGTCGACCGAGTACTGGACGGGATAGGGCGAGGCCGGGCCTGGCGGCCTTGCCGGTGGCTGGGGTGGATTGGGCTGGTTCATGACGATCCCTCTTCGGTTTGGTGTACGGCGTACAGTCTGGTGGTGGAGCATAGGTGTACGTCGTACACTTGTCAAGCGCAATGACGCAACGGACAAAAACCCCCCGGACACGGCTGAGCAGAGCTCGCGTGCTGCAGGCTGCCGTTGAGCTCGCCGACGAGACCGGGCTCGACGGGTTCAGCATGCGCGGGCTCGCGCAGGAGCTCGGTGTCGTGCCGATGGCGCTCTACAAGCACGTCGCCAACAAGGAGGAGCTGCTCGACGGCATGGTCGACATCGTCTTTGCCGAGATGGACTCTCCTTCCGCCGGTGAGGACTGGCGCTCCGCACTGCGCGGCCGGGCGATCTCGGCGCGAGAGGCGCTGAAGCGCCACAGTTGGGCAATTGGACGGATGGAGTCCCGGCACCCCGGGCCGGCGAACCTGCGACACCACAACGCCACGATGGGCTGCCTGCGAGAGGCAGGCTTCTCCTTCGAGATGGCAATCCACGCCTACTCAGTCCAGGACGCCTACATCTACGGCTTCGCCCTGCAGGAACGGGACCTCGGATTCGAGACACCCCAAAGCGCCGGAGAAGCCGCGCAGAGAAGGGCCGAGACGGTCGGCACCCCCGACGACTACCCCTACCTCGTCGAGGTCGTCACGAGGCTCCCCGAAACCGGCTACGACCCCGCACTCGAGTTCGCATGGGGGCTCGATCTCATCCTCGACGGCCTCGAACAGCTCCGGGGTAAGGCCTGACCGGCCGCCGGCACCCGCTCAAGCCGGGATACCGCGCCGACGGGTGATTTCCCGGACCGGCGAGGGTCGAACGGTTAGGCTGCGCGCGAGGGCCGAACGAACGAATGGGGGTCCCCCATGAGCACAGTAGAAGCAACGCGGCCGATTCGCGGGTGGGAGCGGTATGCCTGGGTGGCGGGGATCGTGTACATCATCGCGCTGGTCGCGGAGTCTGTGGTCGCGGTCGGAGTCGGACCGAATTTGAACAACTCAGCCGCGAAGATGACGAACGCACTCTACGAGCACCGCACGCGGCTGGTGGTGATCGCATGCCTGTCGGTGGTCTACGCCGTCATGTTCGTGATCTACCTCTGGAGTCTGTACAACCTGCTGCGCGGGGACCCCGGCCGGCCGCAGATCCTCAGCTCCTTGGTGTTGGTCGGCGGAGTGCTGTTTATTGCCCTGCATGCCGTCAGCGATATCGGCATCACCGGCCTGGTCGGCGCGAAGCTTGCGTCGTTCGGCCATCACCACGATCAGGGCGTGACTTACGCGCTGTTCCTCGTGACGTATGCATTGGACAGCGTCGGCGACGTCTTCGGCAGTCTCTTTGCTCTCGCAGCAGGCTTGCTCGTGTTCAAGAGCGGCGTCTTTCCGCGCTGGCTCGGGTGGGTTCTGATCGCGGTCGGGACCCTGTTCTTCCTTCAAGGCTTCGGCCTCGGCGGCGTGATCGGCTCGTTCGGGCTGGTTCTCGACATCATCGGCTTCGTGCTCTTCCTGGTCTTCGTCCTCGTGACCAGTGTCATCTCATTTAGGCGCGGAGACCCGGGCCCCACCAGACCCCTCGCATGACAGCAAGAGCCTCCGCGATGACCGCTCCGCGTGGTCCGTGCAGGCGCCCGCCAGCGACCGACCCTCCGCGCATTTACGCCGGCACGGACCCGTCGGCGACGATCGCGCTGCCCTCGGCCCCGGACATCCAGATGACCTGCTCGCGGCCCGGTCCGGTCCCGACCAGCGCGATCGGGACCCCCACGAACTCGGAGACGAAACGCAGGTATTCACGGGCGGCGTCGGGGAGGTCGGACTCTGACTGGCATTCGCTGAGATCGCCGTCGAAGCCGCGCAGCTCCTCGTACTCCCCGACGGCGTGGTGAAGGACCGTCTGGTGGTAGGGGAAGTAGTCGAATTCGGCTCCCTCGGCCCCGCGGTAGCGAGTGCAGACACACAGCCGGTCGAGCCCGGAGAGCACATCGAGCTTGGTGACGGCCAACGCGGTCAGTGAGTTGAGTCGCGCGGCGTAGCGCAGTGCGATCAAGTCAAGCCAGCCAACGCGGCGCGGGCGTCCGGTGGTGGTGCCGTACTCGCCGCCCTTCTCGCGGATCAGGTCGGCCAGCTCGCCATCGAGCTCGGTTGGAAACGGACCCGCCCCGACGCGCGTCACGTAGGCCTTGGCCACTCCCCAAACCTCGTCGATGTCCTTCGGGCCGACGCCGGCCCCGATGCAGGCCGCGCCCGCCACCGGGTTCGAGGAGGTGACAAACGGATAGGTGCCGTGGTCGATGTCGAGGAGCGCCCCCTGTGCGCCTTCGAAGACGACCATCTGGTCGTCGTCCAGGCGCTGGAGGACCAGCCGCGAGGTGTCGGCGATGAACGGCTCCAGGACATGCCCGTAGGTCAGGTACTCGTCGGTCATGGACTGCAGGTCGAGGGCCGGATCCTTGGCAAAGGGGCGCAGGCTGAGTCGCTTGGGCTCCAGCGCGGCGACGATCTTCTTCTTGAGGATCTTCTCGTCGAGCAGGTCCTGGACTCGGATGCCCAGGCGGGCGGCCTTATCCGCGTAGCAGGGGCCGATCCCCCGTCGCGTGGTGCCGATTTGGAGCTTGCCCAGCTTGGCCTCGCCGGCGTGGTCGAGCATCATGTGGTAGGGCATGATCAGGTGCGCGTTGGCCGAGATGCGCAGCGCGCGCGTGTCCACGCGGCGGCGCCGGAGCTCGTCCAGCTCATCGGTCAGGACCTTGGGGTCGATGACCACCCCGTTGCCGATCACGCACAGTTTGCCCGGGTGCAGGATCCCCGAGGGCATGAGGTGCAGCTTCCAGGTCTCCCCGTTGCGCACGATGGTGTGGCCGGCGTTGTTGCCGCCCTGGAAGCGGACCACCGCGTCGGCCCGCTCGGCGAGCATGTCGGTGACCTTCCCTTTGCCCTCGTCGCCCCATTGGGCGCCCACTATGACTATGCCTGGCATGACCAATCCAGTTTAGGCGGGCACAGACGCCTCCGCCGCCCGAGCGTCCAGCCGCGCCTTGACACCCAGCAAGACTAGGTATAGCCTCACTAGGTATGAGAGCCGAATCACTCAAGGGCCATCTCGACGCCCTGATCCTGGCCGTTGTCGGAGCTGGCCCTTGCCATGGCTACGCGATCATCGAAGAGCTCAAGCAGCGCAGCGGCGGCTCTCTGGACCTGCCCGAGGGTACGGTCTATCCGGCCCTGCACCGCCTAGAGGAGGGCGGTCTGCTGCGCAGCTCCTGGAGCAAGGACAGCGGCCGCCGCCGCCGGATCTACGAGCTGACGCGGCGGGGCCAGCGTGAGCTGGGCGTGCGCCGGAGTGAATGGCGCGACTTCTCCCGCGCGGTGGAGTCGGTGCTGGCATGAGCTACCGCGATGACCTTCACCGCGAGCTGACCGCGGTCGGGATCACCGGTCGGCAGCGCAGCCGGATCACTGACGAGATCGAGGATCACCTTCAGTGCGATCCGAAGGCGGACCTCGGCGCGCCGCAGCTGGTGGCCCGTCAGTTCGCCGATGAGCTCGGGACTGCCCGGGCTCGGCGGGCCGGATTCGCCGGCTTCGCCGCCCTCGCCCTGGCCGGCGTGTTGTTCGGCGTCGCCTTCGTGACCGCCCCCGGACATGCCTTCGGGTCCATTCCGGGCGCGGTGTCCTGGCCGGGCCGCGTCGGCAACTGGGTTGCGGTCATCGCCCCACAGATCGCCTTTGCCGCTGGCCTGCTGGCGCTTTTGCGCGCGTTGCGTCGCCGTACCCAGCGCGTCATCGCCGCTGCCGAGACGCGAATGATTCTGCGCCGGGCCACAGTAGGCGTCTTCGCCGGTCTGGCCAGCATGATCGGCCTGGCGCTGCTTGCCGAGGAGCTTCGCCCGTACCTGCCTGGCTGGTGGGTCACCCTGGCCTGGGTGTGCGCGGGAGTGGGAGCGGTCGCGCTTCTGGCCTCGACGCCGGTATTGCTCGCAGCGCAAAGGTTGCCGTCCCTGGCCGAGGGTTCGGCCGGCGATCTGTTTGACGACGTCGGGGCGTGGCTGCCACGCAGTCTCGACGGCCGGCCGTGGCGGTTCGCCCTCGTTGTTGCCGGAGCCATCTTCGTACTGATGACCGTGGCCGGTGTGCTGGCCTCCGACGGACCCGATGGCGCGGTCCGCGGTATCGCCGACGGGCTGCTCTGCCTGCTTGGATTTGCCACGCTCGGCCGCTACCTCGGCCTCTGGTCCCCGCTAGCCGACTAGGCGCCGTCTGGGCCTCCTCCGCGGTTGCCGACTCGGGGACGACCGGGCCTTCCGGGGGCCGGCTTGGCTAACGTGCGCCGGGTGAACGCACTGCTCCCCAAGTTCAAATTTGCCCTGGCGACCCTGGCCGTGGCCTTTGGCCTGGCCGCCTGCGGCGGTCAGAGCTCGACCTCCAGCACAGCTGCCCACAGCAGCACGCCTGCCAGCTCATCCACTACCAGCTCGACCACGTCAACCGGGTCCAGCGGCTCGGGAACGACGGGGACCAGCTCCACCACGACGACGACGTCCTCGACCGGGGTGGTCGGGGGCTCGGCCTGCCCGACGTCGAGCCTTCATCTTGCGTTTGTCTCCGGACAGGGCGCGGCCGGTACGGCCTACATGACCTACGCGCTGACCAACGCCGGCGGGAGCACGTGCACGCTCTACGGATATCCGGGCGTCGCGATCCTCGATGCCAGCGGGCACCTCGTGCAGCAACCGGCTCAGCGGGGCGGGATCCAGGCTCCCACGACGGTCCGGCTGGTCACTCTGGCGCCGGGGCACGCGGCGCACTTCATCGTCACCAGCAGCGATGTCATCCCGAGCCCGGGCTGCCCGCACGCTTTCACGGGAACGACGCTGCAGGTGTTCCCGCCCAATCAGCGCGCCGCCCTTGACGTGCCCCACAGTGGGAGCTTCTGCAACCTGCACGTGGGTCCGGTCCAGGCCGCCGGCTGACCGTTCCGCCGTGGGGCCTTCTTCGCGTTTACGCCTCTAGCGCGTAATCGCGAAGAACACCCCCTAAGGCAGCGTCGCATCGGGCCAGGCTTGACCGCGTGAGCCTACGCGGGGGCTGCGTCCACCGGTTACGCGCCTCAGGCGGAGCGCAGGTCCATCCGGTGGTCGTGGCCGAGCAGTGGCAGCTCGTCACACATCTCGGTCAGGCGGGAGACCGTGCGGGCTGTGAGTTGAGCGCACAGCGCCTCGCGATCGAGGATGTTGGTGGTGATGACCATTGAGCGCTGGTCCTCATAGCGGCCGTTGACGATCGAGTAGAGCTCCTCGAGCACCCAATCGGTGGTGCGCTCCGCGCCGACATCATCGACGTGGAGCAGGTCCACCTCGGTCAGCCGGTCGAGCAGGGCGACATGTGAGCGCTCGGAGCGGTGCGTGTCGCGGATCTCGTTGAGCAGCCGGGGCAGCGAGTAGATGGCCACGGATCGCCCGGCCTTGATCGCCGCCTTGGAGACCAGCATGGACAGCGTGGTCTTGCCCGTGCCGGGCGGGCCCATGAACCACAGCCCGCGGCCGGCGTCGAGCTGATCTTCGATCGTGCTCGCGTACCGGCGCGCCGCAGCCACAATGGTCGGCTCCATGTCGCTTGCCGGCGGGCGGTCGAAGGCCACGTCGCGGTAGCGGCGCGGGATAACCGCGGAGAGGCTGCGGGCTTTGGCCTGCGACACCCGCTGGGGCCGGCATCGGCAGTCAAACGCAGTGTTGGTCTCCTCGTCGTACTGAAAGCCAGTACCGTCGCAGAGGCCGAAGGGGCACTCGTCAATCACTGAGAGAACCGCTCACCGGCGTAGTTCATGAACTTCGGGTACTCCTTCTGGAAGGTCAGGACGACCTCACCCACCGGCCCGTTGCGGTGCTTGGCGATGATGATGTCGGCCTCGCCCGGGCGCTCGGACTCGGCCTTCTTGTAGTACTCGTCGCGGTAGATGAACATGACCAGGTCCGCGTCCTGCTCGATCTGCCCGGATTCGCGCAGGTCGGAGAGGATCGGCCTCTTCTCATCCCCGCCGCGCTGCTCGACGGCGCGGCTGAGCTGGGAGAGCGCGATAACCGGGACGTTGAGTTCACGGGCCAGGCCCTTCAGACCACGGCTGATCTGGCCCACCTGCTCGACCCGGCTCTCGACCCGGCCCTCATGACGCATCAGCTGCAGGTAGTCGATGATGATCAGCCCCAGGCCGCCGGGGATCTTCCCATGCAGTCGCCGCGCCTTGGCCCGCACCTCGAGCACGCCGGTGTCGCTTGAGTCATCGACATACAGGGGTGCCGCAGCGAGGCGCTGGCAGGCCTCGAGGATCTTCGGCCAGCGCGACTCGGCCACCTTGCCCCGGCGCAGGTCCTCGCCGTGGATTCGGGCCTGCGAGGCGACGAAGCGCTGGGCCAACTCCGACTCGGACATCTCGAGCGAGAACAGGACCACCGGCTGTTCGGCCAGTGCAGCGTTCTCGGCGATGTTGGCCACCAGCGCGGATTTGCCCATTGACGGCCGGGCGGCCAGCACGATCAGGTTGCCGGGCTGGAAGCCGCCCGTCTTCTCGTCCAGATCCTTGAATCCCGACGGGGTGCCGGTCAGCGCGGTCTTGGAGACCGAAAGGCGGTGAAGCTTCTCCGTCTCCTCATCCAGGATGTCCGCGATCGAACGGATCTTCTTCTGGCGATCATCCTGGGCCACCTCGAGCACGGAGCGCTCGGCCTTCTCGACCAGCTCTCGTGCCGGCGCCTCGCGAGCGAGCACGCTGGCCTGAATCTCGTACGAGGTCGTGAGCAGGGCCCGCATCTGGGCGTTGTCGCGGACGATCCGCCCGTACTCGCGCGAATGCCCGGCGGCCGGTACCCAACCCGAGAGCTCGTCGATCGTCTCGGGACCGCCGACCTCCTCGAGCTTGCCGTTCTGGCGCAGCGTCTCGGCGACGGTCAGGTGGTCGATCTTGCGATCGTGCTGGTAGAGGGACAGCATGGCCGCGAACACCGCGCCGTACTGCTCTCGGTAGAAGTGCTCGGGTCGAAGCTGCTCCTCGACCAGCAGCGACTGCAGATGCCGCTCGTCCAGGAGCACCGCGCCGAGCACAGACTTCTCGGCCTCGAGGTTGTGCGGGGGGACGGCGATGTTCTGAACCGCGCTCATGGCTCACCGAATATAGGTTCGCGACAGGCGGCTTCGCCGAAGTCATCCCGCACTCTGCGACCGTTTGTTTTCAACCCGTCACACGGTCGTGTAACGGCGGCCGGAGTGCGGAAGCTAGGAGGCGACGACCATGGTCTTGACCGCCGTGGTTACGTCGTCGGCGATCTCGACCACCACCATGTAGGTCCCGACGTTGCGAATCGGGTCCTCGAGGTGGATCTTGCGGCGATCGATGCGGATCCCCCGGGCGTCGCGGATGGCATCAGCGATGTCCTGGGTGGTCACCGAACCGAACAGACGGCCGTCATCGCCCGCCTGCTGGGGAATCGTGAGCACGGTCCGCCCGAGCACCGAGGCGCTCTCTCGCGCTCGCTCCTCGGCCTCCTGGACCGCCCGCTCGGCCTCCTGCCGGCGCTTCTCAGCCACGCGAATGGAGGATGAGGTGGCGGGCTCGGCCAGCTTGCGAGGCAGAAGGTAGTTGCGCAGGTAGCCGTTGGAGACGTCGACGACCATCCCGCGCTCACCGAGCTTCTCCACGTCCTGGAGCAGAATCGCCTGGGCCATCCTGGCCTCCTAGCGGTCGCGGTCGCGGTCTCGGTCGCGGCCCCGCTCCCGGTGATCGCCGCCACTGGATTCAGCGACGTACGGGAGCAGAGCGAGCTCGCGGGCCCGCTTGACTGCGCGGGCGACCTGACTCTGGTGACGACGGCAGGCGCCCGTGATGCGGCGGGACCGGATCTTGCCACGCTCGGAGATGAACCGGCGCAGCGTGCCGATGTCCTTGTAGTCGACCTGCTCGACCTTGTCGCGGCAATACGGGCACGACTTACGGCGGGTCGAAGTCGGCCCGCCCTTCCTATCGCGCCGGCGGACCGGTCGTCTACGTTGCTTAGCCATCGTCTCTCAGCCTAGCGAGTTACCCAATAAAGCGATCCGTGCCTCTAGAACGGGATGTCCTCGTCGGCTCCCGCGTTCACCGGGGTGCGATCGAAATCGCCGGTGTCGATCGGGACGTCGCTCTCGGTGGCCCGTGGACCGCTCGAGAACCCGTTCCCGTTCCCAGCGTCATCACGCCCGCCGAGGAACTGTACGGTTTCAGCGATGATATCCACCGCCTGGCGCTTCTGGCCCTCCTGGGTGGTCCACTCGCGCCAGCGCAGCCGGCCGTCGATGGCCACCGGGCGCCCCTTGCTCAGATACCGCGAGCAGTTCTCGCCCTGGGCGCCCCAGACGGTGACGTCGAAGTAGTTGGGCTGGTCTTCCCACTGGCCGGACTCGCTGTTCTTGCGGCGGCCGTTGCAGGCCACGCGCAGCGAGCACACCGTCGTGCCGCTCGTGGGCAGCGTGCTCAGCTCCGGATCCCGAGTCAGGTTTCCGGTGATGGTCACGCGGTTGATGTTGCTGCCTGCCATTGCTGGTGGCTCCTTTCCAGGAACGTTGAAAACTCGCATCCGAGTCTATGGCTGGTCCAGACGACTGCCCGCGTGGTCCCCGGAAAATGGTCAGAAACGTTGCGCTTCCGGCACGCCTGGGCACGAACGTCGCACTTTGGTCACACCCAGAGCGCGGCATCCCGCCCGTCTCGCCCCGGCCGGCCCGGGACCCACCACGGACCCGGACCGGCCCTTCAGCGCTCGGCTACTAGGCCTCCCACCGGTAGCCAACCCGCCGCACGGTCCGCCGGCGCTGGTGGGCGTGCGCCCCCAAAGAAGTCGTAACCCCAGACGCTGGTCAGCAGCGCCTCGCGGGAGAACGCGCGGGCCGGATGGGTGATGAGGAACTTGAGTAGCTCGTACTCCATAAAGGTCAGTTCGAGAGATTCGCCGTCGCGCTTGGCCTGATGGGCGGCCAGGTGGAGCTCCAGCCCGTCCTCGCGGATCGCCTCGTGCTCTCCGACGCCGTGAACCACCAGGCGAGCGCGGGCGATCCGGGTACTCAACTCCGCGGCCGTGAACGGCGAGACGATCAGCTCGTGCACCTCGAGCATCTCCTCGCTGAGGGCCAGGCGGTCGGGCTCCACACTGACCACAATCGGGACCGTCCCGAGCTCCTCGTCCTCGCGCAGACGGGTGTAGAGGGGTGCAGCGGCGCCGCCGCCGTCCAGCAGCATGGCCACGTTGGGGCAGCGGACCGAGCCGCCATCCTCGAGTCCGGGGTCCATGCGTCTCCCATTTCAGCTTCGCCTGAAGCCGCGAGCGGACACGGACTGGTGATGACTCCGAAAGGGCGACAGGCCTCCGGTGGGGGCGAGGTTTCCGTACACGCGTTCGAGGCTGGCCGCCGCAGCACCCATCGTCATTGGCCGTATGTAGAAAGAGATGCCGCGTTGGCCGGGCAGCTGGCGGGTCGGGGCGCCGGTGAGACGCACCGAAACCGGCGCGCCGAAAGCAGGCTTAGGACTCAGGGGTGACCGCGGCAGCGGTCACGGGGGGCACAGCGTCCGGGGGCGGAGGCGTCCCGGGCAGGCTCTTGATGACCCGGAAGCGAAGCACGGCGTCATCGATGCGGAGGGTGTGAGAGAGCGAGTCCAGCAGCTCGGTCGATCCGGTGCTGAACTGGATCAGGTGGTACTCACCCTCGCGCTGATGGCGGATCTCGTAGGCCAGCGTGCGCGTATGCCAGTCGTCGTTGCGCTCGATGAGCCCACCGCCGGAGGAGATCTGGGCCTCCACGTCGACGAGGATCTTGGCGCGACGTTCGTCCTCGACGGTCGTCGAGATCACAAGCATCAGGTCGTAGAGATGGGGGACGGCGGGCATGGGGAATCGCCCAACCAGGGCGGCGGCCGACTATAGCGGCTGGCAACATGACCGGATGGCAACACGGAGGTCGGGCCCCAACCAGTCCCCCGAGCTCGCGATCCTCGAGTTCGCCGACCAGCGGGCCTGGGAGCGGTGGCTGGCGGAGCACCATTCCGATTCCCCCGGGGTGTGGCTGAGGATCGCCAAGAAGGCAGCCCCGGTCACCACGGTGGTCTACCCCGAGGTACTCGACTCGGCGATCTGCCATGGCTGGATCGACGGATAGCGAAAGCCGCTCGACGACACCTACTTCCT
>JBDTEE010000150.1:0-23809 GCA_039922645.1 Solirubrobacteraceae bacterium | reverse complement strand
GGAGGTCGGCGTCGGCGCGATCCTCAGTCTGCGCGAGGATCCCGACCGGGGGGTGCGCCAGCGCGCTCAGGAGGCGTTTGTGGTGGCGCTTGAACCGGGTCTGCGGACCCGGGCGCTCGCGTACAACGCGCTGCTGCAGGGGCACGCTACCCTCGACCGGTTGCGCGGGCGTGGTCACTGGCTAGACGCCAAGAACCGGGAGAACGAGATCTCCGGCGCCGAAACCCAGGCGCTGATCGACGCTGTCGTCGACCGATACGACATCTCGCACCGTTGGCACCGGCTGAAGGCCAAGCTGCTCGGGCTCGACCGCTTGGCCGACTACGACGTTATGGCTCCCATCGGGTCTGTCGAGCGCCGCTACAGCTACGCCGAGGCGCGGGAGCTCGTGCTCGACAGCTACGGCTCGTTCTCGCCACGCGCGCGGGCGATCCTCTCGCGCTTCTTCGACGAGGGCTGGATCGACGCACCGCCGCGGCCGACGAAGTTCTATCCCGCGTTCTGCGAGTCCGGGGCCCCCGCGGTCCATCCGTACGTCCTGCTCAACTACACCGGCCGTTTCGGCGAGGTCATGACGATGGCCCACGAGCTCGGCCACGGTCTGCACGGCGTGCTCGCCGCTCCAGCCGAGATCTTTCACGCGCAGGCGCCGACGATCGTCGCTGAGACCGCATCGATCTTCGGCGAGACCGTGTTGACCGAACGGATGCTCGCGAACGCTGGCGACGATCGCGAGCGGTTGGCGATCATTGGCCGAAGCATCGACGGGACAATGGCAGCGGTGCATTGGCAGATCGCGTTCAACCGCTTCGAGGACGCGGCTCACGCAAGGCGGCGATCAGACGGGGAGCTGGCGCCCGACGTGCTGAACGAGCTGTGGGCCACGGCAATGCGCGACTTCCAGGGCGAAGCAGTGCAGCCAACCCCCGGGATCGAGCGCGAGTGGTCGATCGTGCCTCATTTCTTCTTCGACGTCCCGGGCTACGTCTACAGCTACGCGTTCGGACAGCTCCTGGCATTGGCCGCGTATGCCCGCTACCGACAGCTCGGTGAGCCGTTCGTTGATGACTACCTGGCGATGCTCGCCGCCGGCGGGTCGCGCAGCCCGCACCAACTGGCGACAATGGTTGGCATCGACCTCAGCGACCCGAGCTTTTGGAACTCCGGCCTTGAGCTGATCGATACGCGGCTGCGCGAGGCCGAGACGCTGGCGGACGCCGCCGCGAGATGAGCTCGAGTCCAAAGCGACCACTTCCGAGCCTAAGACGGTAAGGACAGCGCCTCGAACGTTGCTGACCTGGAGGACGTCGACCAGTGATCGCCGACTGGCTCGCCCCAGATCTCCGCCGTGGAGCGAGGACGTGCGCACCGGACGCCGTGGGTCCGCCTCTGGTGCTTCCAGCGTCGTTGACGATCTGTTTTCCGACGTTGTTGGTCGACTGAGGATCGGTTGGCTCGGGAGACGCGGGGTGGTGAGCGGTGACGGTTTGTGTCTGACGCCGGCGCTGCAGGCGTCGGGCCCAAGCGGTTCATAGCTGGTGCGGATTGGCCGTTGGCGCCGATGCGCGGTGCTAGGTGATGGTGAGGGGCACGCCCGGGTTGATGCGCGCCGCGAGCCAGGTGATGGTGCTGTCGGCCAGGCGTATGCAGCCGTGCGATTCGGCGGTCCCTAGCTGTCCGCCGACGTTGTCCAGTCCGTGGAGGGCGATCTGGCCGGGGCCGCCGTCGAACTGTTGAAGTACGTTTGAACGGTCGCTGGTAGCTAGGGCGAAGGGGGCGCCCGCCGACCAACTGGGAAGCTGCACGTCTTCTTCGATGAAATACTCGCCGGTGGGCGTGGGCGTCGAGGACTTGCCGACGATCGCTGGGTAGCTGCGCAGCAGCCGCCCTTTGAAATAGACGTCGACTCGACGCGCGATGAGATCAACGACTAGGTGCCAGGCGGTGGTTGAAATCACCGTGTTCGAAGCCCTGATCCAACCTGCTGGCGGCGGTGGCTGGCCCCGGAGGGTGCGCCCGGGGAGGCGCACGCGTAGCCAGGATCGCCCGTGGTTGTCGGTTGTCTGGGCGAGCACGGGCAGCACGGTGCGCTCGCCGGTGATCGGCCGTGTTGGGCTGACGGTATCGATCAGCTTGTCGTGTACGTTGGGTCGATCGCGAACCCCGTGGGCGCTGAACAGCGCGACGGTCTCTTGGTGCGGCGCGATCCGCGGTGCTGCTCGCGCCGCCTGGGCGAAGTTAGCCGCCAGCAGTAGACACGCGACGGTCGCCACTGCCGACTTCATCGAGTCGACCGGTCAGCCGGGTCCAAGTTGCGAACGAAGGGGCGGCCGTCGGCCGCCCCTTCGGTGATGGCGCGGGGTCATCAGCCTGTGAACCCGACCGGACCGCGTGGCGGTCGAGACGGATGGTGGACGTGGCGCTTTGCCGCGGCGCACGATCTGAATCGCAGCTTGAGCGTCTTAGCGGCAGTGCTGTCAGTAAACGTGACGTGAGCCATCACCGTGTGAATCCCGGCGCGATGGGCGACCGACACCTCAAACGGCGCCTTTCTGACCGTTGCGATGATCCGCCCGCCCTCCGAGAACACGACCTGGCGGATCAAGTGGCCGGTAACGACGGCCCGGAACCTCCCAGACACACAGCGGCCAGTGCCAAACCTCGCGATGGTCTTGGCTACCGAGGGCGGCGCGGTCGTAATGGCAGCGCGGCCGTTATGACCAGCAGGAGCGGTCGTACAGTGCGCCGCGGTGATCGTGTCGTCGATCAGCGTGACAGCGCCGTTGCGCGCCAGCGCTGCCCCGTTGTCGGTGACGCGGTTGTCCATCGAGATCGAGGTCAAGGCGAGGATGTCGCCGCTAAAGACAGAGGTCGTCCCGAGCGTCGCGGAACTGCCGACCTGCCAGAAGACGTTGCACGGCTGCGCGCCGTTGATGAGATTCACGTGGCTCCCCGACGCGGTGGTCAGCGTGGAGCCGGCCTGGAAGATGAATACGGCATTGGGATCGCCCTGGGCGTTGAGCGTGAGAGTCCCGGTCAGTCCGAGCGAGGACGCGGACTTGTAGACGCCGGCGGTGAGCGTTTGGCCGCCGAGGTCCCCGGACACCGTCACAGCCGGAGTTCGCCCAGCAGCATCGTTATACGCCGTCGTGAGGTCAGACTGCGCTTGGGTTGCGACAGCGTCCACGGCGTGGATCGTCCCGTTCACCGTCCCCGGCGGAAATCCCGTCACCGCCGCTCCCGGACTCACCCCGAGATCACCGTTGACCGTCGACGGGCCGGTGTTCGTCACCGTCGAGCCCGCTAGAACAGCAAAGCTGTCGGCCGTTCCAAGACCAACCGGCGGCTGCGCCGCCAGCGCGTCACTCCCAGACAACGCCAGCGCCATCAGCCAAGCGACAACCAACAGGCCCACCATCAAGGCGCGACCCCCAGGCGCTCGCGGCGAGAGCGGCTGGCTGCAGTTCCGGGAAAGCATCGTGAGAACTCCTCCATCTGAAGCAGGGATCTACCACGACGCACGTTCGACACGGACAGCAGGAGTCCTCTGGACCACGATGCGGATCAACAGCCTCTCGCCCGCTCAGGCGCAGCGCACCCACTGTCGCTCCGCGCAACAGCGGGCTCGCGCGGCAGGACGATCGAGACTGGCCTGCCCCCTTGAGCACGACCCGTGCGCTTCTGGCTTGACGGCCACCGATCGGCGAGACACTCGCATCCGCGGCGTTACGGAAATGCTCGAACCACTACTGCTTCCTCGCGTAGAAGCGACCGTCTGAACCATCTGTGCCGCGTCGGAACGCCGGCATCAGCGCCGCGGTGCCCACACGGTACACCTGCTTTCGATCCGGCTGACCGCGATGGCGGCACGGGTGGGCGCACCTGCAACGCCAGCGTCGCGGGTCCATCCGCGACGCTGGGTTGCGTCCCTCCTATGCGCGGAAGGTAGGGCTCCTCCGGACCCGCCACCCGCCTGCAACAACCGGAGTCGCTGTTGGCAGGGGCACGGGTTTGGTTCTGTTCCGTTCCAAGATTGGGTCACCAGCCGCGCCAGGCCGGGCTGAGCCTCACGGGCAGCTCGTCTGTATCCAGCGGCAGCTTGTACTTGTCCGGGTTGGTGTGGTTATAGGGCTCGGTGGGAAAATTGACGACCCTGACCTCGGTCGTCCCGAGGTTTCGCTCCGCATGCCAGACCCCGCGGGGAATCGTGACCAGCTGACGGTGGGCATCAGCCAGCACTAGGCGCGACTCCTGACAGGAGGTCTCGGAGTCCTGTCTAGCGTCATAGAAAGCAAGCTCGAGTTCGCCGGTCAGAAAGGCGTAGCGGTCATCGTGCTCCCGGTGCATCCCCCAGCCCTTCGCCATGCCGGGACGGATCGTGAACATGTACGCGAACACCAGCGAAGCCGGGCTTACCCCCCACCGCGGGTCATACAGCTCACAGACCGTGCCGCGCTCGTCCGTATGGGTTATCAGGTCCCGAACCCGCATCCCCTCGGGCATCGTGGTCATCCGCTCGCCGGCCGGTGTGACCGTCTGCACCTCGCGCTTGATCGGCACTGCTGCGAGTCTATGCGAACGTGCCGACCCAGTTCACGATCGCCATCCCGACTCATGATCGGCGCGAAACTGTCTTGCTCGCCGCCCGCAGCGCACTCGAGCAAACGCGCCCGCCGCAGCAGGTTCTCGCCTTATGCGATGGATGCACCGACGGGACCGCTGATGCGCTGCGCGGTCTTGGTTCGACATGCCTTGATGCGCTCGAACTGCCCAAGGCGCCCGGCTATGGATACGAGCACCGTAATCGTTCTCTCGAAGTGGCTCGGGGCGACGCGATCCTTTGGCTCGGTGACGATGACCTGCTGATGCCTGACCACCTCGAGCGCATCGGTGAGCTGTGGGACACCGGCCGCGTCGACCTTGTTCAGAGCGATGGAGTAGTCGTTGCCCCTGATGACAGCCTTGAGTGGTTCGGTTCTGACTGGAGCCTGCCGGTCAACCGCGTGCGACTCGCGAGCGGCAATTCAAATCCAATGAGCTCCGTGAGCCTGCGTGTGGACATGGCCTCCGCGATCGGCGGGTGGAACGCAGAACTTCCGCGAGCCGCCGATTGGGACCTCTGGCAACGAGCGGTGGCGGCGGGGGGG
The DNA here is from genome assembly GCA_039922645.1 of Solirubrobacteraceae bacterium. Taxonomy (GTDB): domain Bacteria; phylum Actinomycetota; class Thermoleophilia; order Solirubrobacterales; family Solirubrobacteraceae; genus Palsa-465. The sequence continues at coordinate 18,662 of JBDTEE010000150.1, read as the reverse complement.
CGCAGCGCACGCAGTCCCGAGCCGACAGTCCTGCACTTCCGCGCGACTGACCGGGACCAAGCTTGGGCGCTTCGGGTGGGCCAGAACACCGCGTGGCTTGACCGGCTCCGAGACCCCGACCGCCGCGCCGAGCTGCGCATCGCTCTACGACTCACGGAAGCCGAGCGTGCGTCGCGCATCGAGCAGCACGCCGCAGAAATCGAGGACTACGCCAACGACCTGCGGCACGCACTCGACGACGCACTGCGCCACACCCTGGAAGTCCGAGAGTACGCCGCCCGCATCGACGCGCAGCGGGCGGCCGCAGAGGTCACCCTCGCGCGGATATACACCGGTGGCTGGTGGCGGCTGCGCAGCAAGCTGCTGCCGCTGCTAAGGCTTCTCGGGCGCGACAGCTGATCCCCGCCAACCCGTCTCTGGCTGGGCCGAGAGGCGAGGGCGCGGGCGGGCGGCACCGACGAGCGTTGGCTATGTCGGCTTGAGCTTCCTCCAGCCACCGGCGCGGTTGTTGGCGATGATTTGCTTGAGCATGGCGGTCAGGCGGGGGCGTTGATCGGCTCGTCCTGGTAAAAGGAGATCGTTCTCGCGGTTTTGTTATCGCGCCCGCCGCCAGCGGCCAGCCACGCGACGCCCGGGGGAACGTTGCCGCGGACGCAATGGCGGGCTTCCAAGCCCGCTCGAGAGGACAGTCCGCTACGCCAGCCGCCCGATAAGCAGGTCCTCGAGCGAGCGCGTGTTAACTATGTCCGCGGCGGTCGCCCATCCCCGTCGTGCTGTGGCCACCGACAGGGCCATGTTCCCCAGTCCGGCGACCGAATGCGCATCGGTCGAGCAGACGACCCGCGCGCCGGCCTGCAGGGCGTCGCGTACGTGCTCGCCGCTCAGGTCTAGGCGCGGTGCCAGCCCGTTGACCTCTAGCGCGACGCCCTGCTCGACCGCCACCTCGTAGACGCGCTCCAGGTCGACGGCGTTCTCGGGGCGGCGGGTGAGCAGCCGACCCGTCGGATGGCTGAGGCAGCTGACGTGCGGATTGCGCAGGGCATGGCAGACCCGGTCGGTCATCTCGTGGGCGGGCATCCGCTGGCCGCCGTGCACACTCGCCTGGACCCAGGAGCTCTGAGAGCACATCGTCGGGAAGATCGAGCTGGCCGCCGGCGAGGATGTCGCACTCGATCCCGCGTAGCACGACGAACGGCGCCAGCACCTCGTTGGCGACCGCGATCTCCTCGCCCTGCCGGCGAACGGCGTCCGCGTCGAGGCCCTGGACCGCGCCCACGGCGGGCGTGTGATCGCAGATCGCCAGGTACTCATAGCCACGCTCGCGCGCCGCGCGGCCCATCTCCTCGATGCTCGCCCGCCCATCGGACCACGTCGAGTGGCGGTGCAGATCGCCGCGCATGGCCTCCAGTGCGACCAGTGGGAGCGGCTCGCCCCGAAACGGACGCTCGCGCAGCTCCGGCGGGCACCAGGGGATGCCAAGCGTGGCGTAGACCGCGGCCTCGTCGGGCCGCTCGGGCAGCGGCTCGAGGGCGCTGACGTACGGCGTCGCGCCGGTTGCCCGCAACAGCTCGGTGCCGAAGCGCGCCGGTGGGGCGAGGAGCAGCTCGACCGGCACCCCCTCGACGGTCACCCCGAGAGCGCGCCGGTCCTCCCGCTTAATCATCGCCACGATCTGTGGCAGCTTGCCGAACCGGTCGAGCGCGCCGGCGGCCTCCTTCGTCCCGCAAACGACGCACAGGTGCTCGCACAGGTCGCGTCGCCGGCGCACGTCCCCGGCGGCCTGTCCGCCGAGCGCCGACGCGATGCTCTGCACCAGATCGGTCGCCCGGTCGAGCAGCAGGCCCTGCCGGGGCCGGGGCTCCGCCTCTCGGCCGAGCGCCTCCAGTAGTTGCGCCTCGGTCTTGGGGCCGATCCCGGGGACGTCGCACAGGCGGCCTGCGGCCGCCGCCTCGCGGAGCTGCTCGGCGGTGTGCACGTCCAGCGCTCGCGCCAGCTCGACCGCGCGATTGGCGGTCAGGCCGAGGTAGCGACCGAGCCCCACGAGGTCGGGTGAGAGCTCTCGCGAGAGCTCGGCCAGCTCGGCGATCTCGCGCGAGCTCGGCGATCGGGACGGGCGTCGCCCGGATGCCGGCCGCCGCGTGGCGATACGCGCGCGTCGTGTACGGGTTGGCGTCGCTGAGCTCCAGCAGCATCGCGAAGGCATCCAGGCGGTCGGCGATCTGTCCGTTGTCCACGCCCGCCTCACGGGTCCGTCGGTTCAGGACCGAGGAGCCGGGCGGCGGGGTCAGGGATGGGTTCGATGATGATCGTCGTGGGGTCGAGGTCGCGGGCGGCGATCGTGACCGTGAGGTCGTCGTGGCGGCGGACGGCCACCCAGCGGCCGCTGGGGGTGGCGAGGATCAGGAACGGCTGGGCGGTCCCGTCGCTGGTGATCTGGGCTTCGGAACGGGTTCCACCGAACGCGGCGGCGCGCCGGCGACTAGCAACGGCGCGAAACCAAAGGGTGATCGCCGCGTCAGAGAGGTCAGGCGAGTGAGGATGGTCGATCTCGTCGTGGACCCATTGCTCGAGCTTGTGGCGGGCGACGCCGAGCTCGTCGTGGTAGGGCTCTCTGGTTGACGTGATGACCTCGATCCGGGACCGCGCGTCGAAGATGTCCTCGTTCTCGGTCTCGAGGTGAGCGATCGTTAGCTCGGTCAACTCGTCACCGTGCGAGCCACTGCCCCTGATCTGCACCGGCCAGCCCTCGGCGGCATAGATCGGGAACGTGACCGCCCGCAGGGTGAGCTTGTTCGCATACCACCGTTGAACGTGGTGCTCAGCCCGGACCCGGGCGATCCGCTCAGCACGGGCCGGCTCGCCCTCGTCGTCGGGGGAGGCGAACCTCGTGATCGCGCCCTCACCCTCCTCGTGACCACACACGCGGCAGACCACGATCGGGCTCGGGGCGTCAGGAGACCGGCCGCCGCGCCAGCTCGCGGTGGGAACGCACTCGTCACAGTCAACGGCGCCACAGGCGGGGCAGGGTTCCTCAGCGTCGTTGACCCGCGCGCACGGATAGTCGCCAGGGAGAGGCAGGCGGACGGGTATCCCAACAGCGTCGCGGCAGCAGACAACCGGGTCGCGACCGTCGTTGGGCTGCTCGAGGATGGCGGCGTAGACGCCACGGCCGAGCGTGGCGATGACTCGCCTCCCCCGGTCGTCAACGACCTCGACGCTCACCGTGCCGACCGGCAGCAGGCCAGCCACGAGCGACCGGTCACCGTGCAGCCCGGTCTCGACCGGCAGATAACGATCGTCGTCATGCAGGAGCGCTGACCCCGGCCATCGCTGAGGTCCGCGGTGACCACGATCTCCCCGTCGTCCCGACGGACGACACCCTCGCCGCCCGGCAGCTCGATCAAGACCTTGGGCACTGACCCATTCAGAGGGATCGGCCGAATGACGGCTCAGTGGCCCTTTTCAGCCATCCCTGGGCGTGCTCACTTCACTCCGCGGGCGATGTTGCTCGCGGTCCTCACACGCACTTCGCCGGCGGGTGAGCATTCAAGGCGCTCGCGAAAGACTGCCTGGACGCGCTCGCGCTTGGCTACGGGCAACCCGGACACGGTCGGTCCAAACGGTGTGCCCGAGATCGTGGCAACGGCGTCGTCGCCGGCAGCCCAGACACACCCGAGTTCCACTGTCTCGACAGTCACGTCCCGAAAACCCGCTTTGGTCAGCAGCTGCGCGAGCTCTTCAACGCCGAGAACGTAGCTGGCCGCGTCGAATGCCCGTGGATAGGGCTTGCTGATCTCGCACTCCTGCATGGCGTCGATCATCGGCCCGAACAGCCCGAGAGGACGTTCCGCCGACCAAGTCGAAACGAGGGCGACGCCGTTCGGTTTGAGGACGCGGTGAAACTCTGTGTCGCGACAAGATGAGCGACGGTGCCAGGTCCGGTTGCCACGTCCAAAACCGACCCGCCGTTGTTGGGGCCGGCCCTACACAGAAGCTCCCGCGCCCAGGGATCAAATAATTGGCGCCGCATGAAGCGCTCGGAGGCGGCAGCGACGTACCGAACGTGGCCGCGCCTCGCGTTGCTGGCGATCAGCACGAGGCGACCGCGCGCGTTAAAGACGGCGCTCACGTGACGCGAGGGCGAGCCGGCGACGCAGTAGCGGAAGCTCCGGCCCGGCCGGCTCACCGGCTGGCCGGCGGAGAACAGCGCCTGCGTGGTCGTCTCGCCGAGGCGCAGGCGAGGCCCGAACCGGCGGGCACTGAACCGGGTCCCCGGGGCGAAGCAGCTGGTCGATGGCACGCCGACGGCGCGCTCCCACATCTGGAGGTAGGACTCCGCGCCCTGGAACATGTCGTGCATCATCGCGTTGCCGCCGGCGAGCTGGAGGCCGTGGAGCCAGTCGGCGTAGAGGCCATAGTTGGCGAGGCCGTCGGTGTCGAGGTCAAAGACGCGCTGGCCCCAGACCTCGCGGGTGAAGGTCACGTTGCCGGCGTAGGACTTGAACGGGTAGGTGACCGGATACTGCGAGGACGGGCCGGGCTGCTCGGCGAGGCCGTTCATGTCCGAGCCCCAGCCGAAGCCGAAGTGGTACTGCGGGCTGCTCTCTGCCTTGTCGACCCCCTCGATGTTGACAAACGCGGCCAGGGGATTGACCGGCTCTGAGACAAAGCCGCCGTCGGCGTAAATCTGCTTAAACAGCTGCGGCGAGGAGCAGCAATGGGCCGAGACGATCCCCGAGTGGTGGCGGGCGGTCGCGATCGCCACCGCCGCCGTGGCCGTCTTCGAGGACATGTGGTCGGTCTGGATGATGAAGTGCTGCTGGATCATTCGGTTGATCAGGTAGGCGCCGAGGCTCGTCAGGCCGTGGACGTTGCAGTGCGGGCCCGGGCCGTAGATCGGTAGCGGGTTGCCACCGGTGAGGCCCGCTACCGGGCCGTTGAGAATCGAGGCCGGAAGGCCACCGCCCGGAAGCGACGTCTGCTCGGCGTCCTGGTCCTGCGCGGGACATGGCTCGACTGTCCAGAAGCTCCCGGTCGCCTCCCGGTTGCCCGCGTTCACGACCGCTCCGGAGTCCCCGGCGATCATCTTGGTGCCGCCGAAGGCGTTGTCGAATTCGTGAACCGGAAAAAACGTCCGCACGCCGAGGTCGTGGACCTCCTTCAGACCGGCATCGACCTGGGCGGTGTTGCACTCGGGCACGTTGTTGTACTCGCCGCAACCGAAGATGCGGGAAACCTCGATCCCCTCGATCACCGCGAGCTTGCCCTGGTTGATCACCCGGCGGGCCTGGAACGGGTTGGTGACAATCCGGAACCAGCCCTTACCGGGGCCACCTGACTGCGCGTCGATGTAGTCCTGCAGCGCGTAGAGGTCCCCGCTCTGGACGTGGACGGACGACATGTCGTTGCACGGCAGGTGGCGGGTGGTCATCTGCTGACAGAGCTGCTCGTTGTCGACGAGGTCGGTCACGAAGATCCGCAGGCCCGCCCGCCAGGCGCGTTCGACACCCGTGTAGTAGTCGCCCTCCTCGGCGAGCGCGGTCGGCGAAGGCCAGCCCACGAAGGTCGGCCAGCCGTGCAGGTTGCTCGGTCGGCTTCCGCCGCTGTAGTCGAACGTCTTTTGGAACACACCGTTTGTGCCCTGCTCGTCTTTCGCGCAGCTCGCGGGGAGCGCGTACGGCGCTCCGTACGGACTCCATGGCCGACCGCACTGCCAGTCGCCGCCGAACAGCTCGAACGCGGTGATGTGAGCGTGGCCCTCGACCGTGCCAAGCGCGTTCGCCTCCGGGCTCGCGCCGGCAAACGAGTTGCCGGTCGCGTCGACCTGTGCCTCCGGGTATGTAGCGCAGCCGCCCGCGGTGACGAACCGGACCGGGGTCCGCGCGCTTGTCGCCACGTTGGTTAGCGTGAAGCCCCGACGCGCGTTGCCCCTGACGGCCCATTCGGCCGCCGGGCTCGGGTCGGACTGTGCGGCCAGCGAACCCGACCCCGTGTCAGTCAGGTACTGGTCCTGCGGGGTGTAGAGGAGGTAGACGCCGAGCGCGGCGGCCTGCATCCGGAACGGGCCGTCGGCCCGGGCGATCGGCCGGCCGGTGACGGTCCCCGTGAGCGCCTCGCAGCGGTGGACGAGCGAGTAGATCGTCAGCACACCGCGTGGTCGACGTGGCGCGCGATGCCGGGACGCGGTCGAACCGGCAGCCGTGCCGGCGCAAAGCCGCTCCTCCGCAAGCCACCACAAACTGGGATAGTGCCGTATTCACCGCCCGGACGCGGCAGTCGGGTGCGGGTGGGCCCGCGTCGGGCCCTGTGTTTCGCGTGAGGGCGTACCGCTCGCCAGCTAACAGCGTTACGGAGCTGTTACATGCTGCCGAGTACAACTGGGAGCCCTCGACCAAAGACGCGGGAGTCCACCATGTCTGGCGCGCATACGGGCAGGACAGCGAGTAGCCACCTTCTCGGACCGTCGATTGCGATCGGTACTGCGATCGGTACGGCGGTGGCAATCGCCGCCTGCGGCGGCTCGGGCTCTGGGCCGAGCGCGGGTGGTGCGACCACTGCCACCGGCAACAATTCCCCGGTCGCGGTGTCGAAATGCATGCGCGCGAACGGGCTCACGAACTTCCCCGACCCGAGGATGGGCTCCGGCGGCTTGGGCTTCCCCGGTGGCCTGTTCATGTCGTCCGACGGCACGTTGACGGTCGACGGCGCCAGCTTCGGCGGCCCTGCGCTCAAGACGGCCGAGAAGGCGTGCAAGAAGTTCTTACCCAGTGGCGGTGGCCCGCCGCCACCGATCTCGGCCAGCCAAAAGAGAGCGGCGCTGGCCAACGCGGACTGCATGCGCAAGCACGGCGTCCCGGACTTTCCCGATCCAACGTTCCCCGCTGGCGGCGGAGTCGCGATCAACGGCGGATCGCAGGTCAACCCCCAGTCGCCGGCGTTCCAGCAAGCCGCGAAGGTCTGCGGCTCGGGCCACTGAATCGGCGAGCCGGTCAGGGTCCGGGCGGGACCCAGCCGGCCGGGAAGGCTCCCAACGGCACCTCGCCCGCGTAGTCGGGAAACCATCGGCGCGCGACCTTCTCGGCCGGTCGCCCCTCCAGCAAGGGACGCAGATCCCCGACTGTCAGCAGCACACGCAGGGTGGCGCCGATCTGCAGATCGGCTGCGGTTGGTGTGTTGCCGGCGATCAAACCACGGTCCGCGAGGGAATCGATGTGGGCGATCTTGTCCGGCAGCCCAGCCAGATCGTCGTGCAGACGCGCGGCGGTGATCTTGTGGTAGCGCCACCTGCTGTGCACGTATTTGATCGCGAAATCGGTCCCGGGACCATCCAGCGACGGGCCTCCCGCGAAGGGGCCCATCGCCTCGGGACGGAAGTGAAGTGCACCCCAGGGGAGCCGCCGGCACCGTCGACGAGCAGACCGGGAACGGTCGACCGGCCCTGGCCATAGATCCGCTGCATCTCCTCGACGTGCGAACCGGGGGTCAGGTCAACACGCTCGTACTCCAGGCCCTTGTGACGTAGCCCTGCCGGGACTGTCATGCAGGGATGCGACGGTGCCAACGCGTGCAGAACAAGGTCGGGCGCGCTCATCGATCGCCACCCTACCTCAGGCGGGATGATGCCCGGCCCATGTGAGTGGCGAGAATCGCCACGCGCCGCTCAAAGGGTGTAAGACTGCCTTCAGCGTCATCTCTGAATGGAGGTCTGTATGCCGGAAAGTGTGTACCGGGTTACTGAAGTGGTAGGGGTCAGCAGTGAGTCCTGGGAGGCCGCCGCCCGCGTAGCGGTCGAGACCGCCGCGAAGAGCGTCCGCGAGCTGCGCGTGGCCGAGGTCGTGCGTCAGGACCTGACGGTCCAGGACGGCGGCGTCCTCAACTACCGCATTCGTCTTGGGATCTCGTTCAAGTACGACCCGAGCTAATAAGCACCCACGCAATGGGATCTCGCCTCGGCCGGCTGCGGCTGAGGCGAGCCTCCCCTTCTCCTACCCGGTGTCGTGAGCGGAAGCGGCCTGCTCCTGCGACGCCAGCACGGCCGTTCCCAGGAGGGCGAGAGCAAACGCGGTGAGGGCGCCGAGCGCCCGCAAACCGCTGAGATGCAGCGACTCGTGGAACAGGACCACTCCGAGCACCACGCTGGCGACTGGGTCCGCGGCGAAGCTCGTGGCGGCCGCCGCGGCCAGTGCACCGGTGTTGAGGGCCAGCTGGTTGAGGGTCATCGAGGTGTAGCCGATCCCGATCAGCGCGTAGAGCTCCCAGCTGCCGATCACGTGGAGCAGTCCGGTGCTGAGTTGATCGACGACTGCCTTGGTCAGGGCCGCCGACAACGCGAACAGGAGTCCGGCGCCAGTGCCCACCAGCGCCGCGCGGCGCGGCGCCGGGCCGCGGCGACCGAGGAGCACGAGCGGCATGCAGACTGCGGCGAAGATGATCGTCACAACCAGCCAGGCTTTGAGCGGCGCCTCGCTGCGTCCACCCGAGGGACTGGCCACCGCGAGGAACCCCGCCAGCGCGACCACGACGAGCACAGCGGCGGCGACTTCGTGACGGTGCACCCGCTGGCCACTGAGGCGGACGCCCAGCGGCAGGGCGAACACCACGCTGACGACCAGTAGAGGCTGGACGACGGCCAGGCGCCCGATCGCCAGCGCCGCTGCCTGAGCGACGAAGCCCAGGCCGTCGGCAGCGGTTCCGGCCAGCCACACGGGTCGCTGCGCCATGCGTAGCACCAGCCCGGAGCGGGCGCCGGCCGAGGATTCGCTGGTACCGGCCCTCTGCTGCAGCACAGTGCCCAGGGCGAACAACATCGCCGAGACCAGCGACAGGACTATTTCCAAACCGGGGCCACCTCAGTCTGATCCGGGGCGGTCCCCAGGGGGCGCGGCGCTGAGCTTCCATGCAGTCGAACCGTCGGGACGGGTCTCGCCCGCGATGAGTCCCAAGGCCGAGAGCGTGGCCAGTTCGGCGCGAAACGCCGGGTAGGAGACAAGGCCAATGCGGGTGAGGACGAGATAGCCGATGCGCTCGTAAAGGTCAGAGGTGGTCGTCGGCTCAATGGTCAGAGCGGCTAGTAGTACGGACGAGCGCGACATGCAGTACCGGCTACCCCTCCGCGTCGACCGCGACGCGTATGGCACGTAAACGCGAAGAACACCCGGGGTTGCCGGCTAGGCGATCGATCCGGCAAAGGGCTGGCCCGGTGCTGGTCCGCCGGAAGAGCACCTACCTTGCCGTAGGGTCGGGCGATGAGTTCTGGCGGGATGAGAAGTCTGAACAGAACCAGCACAGCGAAGCGGAGGTGGCCGTGAAGGCAGACCAGGCAGGCGGAGGGGCGGGCGAGAACGGAGCGGTCGTGGCCCGGTCCCTACGCCGCACGTTCAAGGGTGGGATCGAGGCTGTCCGCGGCATCGACTTGAGCATCACCAAGGGCGAGGTGTTCGGGTTCCTGGGTCCCAACGGGGCGGGCAAGACGACCACTGTGCGGATGCTGTGCACGCTGCTGCCGCCGACGTCGGGAAGCGCCTCGGTCGCCGGGCTCGATGTGGTCAGTGACGGCGCCGGGGTTCGCCGCCAGATCGGCGTGGCCCTACAAGAAATCGGCCTCGACCCGGTACAGACCGGACGGGAGCTACTCGAGCTTCAGTGTGGCCTCTATGGCATCACTGGCCGTCAGGGCCGCGCCCGCGCGGATGAGCTGCTCAAACTGGTTGGGCTGACCGAGGCGGCGGACCGGCGCACCAAGACCTACTCCGGCGGCATGAAGCGCCGCCTCGATCTGGCCAGCGCGCTCGTCCACTCCCCCAGCGTCCTGTTCCTCGACGAGCCCACCACCGGCCTGGACCCGGCCTCCCGGATGGCCATCTGGGCCGAGGTGCGGCGCATCAACGGCGCGGGGAACACGGTCTTTCTGACCACCCAGTACATGGAGGAGGCCGACCAGCTGTGTGACCGGGTGGCGATCATCGACGGCGGCGTCATCGTCGCCCAGGGCACCCCAGAGGAACTCAAGGCCGCCATGGGCCACGATGTGGTCACGGTCGCGCTGGATGGCGGTGACCTCGCGGCCACTGAGAGGGCACTGTCGGGCTTGCCCAGTTTGGAGCGGATCCTTCTGGAGTCCGATGCCCTGGCGCTCTACGTCGCCAACGGGGCCGGCGCGATCGCCGAGATCGTTCGCCGCCTCGACGCGGCGCATATCACCCCGGGGGCGATCTCGGTAGCCCGGCCGACGCTTGACGACGTGTTCCTGAACGCCACCGGCCGACGCCTGGAGGGCCGGGAGCAAACCGAGACGAGCCCCGAGGAGGTGGCGGCATGAACGAAGTCCTGTTGCTCGGCCGGCGGGCAGTGCGCGAAGTGGTGCGCATGCCCGAGGCCACGATCCCGACCCTGTTCATCCCCCTGTTCTTCCTGGTCGTCAACATCGGCCAGGTCTCCCGCACGTTCCCGAGCAGCACCCCGTTCCTCCGCGGCGAGGGCTACGTCGCCTTCCAGCTCCCGGTCTCGCTGATGTTCGCCGTGGCCACCGCGACCAGCGGACTGGCCCTGGTCACGGACATCGAGCTCGGGTACTTCGACAAGCTGCTGGTCGCCCCGGTGCGGCGCTCATCGATCATCGTCGGCCGCTTGATGGCTGATCTGGTGCGAGGGAGCGCCGCCTCGGCGCTGGTACTGCTGGTCGGCCTCGCCCTTGGTGCCAGCATTCGCTCGGGGGTACTAGGAGCGATCGTGGTCGTTGTGCTCTCGGCCATGTTCGGCGTCGCCTACGCCGGCTTCGGCCTCCTCATCGCGCTGCGCACACGCAACGTGCAGGCCACCCAGTCAAGCTTCTTGCTCTTCTTTCCGCTTCTCTTCCTGACGCCCAACTTCGTGCCCTTCGACCGGCTCTCCTCGCTGATGGAGACCCTGGCCCGGATCAACCCGATCAGCTACGTGATCGTGGGCCTGCGCGGGCTGATCATCGATGGCTGGAACGCGGGGCAGCTGGCGGTGTGCATCGGCGTCATCCTCGCGCTCGGGGTGATCCTCACCGGGCTCTCGTTGCGCACGATCGCGACCTACGATCGCTGACCGACGCGGCCGGGCCCGATCGTTCGCGCCTCAGGGCCGCTGGCAGAGCACCTGGAAGACCGAGGTGAAGCCCGTCTCAAAGCCGCGCCGGGCGGCCCGCAGGTAGAGGCGCCAGATGCGCATCCGCTCGGCTCCGACCAGCTCTGTGGCCCGGTCCCAGTTGGCCTCGAGGTTGCGCGTCCACTCCTCGAGGGTGCGCGCGTAATCCATGCGGAAGCCCTCGACGTGGGTGGGCTCGAGCCCGGCGCGCTCCACCGCGCCCAGGATCCGCGATACGTGTAGCGGAGCCGCATCCGGGAACACGAAGCGCTCGGAGAAGGGGCCCGCCTCGGGATCCCCGATCCGCAGACGGGCGATGCCGTGATTGAGCAGCCTGCCCCCTGGTCGCAGGACGTGGGCCAGCTGGGCGGCGTAGGCGTCGACGTTGGCGTTGCCGACGTGCTCGACCATGCCGATGGAGGAGACGGCGTCGTACTCCTCGCCGGCGAGGTCCCGATAGTCGGCCAGCCGAATCTCGACCTGGTCCTGTAAGCCGGCAGCGCGGACCCGCCCCTGAGCCAAGTCGGCCTGCTCGCTGGAAAGGGTTATCCCGGTAACGCGGACCCCGTGATGGCTGGCCGCATGCAACGCGAAGCTGCCCCACCCGCAACCAACATCGAGCACCCGCTGGCCCTCCTTGAGGGCAAGCTTGGTGCAGACCAGCTCAAGCTTGGTCTCCTGGGCCTGCTCGAGGGTCTGCGCCCCGCGCGAGAAGATCGCGCATGAGTAGGTCATCGATTCACCCAGGAAGAGGCGGAAGAACTCGTTGGAGACGTCGTAGTGATGGGTGACCGCACGCTTGTCGCGGGCGCGGCTATGACGGCGACCGCGCGGACGAAGCTCCGCGGCGGGCACCCGGGGAATGGAACGCAGAGCCCCGGCGCGAACGGCCGCGGCCGCCAGCCGTGCCTTGCCGGCGGCATCCAGCGGCGGCACCTGGTATCCGTCCAGCAAGTCCAGCGCGGCGTCCATGTCGTCGACGTCGATCTCGCCGCTGACGTACGCCCGGCCGAGGCCGAGCTGACCCGGGGCACGCAGGACGTGACCGAGCGCTCGGGGGGAGGCCACCGTGAACACGGGGCCGCCGTTGCCGTTGGTGCTGGGCAGCTCAGTGCCGTCCCAGAGCTGGATGCGGAATGGGCGGGTGGGTAGCGCCTGCGCCAGCACCTCGCGCAGAGCCGTGGTGTCGGAGCGGCTCACCCTGCGGAAGAAGCGAGCTTCAGGGCCTGCTGTTCGGGGGTCACCCGGACGACATTCCAGACGAGCCCCAGACGCTCGAGGCCGCGGATCACCAGAGCCGAGGGATCGATCTCCCAGCGGCGCATCCCGTGTCCGGCCGAGGTCGGGAAGGCGTGGTGGTTGTTGTGCCACGCCTCACCGAGGGTCAGGGGCGCCAACCAGGCCAGATTGCGCGACTCGTCGCCGGTCCGAAAGCGCCGACGGCCAAAGAAATGGCACAGCGAGTTGATGCTGTAGGTCATGTGGTGCAGGACGAGCATGCGCACCGCGCCGCCCCACAGCAAACCGGTGAGGCCAGCGCGCAGATTACCTCCGAGCAGCCAGCCAAGCCCGAAGGCCATGAGCAGCCCTCCGATGGCCCAGAGCAGGAAGGTCCTGTGGACCCAGCTGACGACCGGGTCCTCGAGCAGGTCGGGCGCGTACCGGGTCCGGCGGCCACGATGGGTGTGGACGAATAGCCACCCAACATGAGCGTGGAGCAGTCCTCGCAGAGCCCCACTCCAACCCTGGCCATGGTCCACATGCGGACTGTGTGGATCTCCCTCCTCATCGGCGAAGGCGTGATGCTTACGGTGATCGGCGACCCACGAGATAACCGGGCCCTCGATCGCCGCCGAGCCGAGGATGGCCAGTACACCGCGGACCGCGGGTGAGGTCTCGAAGGACCGGTGGGTAAACAGCCGGTGAAAGCCAACGGTGATGCCCAGGCCGGTGAGCAGGTACATGAGCAGGAAGACGACGATGTCATTCCAGCCCAACCATTGTGCCCACAGCTGCCAGCCGACGATAAACAGGCTCAGGAGCGGCAGAGCGGTGACGATTCCGGTGATCAAGCGGTCGCGCCACTCGCTGTCGCCGACTGGCTCTACATCGTCGGGAAGGTCCGTGACCATGGTGGACATAGCTGGCAGTCTAAGGGGAAATCCGAGACAGGGCGGCGCGTTACTCCTGCCCGCTGGCCAGAGCGGGCTCGAACGCTGAGGAGTAAGCCATACGCGCCAGGTAGGCCACCACCACGAGGATCAGAACGGTGAGGACAGCGCTGACCGGACCGTCGCCCAACGCCAACGCGCCCAGGCGGTGATCCTTGCCGAACCAGTCCGCGAACGAGGCACCGAACGGCCGCGTGAATACATAGGCAAACCAGAACAGGAACACGGGGCTCAGGGAGGTCCTGGCGTAGAGGACCGCGGGGATCACGAGCACGACGGCGAAGAAGACGCCTGAACTCAGGTAACCCCAGCCGAAGGTAGCGGCGGTCATGTCGCCGGCGGCCGTGCCGAGCGCAAACGTGGCCAGCACTGTCGCCCAGTAGAAGAACTCGCGTCTGACGGTGGTGATGCTGTGGATCGAGAGCGTGCCCTCAGTGCGCTGCCAGGCCACGAACACGACGCTCAGCACGATCGCGTAGAAGATCGTCGAGGCGACATACGGCACGCCCAACCCCACATGCACGGCGTCGGCGGCCAGGGTTCCGGAGATGGCCACCATCACGACGGCGAACCAGTAAACCCAGGCCACGTACCGGCGCGTGGAGAACTGCCAGGCCAGTCCGATGAGCAGCGTCAGTCCGCCGATGAACACCGCGGCATAGGGGCCAAGGTGGTGAACCAGGTAATCGGAGGTCGACTCACCCAGCGCGGTACTGAGCGCCTTGGCCACCCAGAAGCCGATCGTAATCTCGGGGACCTTGCTCAGCCGGGTGCTCTCGCCGCCGGTGCCGAAGGCACGACGGCGCGGGGGTCGGGATGAGCGGGCGGTCGAGGTCATGGATGAGGACGTCGGCGGTCCACATGCTCTGCCGGGCCAGCAAGAGTTTGGGCCGGGTTCTTAAGTCGAGCGTGAACACTCGGTTAGGGAATTGCGATGCCGCGAGCCCGGCACAGCCGCTGAAGCTGCTCCATGGCCTCGGTCGAGCGCGTGGGCAGGGCATCGAGGGCCGCGGCGGCGGATCGCAGGTCGCGCATGCTCACTGCCCGGGCCTCGAGCGCGAAGCGACCCAACCAGCGCACGGCGGCGCGCTCGTAACGCCCGGGATCGCCGTCACGGAGGACGAGGCAGATGCGCAGGGCGTCATCGAGGGCGATCTGGGGCAGCTCGCGCGCCGCGCCCAGGACCAGCAGTTCGTTACCGGTCTCGAGGGCGCGACGAAAGCGCGTGTACGGGCTGCCGTCGCTGGTCACGAACGTATGTTCGCATAAACTCGGCCTCAGCGACGGGAATCGCCCTGCTGGCAGCGGTTAGGCGCCGAGGTCCAGCGCGCGGCCCACCGAGCGCTGCGCGCGAGCGGCGCGGGCACGGTCCGCATGCGCAGCGCGGGCGCGGGCGCGGACGGCGTGCTCGCGGACTCGAGGGCTCTGGACGGGGGCCGGTGCGGCTATGGCCGGAGCGGCGGAACGGATGGCCCAGGCAAGCATCCCGACGATGCCGCCGACTACGACGGCCGCGAGGGCGATGTTGAGGATGAGAGCGGCGGTCATTTCGGTGGACTCCTTCGTTTGGGGTGAACTCAGGATGCCCCCGCCGGCGAAGGCCAACGTTGGATGAACGTAGGATCGAGCTAAGAGACAAGAGCCGATCGGCACGTGTTCGGCCCGGGATCTCGTGCCGCTAGTTCCCGGTCTCTCGATCGGCCCGCTCCTGCTGCTCGAGCTTCTCGCGCAGGTAGCGTGCCTTGTCCGCGCGCCGCTTGTGCTTCTCGACCTCGGCTTCGGTTTCGGAATCCGCCACCGCTCGGTGTTCGGCCGTTTCCTGCTCCTGCTGGCGTAGCTTCAGCTTCTCCGTGGTGGGCTCGTCTTCGGGCATGTCTAGACGATAACCCCGTGGCGATAGAGTGCGCGCGGTTTACGACCGACGACCGGGAAGCCGACCATGAAGAAAACACTGATGATCGCCGCGCTACTGAGCCTCGCGCTGACTGGCTGCGGGGGTAGCAGCGCCCCCAGTCTGAGCGCCTTCAAGACGGGCTTTGCCGGGCAGAGGAAAACCTTCCGTACGCTGGGCGTGGACCTTCAGCAGGCCATCGCCACGGCCCAGAACAAGACCGACGCGCAGCTGGCCAAGGAGATCGCCGCGCTGGCCGTGCGAGCCAAGCAGCAGGCCACTTCGCTGGCCACGCTGAATCCGCCCAGCCGCTACAAGACCGCCCTGCACAGCCTGGAGGCCGGCTTCAACGCCATCGCCGCCGACCTGCGCCAGATCACCGCGGCGGCCACCAAGCACGATGCGGCGAGCGCTCGCTCGGCCACTCTGGCTCTGATCAAGGACGCCAGCACGGTCAAAGCGGGGGACGCAGCGATCACGTCCGGATTGCACCTGTCCGCCAACGGCTGACCGAGGCCTCGGGTGGGGGCCGACGGCGAGCTCGAGCGTGGGTCTCAGCCGTTCGAAGCCGAGCTGAGAGCCGAGCCGGCCACGGCCTGAGCCCGCGGCGCTCGGCTGGCGTACGGTTCCCCGGACCGTGTTTCGAGCCTTTTCCCACGACGGCATCAGTGACGATGTGGCGATCGAGTCGCCGCTGGAGATCCGCGTCGACGGCGCTCCCCTGGCGGTGACGATGCGGACACCGGGGCACGACGAGGAGTTGGCCCTGGGTTTTCTCCACGGCGAGGGTCTCATCGACGGGCCTCGTGACACGGGACCGACCGCGGACTTCGCCGCCAACGTCGTCGAGGTCGCCGGGCCATTGCTCCGCGATCCCGGAGCGCGCCGCTTCTACACCACCTCCTCGTGCGGGGTATGCGGGAAGGGAGCGCTCGAGGAGGTGGCGGTCCTGAGCGCGCCGCTGCCCCCAGGACCACAGCTGACCCGCGACTTGGCCGCGGCGCTGCCTGACCGGCTCGAGCAACCCGGGTTCGTGCGCACGGGCGGCCTCCACGCCACCGGCCTGTTCACCTCCGCCGGAGAGCTGCTCCTCACCCGCGAGGACGTCGGCCGGCACAACGCGATGGACAAGGTGTTGGGGCGGGCGCTGCTCGAGGGGTTACTGCCGCTGGGCGAGTGCGTGCTGTGCGTGAGCGGGCGGCTCTCCTTCGAGCTCGTGCAGAAGGCAGCGGTGGCCGGCGCGCCCATCCTGGTCGGGGTCGGCGCCCCCAGTTCCCTGGCCATCGAGCTGGCCGCCGACCGCGGTCTCACCCTGTGCGGATTCGCGCGCCGCGGACGGGTCAACGTCTACACGGGCGCGGAGCGCATCGTCGACTGACACGCGGGGCCGACCTTCGCTCAGGCCGCGGCCAAACGAGCCAGCTCAGCCACTTCCTCCGCCGAGGACCAGGCCCCGACCGAGGCACGGATGTAGCTATGCGAGGGAATGCTGCGGACCACGAAGCCCTGCTCGGCCAACCGGGCGACCTCGGCGTCGGCATCCTGAGCCCGCCAGGAAACCAGCGTCGAGCGGTCGCGCGGGCCGACCTCAAGACCGCGCTCGGCCAGCGCCCGGGCCAGTTCGGCGGCCAGGTCGGTGGCCCGCGTGTGGACCCAGTCCCAGCCGGCCTGCTCGAACACGCCGAGTGAGGCCAAGACCCAGGCGCTGCGCAGGCCGGGGGGGAATCCGTGATCGAAGCGAGCGGCCGTCTCCGCCGGAGGTGACTGAAGCGCGTCGTGGGCATCGGCCAACGAGCCGTACCCCGGCCAGGCGACGCTCACCTCATCGCGCTGGTCGCGGCGCACAAACAGACAGCCACTGCCCTCCGGCCCGCAGAGCCACTTCTGTCCCGAGCCGGCATAGAACGCGCAACCCAGGGCCGTCACATCGACGGGTAGTGCTCCCACTGCCTGAGCGGCGTCGAACAGAACGGGCACTCCCGTGGCAGCCAGCGCCACATGGTCGGCCACGCGGCCGCCGACCCAGGAGACGTGCGAGCAGGCCACCAGCCGAGTCGAGGCCGAGACCGCGCCGGCCAGCTCGGCAAACGGGACCATGCGGACCTTGACGCCGTGGCGCCGGCGGGCAAGGCCGAGCGGCGCCAGAAGTCCGGGGTGCTCCTCGTCGCTGGTCACGATCTCGTCGCCCGGCCGCAGGTCGAGCCCAGCCAGCACCGTGTTCACGCCGTCGGTGGTGGACCCGGTGATGGCCACGTCCTCCGCATCGGCGCCGAGCACCCGGGCGTAGCCGGCGCGCACCTGGGTGGCCAGTTCACGCACCGAGGCCATGTAGTCGGGGCCGCAGCGCCCCTCGTTCAGCTCAAGCGCGATTCGCTCGCGGACCGCGTCTGCGGCCTGCTGCGGAAGCGGGCCTTCGGTGCCCGCGTTCATGTACGCCTTGCGGGCGAGAACCGGGAACTGGGCGCGAAACTGGGCCGGATCGGTCACGGGCGCGGGCTGGGCCTAACCGACCTTGAGTCCGGCCTTGCGACACTCGGTGCTCAGCGACCGCGCCGTGGCTCCGACCGCTCCGCCGACGCTGCCGACCCCGGCGCACATCTCCCGGGCGCTTGCGCCACAGCGATAGATCTGGGCGCCTCCGGTTGAGTAGGCCAGGGTGACCGAGATGCAGCCGTGTCCGGACTGACGCCCGGCGGTGCCGAGCGAGATGATAAGAACGACGGCGAACGCGGCCAGCGACGCCACCACACCACCGACCATCGCCTTCTCGCGGGAACGGAACGTGCGCGGTTCACCGATGGCCTGGGCGTGCCCGGGAGTCAGGATCAGCATCCAGGCGAGTCTACGGTTTCGGGGCTACTCCTTCTCGACGGCGGCGGCTGCGGGCTCGGCGTCAGGCGTGGTCTTCTCCCCGCCGCCGCTCTTGCTCGCGGTGCTCTTCTTGCCCTTGTCGTCCTCCGACCCGCCCTTGAGCTCGCGCTTGAGGACCTTGCCCGTCGGGTTGCGGGGCAGCTCGTCGATGAACACGACCTCGCGGGGCACCTTGTAGTTGGCCAGGTTGTCCTTGACGTAGGCCTTGGCGTCCTCTTCGGAGAGCTGCTTGCCCCCGCGCAGCACGACGAACGCCTTGAGCCGCTGTCCGAACTTCTCGTCATCTACGCCGATGGCTGCGACTTCCTCGACCGCCTCGTGGCCGGCCAGCAGTTCCTCGATCTCGGCCGGAAACACGTTCTCGCCGCCGGAGACGATCATCTCGTCGTCGCGACCGTCGATGAACAGCCGATCCTTCTCATCGAAGTGCCCCACGTCCCCCGAGGACATGAGGCCCTTGATCTGCTCCTTGGTCTCGCCCCCGGTGTAGCCTTCGAACTGACCGGCGTTGCCGACGAAGATGCGCCCCGAGGTGCCGGCCTCGACCTCTTCCCCATCCTCGTCGAGGATCTTGACGATCGATCCGCGCACGACCCCGCCGACCGTGCCGGGCTCCTCCT
>JBDTEE010000149.1:0-17677 GCA_039922645.1 Solirubrobacteraceae bacterium | reverse complement strand
CATGCCGAGATCCTGGCTCTGCGGATGGCGGCCGAGGCGCTCGGCAACTACCGGCTGACGGGCCTGACCCTGGTGGTGACGCTGGAGCCCTGCGCCATGTGCGCGGGCGCGATCAGCCATGCCCGCATCGGCCGCCTGGTGTTCGGGGCGTCGGATCCCAAGGGCGGGGCGGTGATCCACGGCCCGCGCTTCTTCGACCAGCCGACGTGCCACTGGCGCCCGGAGGTCGTGGGCGGGGTGCTCGCCGAGGAGAGCGCGGCCCTGTTGAAAGGGTTCTTCAGGGCGCGGCGCTGAGGGCTATGCGGCCCCTCCCAGGGGAGGGGCCGGGTCCTAGGTAAGGTATTACACGGGCTTGGCGGCGAGCACGCCCTTGGCTTCCAGTTCGGCAACGATCCGCTCGGCGGCGTTCTCGGCCGAAAGGCTGGCGGTGTTGACCACGATCTCAGGGCTCTCCGGCGCCTCGTAGGGACTGTCGATGCCGGTGAAGTTCTTGAGCTCGCCGGCCCGCGCCTTCTTGTACAGGCCCTTGACGTCGCGGCTCTCGGCCACGGCCAGGGGGGTGTCTACATAGACCTCGAAGAACTCGTCCTCGCCCATCAGTTCGCGGGCCATGCGCCGCTCGCTGCGGAAGGGCGAGATAAACGAGACCAGGACGATCAGGCCCGCGTCGGCCATCAGCTTGGCCACCTCCGCCACGCGGCGGATGTTCTCCACCCGGTCGGCGTCGGTGAAGCCGAGATCGCGGTTCAGGCCGTGGCGGACGTTGTCACCGTCAAGCAGGTAGGTGTGCTGGCCGCGGGCATGGAGTGCTGACTCCACCCGATTGGCGATCGTCGACTTTCCCGCTCCAGAGAGCCCCGTGAACCACAGCACGCACGGCTTCTGTGCCTTGCGCGCCGCTCGGGCGGCGCGGTCGACGGTCAGCACCTGCCAGCGGACGTTGTGCGCGCGGCGCAGGGCGAAATGGATCAGGCCGATCCCCACCGTCTCATCGGTGAGTGGATCGACGAGCACGAAGCCTCCCGCCTGCGGGTTCGTTTTGTGCGGGGCAAAGCGGACCGCCTGGCTGCACTCCAGCGCGCACACGCCAACTTCACCCCGCTCCAGTTTCGTCGCCGCGGCCTGCACGAGCGTGTCAAGATTGATGCGGTACTTGAGCGGAGCCACCGTGGCGCTGACGCTCTGCTCGCCGATACGCATCACGTAGCTGCGGCCCCGGAACATGGGATCGTCGTGTCCCCACACGACCGTCGCCTGGATCTGGTCGGCTTCCTCGGGGGCGGAGTCGGGAGCCGACCGATCATCGCCGGCGAGCCCGTCGAGGTACTGAAGCAGTGTCGTGCCCCCATACCAGTCCAGGCCCGGATCGTCCGGGCCGACGTTGTCACCGTGTAGCGCCGAAACCGGTAGGCAGACCGCCTCGGAAAGCCCGATCCGCTCGGCGAGATCAAGCCAGTCGGCTTCCAGCTCCGCAAAGGCGTCGGCCGCATTCTCAGCCAGGTCGATCTTGGTGGCCAGCGCGGCCACATGGGTGATACCGAGGAGCGATACGAGGTGACTGAGCCGGCGCGTGTCGGCGTCGAGTCCTTCGGCGGCGTCGATGAGGATCAGCGCGCAATCACATTCGGCCCCGACACGCAGGAGCACCTCGACGGAGGGTTCATCGGCGGGCGGCCCGAGGATGATGGCCGGCAGTGCACGCTGATCGCCGAGGCGCTTGGCCAGCGTGGACCGGCCGACGTGGGGCGATCCGCACAAGGCCAGGCCCATCGCCCTGGGTTCCGTCGCGCTCATTGCCGGTGGGCCACGTTCGCCTCATGGATGCGCCGCTGCGGCGCCCCGGGGCGGGACTCCGGCGGCTCGGTGGTCTGAGGATCGGCCAGCAGCTGGTCGAGGTAGGCCAGGTCTTCGGCCAGGATCTCTCCGGCTCGTTCACCGGTGATCGGGTCTCCATGGCCGGGAATGACCCAATGGGCTTGGGGAAGCAGATCGCCCAGGCGCCCGAGGGTTGCCCGGTAGGCCTCAACCCCCCCGCCGGCGCTCAGCATCGGGATCTCCACCGGAGACAGGTAGTCCCCGCAGACCAGGATCCCCAACCAGGACAACCAGTAGGCGACGCCGTCGGCGGTGTGGCCCGTGGCCTCGAACAACTCGAGCTCGTGACTGGAGCCGAGCTCCAGCTTGCCGGGCACGGGCAGCGACTGCAATGCGCCCAGCGATAGCGGGCCGGGGCGGCGGACGTAGTGATCGGCGTCGAATTCACGCAGCCGGCGCTGGGCGGCGCCGGGCGCGGCGCTCAGGCGCTCCGCGGTGGACTCCGCGCAGCCCAGCGAGGCGCCGGGAAAGGCCAGCCGGCCCAGCAGATGATCCCAGTCCCCATGCGTGCTCAGCAGGCCCGAGACGGGGAAGCCGGCCTGCTCGAGGACCCCGGGCAACGCCCCCAGCTCCTGCGGGTAGACCGGCGAGTCGATCAGAAAGCCCTCATCGCCATCCCGGACGGCCGTGCAGGTGGTCTGCCACACGTCGGAGACGAACACGATCACGTCGGAATGAACCGCCGTCACGCGCATGCCCGTCGCCCGTCGCCAGCCGGCTCAGCCTCAGCTCACGCCGAGCAGCTTGGTGGCCTCGCGGAGCGAGGACACTTCGGCGTCGGGCTTCTTCTGCCCAGGCTCGAGCTGCTGCTTGGTGCGATTGACCCAGACCACCGGGACCTTCTTCTTCAGGCACGGCTCGACATCGTGGTAGTAGCTGGCCGCGACGTGGACCCAGCCCTTCTTGGTGCCGATCCGCCGCTCACACTCGGTGAAGTGGGCGGGGTCGGGCTTGTAGGAGCGTACCTGTTGGGCGGTGACGACGAGGTCGAAGTCCTGGGGGATGTGCCGGCGGGTCTGGCCGAGCAGCTTGTCGTCGATGTTGGAGATCAGCCCGATGCTGTGCTTCTTGGCGATCTTCTGCAGGACCGGGTTGGTCTCCTTGAAGGGCTTCCAGCGCTTGACCGAGTCGGGCAGGAAGCCGGAGCGCGACGGCTCCAGCGGCCAATCGAGTTCCTTGGCGATCTGGACCGCCGTGCGCCGCAGGACCTCGGCATAGAGCTCATAGGAGCCTGACTGGATCTGCTGCTCGATCTGGTGAAAGAGTGGGATCAGCGCGTCGCGATCGACGCTGAAGCCATCACGATCGGCCTCGGCCTTGAAGGCGTCGTAGATCCCGGTGTCCCAGTCGATCAGGGTGCCGTAGACATCAAAAGTGACAAAAGAGACGGTTTTCGGAATCGCCATTGCCGGCTGATGATGCCACGGCGCGTCATCAAACCGCTTGCTGGTCCGAATCATTAGAGTGACGAGCCGCAATGGACCTGCTCGAGTACCAGGGAAAGCAGCTCTTCGCCCGCCACGGCGTGCCCGTTCCCAATGGGCAGCCCGCTCACACCGTGGACGAGGCGGTGGCCGCCGCCGATGCCATCGGTTACCCGTGCGTGGTCAAGGCCCAGGTCCAGATCGGCGGTCGCGGCAAGCTGGGCGGGATCAAGGTGGCCAAGGACCGAGCCGAGGCCGAGGAACATGCCCGGGCCATCCTGGGCATGGATATCCGCGGGCTCACGGTGCACGAGGTGTGGGTCGAGGGCGCCTCGGAGATCGCCTCCGAGTACTACGCCTCGGTGGTCTTCGACCGCTCCGCCAAGGCGCCGCTGGTCATGCTCTCCACCAAGGGCGGAATGGACATCGAACAGGTGGCCGATGAGGACCCCGACGCGATCGCGCATCTGCACGTGGATCCGCTGCTCGGCTTTCAGGATTTCCACGGCCGCCGGCTCGCCTTCGAGGCCGGCGTCGATGCTGACGTCGTGCGGCCGATCGGCGCCATGCTGGCCAAGCTGTATGAGGTCTTCACTCGCGAGGAGGCCACGCTGGTCGAGGTGAACCCGCTGATCGTCACGCCGGAGCGCGACGTCAAGGCGCTGGACGCCAAGGTGACCCTGGACGGCAACGCGCTCTACCGCCACGCTGAGAACGCCGAACTGCGCGACCTCTCCAATGAGGATCCGCAGGAGCAGATGGCCAAGGAGCGCGGCCTCACCTACGTCAAGCTCGACGGGGACATCGGCATCCTGGCCAATGGGGCCGGCCTCTCGATGTCCACGCTCGACGTGGTCGCCGAGGCCGGCGGCACCCCGGCCAACTTCCTTGACGCCGGTGGCGGCTCCCGCGCCGATGCCATCACCAGCGCGGTCGAGGTTATCCTCTCAGACCCCAAGGTCAAGGCGGTCCTGTTCAACATCTTCGGCGGCATCACCCGCTGCGACGAGGTCGCGCGCGGGTTGATCGAGGCCTTCAAGCAGATCAACCCGACCGTGCCCTTCGTGGTGCGCCTCGACGGTACCAACGGCGAGGAGGGCCGAGCGCTGCTCAGCGAAGCCAACCTGCCCAATGTCCATGCCGAGGCGACCATGGACGGCGCGGCGGCCAAGGTCGTTCAACTCGCCGCTGGAGCGAGCGCCTGATGAGCATTCTCGTCGGCACCGAAACACGGCTGTGCACCTCGGGGATCACCGGCCGCGAGGGCACCTTCCACTCGCTGCGCAACCGCGACTACGGCACCCAGGTGGTGGCCGGCGTGACCCCCGGTAAGGGCGGACAGGACGTCGAGGGCATCCCCGTCTTCAACACCTTCCACGACGCGGTGCAGCGCGAGGGCGCCAACACGGCGATGATCTTCGTCCCGCCCCGGTTCGCCGCCGACTCGATCCTCGAAGCCGAGGACGCCGGCATCGAGCTGATCATCTGCATCACTGAGGGCATACCCGCCCACGATGAGATGCGTGTCTACAACACGCTCAAGAAGAACGGCCGCGCCCGGTTGATCGGGCCGAATTGTCCCGGAATCCTCTCCCCGGGCAAGGCCAGTGTCGGCATCATCCCGGCCCAGTTCTTCCGCAAGGGCAACGTCGGTGTGGTCTCGCGCTCGGGCACGCTCACCTACCAGATCGGCGACGTGCTGGCTAAGAGCGGCTTTGGCAACTCGAGCATCGTGGGGATCGGCGGCGACCCGGTTCCCGGTACCGACTTCATCGACGTAATCGGCATGTTCCAGGAGGATCCCGAGACCGAGCTGATCGTCATGTGCGGTGAGATCGGGGGCGATGCCGAGGAGCAGGCGGCGGAGTTCATCGCCGAGCACGTGACCAAGCCCACGGTGGGCTACATCGCCGGCTTCACCGCTCCCCCCGGGAAAACGATGGGTCATGCCGGGGCGATCGTCTCCGGCTCCCACGGCACCGCCGCCGCCAAGGCCGAGGCGCTGGAAAGCCGGGGCGTGCGCGTCGGACGCACCCCCACCCAGGTGGCTGAGCTGGCCGTCTCGCTGCTCGGCAGCGCTGCCTAGCTTCAGGCCCCGGGTACGCCGGAGCGGCCGGTAGGGTCGTCACCGTGGATGACCAGCCCGAAATCTCCATCCTCGACTCCCGCCTGGCCGAGATCGACCGGCGGCTGCACATGATTCAGAGCGGCCTGGACGACGAGGCGTCCTCCGTCGCTCCGGCGCCGCGGGTCGAGGTCCCGGGCGAGGCTGGAAGGCCTACCGGAAGTCTGTCCAGCGTGCCGGCGCCCGAGACGGCCCGTCCGGAGTCCGCTCTGGTCGCCCGCCTGCGAGAGCTGACCACCGCGCAGGAGAGCGTGCTGTCCTCGATCCGAGAGCTGCTCGGCGCGGTTGAGAGGGTGGCCATGGCCGAGCCCCGTGCGCCCGTCCCGGTCGGGACACCGTTCAGCGTTTCCGCCGGACCGTTCGCCAGCACCGAGGCGCTGCGGTCCTTCCAGGCCGCGCTCCAGTCGCTGCCGGAGGTGCGCAGCGTCGAGCTCCGCGGCTTCGAGGGTGGCGACCGGGCGATCCTCGACGTTCACCTTTGAGGCCGTCCGGGACCCCGAAGTCGTAGTCTTGAGCTGTGGCTGAGACGATCTCCTTTGCCCGCGGCGCCCCCTCGCTCGACATCGTCGATGTGGACGGGCTGCGTGCCGCTGCTGAGCAGGCCTTCAGCGCCGATCCGGGCGGACTGACCGCCTACGGAACGTCGGTCGGGTACCTCCCTCTGCGGGCATGGATCGCCGAGCAGCACGGGGTGGAGCCGGCATCGGTGCTGGTCACCAACGGGTCGATGCAGGCCGACGCATTTCTCTTCGATGCCCTCGTTGGCCCGGGTGACGCGGTGATCGTTGAGCGACCCACGTACGACCGGACGCTGCTCTCCCTGCGCCAGCGCGGCGCCGACGTGCGCATGGTGGAGCTCGAGCCCGACGGGATCGACACGGCCGCCCTCAGTCGCCTGCTCAACGCTGGCACCCAGCCCAAGCTGGCCCACATCATCCCCAACTTCCAGAATCCCGCCGGCTACACGCTGTCCGGCCCCAAGCGCGAGACCCTGCTCGACCTGGCTCGTGAGCACGACTTCACCATCTTCGAGGACGATCCCTACGTCGCGCTGCGCTTCGAGGGCGAGACGCTGCCGACCATGGTCTCGATGGATCCCGAGCGCGTGGTCTATGCCTCCTCGTTCTCCAAGACCGTGTGTCCCGGGATCCGGGTCGGTTACCTGGTCGGTCCCCCCGAGCTGATCGGCCGGATCGCCAAGCTGGCCACCAGCACGTATATCTCGCCGAATATGGTCGCTCAGGGGATCGTCAACCAGTTCTGCCGCTCGGGCGCCATCGATGGGGCCATCTCAACCGTGCGTGACGCGCTGCGCGAGCGCGCTCAGACGCTGTGCGCGGCGCTCGAGGAGCATCTGCCCGACGCGCGCTTCTTCGCTCCGCAGGGGGGCTATTTCCTCTGGGTCGACCTTCCCCGCGGCACCGATGTGAACGCTCTGTTCGACGCCGCCAAGGAACGCGACGTGATCTTCGTCAAGGGCACCGACTTTCTGCTGGAGGGAGGTGACTCTGCTTTACGCATCGCCTACTCAGGAGTAAATTCCGACCAGATCACGGAGGGCGTAAAGCGCCTGGCCGAGGCGTACGACCAGATTGGAACACCTGCCCATGCAGCCGGATGAAGCCCGCGCACTAGGAGATCTGGCCGGGAGTGCGGCCGCCGGACTGGCCACCCAGGTGCGCGAGGTGCACGAGGGTGTCGCCGGCCGCGTCTTCGGCCTCTCGGCCAGCCGGCCCCACCCGTGCGGGCCATGCATGACCGCATCGCTGGAACCGCCTACTCCGCCGCCCGGGCGCTGACCGGGGGGCTGGTCCGGGGCGGAGGGCGCGCCTACAGCCTGACGCGCCCTGTCCACGGCTCCTCCCTTGAGGACACCACGGCGGGCCGCCTGACTCTGGGGGCCATCAACGGTGCCTGGGGGGACATGCTGACCGAGCAGGGGAGCAAGCTGGTCCGCCCGATGAGCCTGGGCTACGGCGCCGCCAACCTCCCGGATGGAGCCGCGAACCTTGCCCCTGCCCTACCCGGCGCGCGGCCGCGGCTGGCCATCTTCCTCCACGGCCTGTGTGAGACCGATGACGCCTGGCGCTTGCGCGTCACCCGGTCGGTTCCCTACGGCGACCGGCTCGAGGGCGAGCACGGCTACACCTCCCTCTACCTGCGCTACAACAGCGGCCTGCACATCTCCAACAACGGGCGCCACTTGGCCGAGCTGCTCGATCAGCTCTGCGCCGAATGGCCCGTCCCGGTGACCGAGATCGCCCTGATCGGTCACTCAATGGGCGGCCTGGTGGCTCGGAGCGCCTGCCACTACGCGCCGGAGGGTTCATGGCGCGAGCAGGTCGGTCACATATTCATACTCGGCACGCCGCACAAGGGCGCCCCACTAGAGCTGGGCGCCAACGCCGCTTGCCACGCCCTCTCGCGTCTGCCCGAGACGCGGCCCTTCGCCAAGCCGATCAAGCTGCGCAGCGCCGGAGTGAAGGACCTCGGCTACGGCTACGTGGTCGACGAGGACTGGCACGGCCATGACCCCGATGCCTTCCGCTCCAATACCGGCACCGTTGTCCCGTTCCTGAAGAGCGCCAACCACTACTTCGTCTCCGCCACCCTGACCCGGGATGCCGACGCGCGCTTTGGCCGCATGATCGGCGATCTCCTCGTCTTGCGTCCCAGCGCCTGGTCACACGAGGGGCGCGGCGAGCGCCTGGAGTTCCCCATCGAGCAGTACAGCCACCTGGGCGGCGCCACCCACTTCGATCTGCTCAACCACCCGGCCGTCTACGCGCAGCTGAAGCGCTGGCTGACTTCCGGGCGCGAGCTGCCCGTCGCGGTCTGAGCCGCTCGCGGCCTCCGTGGCCGCTGCGGGGGGACGAACGGCAAGAGCATCGAAGGTAGTTGGATCGGCCTCGTCCAGGGCCGGTCCCATGTGCGAGCCCGGCATCGCTCACCTTCGCCGGCTAACGGCCGCAACCGGGGGCGAGTCCAAGCCAGGGGCTCCCGAACCTCCCCCTCGATGCCGCCGTTGTTTGGTCCGAACTTGAGGCTGACCGCGGGCGCGCGGACCCGCCGCCGACGCGACTAGCGCCCGTAGCGCTCGCGGCCCAGGACCAACTGGTCGGGCAGCGCGGTCCGGGGCGGCGGTGAGGGATCCGCGACCACCGAGACGGTCTCGGCCACACTGACGGTCACCGTGGCCGGATCGCCGTCCACGTCGATTTGGACCTGCTCGGCGTCGCGCATGCTGACCGTGCCCTTGATGCCCGGGGCGATCCCCGCGTGCTTCAGGTAGTGCAGCAGATCTTCGGCCTCGTTCTCGAGCCGCAGGATGGTCACCTTGGCGCCGAGCTCACAGTCGGCCAGGGGCACCCCTTCGACGCGCTGGCCGACCTTGATCGGGTGGCCATGGGGACAGGTCTTGGCGTCTCCCACCGCCGCGCGGACATAGGCTTCGAACCGGGGAGTCATGGCGTGTTCGAGGTGCTCGGCTTCCTCATGGACGTCGTCCCAGGGGACGCCGACCACATCGGTCAGGAAACGCTCGATCATCCGGTGTCGGCTGACGATCCGCTCGGCGTGCTGGCGCCCGGTATCGGTGAACTCGATCGCTCGTCCGGCGCCGCGGGCCACGTAGCCGTCCCGCTCCAGGCGCCCGAGCATCTCGTGCACGGTCGGGGCGGAGAGCTGCATCGCTCGGGACAGGTTGGCCCCGGTCATGGGCAGGCCGGCCTCGAAGAGCCAGAACAGCGACTCGAGATATTCCTCCTCGGCGGCGGTGGCTTGTTCGGCGGCCATCGTACGATCGTAGACGGTTCGTGCAGCTCAGACCGCCTTCCGCGGGATAGCATCGCCGGGCATGAACCTGCCTCTGAAGCCCCCCGTCGAACCCCAGCTGGCCCGCTCCAAGAAGCAGCTTCCGGAGGGGGAGCAGTGGAGCTACGAGCCCAAGTTCGATGGCTTCCGGGCCATCGTCTTCGTCGACGGCGACGAGGTCATGATCCAGTCCCGCGGCGCCAAGCCGCTGGACCGGTACTTCCCCGAGCTGGCCTTCCCCGGCGGGCGCTACATCGTCGACGGCGAGATCATCATCGACGCCGAGGACGGCCAGCAGGACTTTGGCGCCCTCCAGCAGCGCATCCATCCCGCCGCGTCGCGGATCGCCATGCTCGCCGAGCAGACGCCGGCTCGGTTCGTGGCCTTCGACGTGCTCGCCATCGACGATGAGGACCTGACCGGGCGTCCGTTCGCCGAGCGGCGGGCGATCCTCGAGGAACTGACCGAGTCAGGCATCGGCCTGACCCCGCTGACCCGTGACCCCGAGGGGACCGCCGCCTGGCTGGCCCATGGCGAAGGCGTGGTGGCCAAGGAGCTCGGCGCTCCCTATCGCCCGGGTTCGCGCGCCGGAATGGTCAAGGTCAAGCGCGTGCGGACGATCGACGCCGTCGTGGTCGGCTACCGCCCCGGCAAGGAGCCCGACACGGTCGGCTCGCTGATCCTGGGCCTGTACGACGAGCGCTGCAGGCTCCACGTCGTCGGGCACTCCTCGGGCCTGCGGGCGTCTGAGAAGCGGGCTCTGGTCGAGACACTGGCTCCGTACGAGACGGGCGAGCGCGGGCACGGCGACCCCAGCCGCTGGAAGAGCGAGAAGGACCTCGAGTGGATCAACCTCCGGCCCGAGCTGGTCGTTGAGGTGACCTTCGACCACGCCAGCGGGGGGCGAATCCGTCACGGCACGAAGATCCTGCGCTGGAGGGAGGACAAGCCGCCGGCCGATTGCCAGCTCGGCCAGATGCAGCTTTAGCGCCGCCGGGCCTCAGGATCGCGCCGTCTCAGTCCTTCCGCGCCCGGCTGGGCTGTACCCGCCGCGGCTCGCCCTCCTGCTTGCGGAAGTGAGGTGGCCAGGGCGCGTCCCCGAGGCCGTTCTCCTCGTCGCGGCGTGAGAGCTCGAGCAGCCCCTCGAGCCCGCCGGCATGGGCGTCGATGTCGGCATGAGGATCGCCGCGCCGGGTGACCAGGGCGGGGACGGTGTCGATGCGCAGCTCGGCCGCGTCGACATCGGGCACCTCATCCCAGCTCAATGGTGTCGAGACACGGGCGTCGGGGGTCGGGCGGACGCTGTAGGCCGAGGCCACGGTCCGGTCGCGAGCGTTCTGGTTGTAGTCCATGAACACCCCGTGGCGTTCCTCTTTCCACCACTTGCTGCTGGCGATCTCCGGCGCGCGGCGCTCCACCTCGCGGGCCAGCGCCACCGCCGCGCGGCGCACGGCGATGAAGTCATGCTCGGGCCGGATGGGCACGTTGATGTGGATGCCCCGGGATCCGCTCGTCTTGGGAAAGCCCGTCAGGCCGTGATCGGAGAGGACCTCCCGGGCGACCAGGGCAACCTGACGCACGTCGTCCCAGCTGGCCTCCGGCGTCGGGTCGAGATCCACCCGCAGCTCATCGGGATGGTCGAGGTCGGGTAGCCGCACCGCCCACGGGTTCCAGTCGATCACCCCCAGGTTGACTCCCCACAGCAGGTGGGCGGCATCGTTGGGGAGCAGCTCCCGTGCGCTGCGGCCGCTGGGAAAGGTGACCTCGGCGGTCTGGAGCCACTCCGGAGCGGTGTCGGGGATGCGCTTCTGAAAGAACGGCTTCTTGGCCGCGCCATCGACAAAGCGCTTGAGCACCGTCGGGCGGTCGCGCAGCTGGTTGGTCACCGGACCGGCCAGCTCCAAGTAATAGCGCGCCAGATCGAGCTTGGTGATGCCCCGCTCGGGAAAGAAGATCTTGCCCGGGTTCGAGAGCCGCACCTCGATGCCCGCCGCCTCTATGACCTCGTATTCGGCCATCGTGCGCAGCATGACGGATACTGGCGGCGTGAGCGCGGCGGCACGCATTCCCGAGACCGTGCTCGTGGCTCCGGATGCCTTCAAGGGAACCCTGACCGCCACCGAGGTCGCGGTGGCCCTGGGGGAGGGTCTCACCGCCGCCGGCCGTCCCGTGGATCTCTGTCCGATCGCCGATGGCGGGGAGGGGACGCTCGCCGCCCTGGCCGACCCGCTGGGGGCGCAACTGCTGACGGTTGCTGCCAGCGACCCCCTCGGACGTCAGATCGAGGCCCGCTTCGGCCTCGGGGACGGCGAGGCGGTGATCGAGACCGCCGCGGCCAGCGGTCTTCACCTGGTGACCGAAGCCGAACGGGACGCCTTCGCCGCTCGCACGACCGGGACGGGAGAGCTCATCCGGGCCGCGGTCGCCGCCGGTGCGAAGACGATTTACGTGGGCGTCGGAGGCAGCGCGACCACCGATGGCGGGGCGTGGGCGATCCAGGCCATCGACCACGGCGGTGGACTGGGCGGGGCCAAGCTCATCGTGCTGTGCGACGTGCGCACGCCGTTTGAGGACGCCGCCCGCGTGTTCGGGCCTCAAAAGGGGGCCGACCCCGACACGGTGCGCCGGCTGAGCGCCCGTCTGCATGGACTGGCTCGGCGCTGGGGGCGCGATCCCCGCGGACAGCCGATGACCGGTGCAGCGGGCGGGCTGGCCGGCGGGCTGTGGGCGGTCTACGGGGCGGAGTTAGTTCCCGGGGCGGCCTTCGTACTCGATGCGCTCGATTTCGATCGCCGCATGCGCGCCGCCCACGCGGTGATCACCGGCGAGGGACGACTCGATGAGCAAAGCCTCGTCGGCAAGGCGGTCTCCGAGGTGGCCATCCGGGCGCGTCAGGCCGGGGTGCCGTGTCACGCCGTGGTCGGCGCCAACGGCCTGGACAGCTTCGGGGCGCGGATTCTCGATCTGCAGACGGTCACTGAGGCCGGTACGCCCAGGGAGCTGAGGGCTGCGGGGCGTCGCCTGGCCGGGGCGATCTGAGGGTTCGGAGGCCGCGCGTCAGTGCGCGAAGGCCGAGCGCTGCTTGAACGCCGGCCGCGGGAGCGGCGCGGTGAGCGATTGGAGGGCGGCGGTCTGCTCGCCGAGGTGGTCGAGCAGCTTGTCGCCCATCTCGACGTTCATGCCCGAGCGGACGACCACGCGCAGCACGCTCAGGTCCTGACGGTTTGCCGGGAAGGTGTAGGCGGGGACGAGCCAGCCGCGCTCGCGCAGGCGGTCGGAGACATCGAACACGTTGTAGTACTCGACGCCCGGATTCAGGGTAAAGGCGAACACGGGCAGCTCGCTGCCATCGGACAACAGCCGGTATGGGCCCAGCGCGGAGACGCCGGCCGAGATGTGCGTGGCGATCGTGCGGAGGTCGCGCATCGCTGTGGTGTAGCCCTCGCGTCCCAGGCTCATGAACATGAAGTACTGGGCGATGACCTCGCTGCCGGGCCGCGAGAAGTTCAGTGAGAACGTGGGCATATGGCCGCCCAGGTAGTTGACGTCGAAGACCAGCTCCCGAGGCAGAGCAGCTTGGTCGCGCCAGATCGCCCAACCCACTCCCGGGTAAACGAGGCCGTACTTGTGGCCGGAGGCGTTGATGGACTGAACTCGGGGCAGGCGGAAATCCCACTCCAGGTCCGGGTCCAGGAACGGTGCCACGAAGCCGCCCGAGGCGGCGTCCACGTGGAGCGGAACGTCGATGCCCTTCTCGGCCTCTAGCCGGTCCAGCGCCTCGGCGATCTCCTTGATCGGCTCATAGCTGCCGTCGAAGGTGGACCCGAGGATGGCCATCACGCCGATGGTGTTCTCATCGCACTGGGCAACCGCCCGCTCGGCGGTGAGGTGAAAGGTCTCGCCCTCCATGGGCACCAGCCGCGGCTCGACGTCCCAGTAGCGGCAGAATTTCTCCCAGCAGACCTGCACATTGCTCCCCATGACCAGGTTCGGTCGGTCGGTGGGCTTCCCCGCGTCCCGGCGCCGGGCGCGCCAGCGCCACTTGAGCGCCATCCCCGCGAGCATCGCCGCCTCGCTGGAGCCGGCGGTCGAGCAACCGGTGGCGTTCTCCTGCTCGGGGGCGCTCCACAGATCGGCCAGGATGTTCACGCAGCGGGCCTCGAGCTCCGCGGTCTGCGGGTACTCGTCCTTGTCGATCATGTTCTTGTTCGCGGTTTGGGCCATGAGCCGCCCGCCCAGCGAGGGCATCCAGGTGGTGACGAACGTGGCCAGATTCAGCCGTGCCTGGCCGTCCAGGAGCAGCTCGCTGGTGATGATCTCGTAGGCCGCGTCGGCGCCAACGCCCTTCGCGGACAGGCTGTCGATCGGCATCTCGCCGTCGACGTCCGTATGGCTGGCCAGAACCAGAGGACGGTTGTGCGGGCGGTTCGGCTGGCGCGCGTTCAGAGGCATCGCGTGGTTTCTCCTCTCGTTCCGGCGATTGCTGGCCACAGCCTAATCGCCCGGGTGGCTGCGATGCAGCGGTAGTACCGGCTAGGCGACGGCGATCAGCACGTCGGAGGCCTTGACGATGGCCGTGACCGGCTTGCCCGCTTGCAGCCCTAGCTCGGTGACCGCCTCCACGGTGATCGAGGCGACCAGACGCTGGCCGTTCACGTCGAGGACGACGTTGGCGATCGCCTCTCCGCGGGTGATTTCGACCACCGTGCCAGAGAGCTGGTTGCGGGCGCTGAGTTTCATCTCTGCCTCCTGTGCGGCGTTGGGTTTCCGAGCTTTGAGCCTAACCCGCGGTCATGTCTCGTCACCACTCAGCCCGGCGGCGGCTGACAGCCGATCCGCAGCAGATGACTCACGAAGGCCTCCCGGTCGCGCTCAGGATGGAAGGGGTCAAGTCCATCCCGGAGCAGCGCCGCCACGCGCTCCAGCTCGAACAGGAGGGCCAGCTTGCCCGGCGGGTCGTCCCACTCACCGGAGTCGTAGCGGTCAGTCCAGGCGGCCAGCGCGGCCAGGGTCTCGAGCTGAACCTCGTCCTCCCACCAGCCGCAGCGAACGGCCAGCCGGTAGCGGACGCGCAGGTCGCAGACATTGGCCCACAGCCGTTCGAACCACAGCCAGCGCTCGCGGGGATAGAGACCGCGCCACGTCAGCGGCCAGCGGACCGTCTCACCGTCATCCACCTCCTCGGTCGTCTCGTCCTCGTCCGGTCCGGGCGGGCCGGGTAGCCAAGGCCCCTCAGGGTCGAGATCCTCCGGGCGCCAATCGTCAGGGTCGAAATTGGTCATGCCGCGGTTGCCGCCGCCAGACGGCGCAGGCGCCGATCACCGAACCACATTCGAAGCTCCACCTCGGCCGGTGGCATGCGGCCGTAGAGCAGGAGAGCGTGGCGGTCGGGGAGCTGGCGCAGAGACTCCGCGGCCACCAGGGGGCGACGCCGCACTGACCTGGTCGCGGTCCCGCCTCCGGAGCCCGCCCCAGTCGTCCGAGAGGTGTCGCGAGCCTCCTCGTCGCCGACGAGATCCGAGAAATAGCGCAGCGTGTCCAGGTCGGCCACACCGGGCAGGAGCATCCGCGCCCGGTGGCTGTTGATAACTGTCTCGGCCTGGCGTCCGTAGCGACTGCGGGCCTGGGCAAGATCATGGAAGATCGAGATCAGTTGGATGTTGTGGCTGGGCGCAGTCGAGGCGACCTCGGCCAGGTTCGGCAGCGGAGCTACGTTGCCGGCCTCGTCCAGGCAGAGCAGGAGCGGATCGGCCAGACGTCCGCCGGCTCGCGTCGCGCGTTCGTAGGCACGGTCGACCACCTCCGAGAGCAGGGCCAGGAAGATCGGGCGCAGCAGCTTCGATGCCTTGGCGTCACCGATCAGATAGAGCGTGGCGCGCTCATCGAGCAACGCGTCCGCGGTTATCTCGCAAGACGCCGCCGAGCGCAGGACCCGGCGGAAGCGGTAGGCCCGCAGCAGGCCCTGTGCAGTGGCCTCGATCGATGTGCGGGTGCGATCGGCCTGCGTCTCGAAGGCGCGCAGCGCGTCATACGCGGCGTGGACATCGTCCAGCTCCGCGGGCTCCCGGGCCTCCCCGGTCAGCCGGGCGATGCACTCGTCCAGATCACGACCGCCCTGCCCGTAGACCCAGCGGACCACGGCGTCCATCCCCAGCCCCGCACCGGCCGCGGTGTAGAGCAGCGGGGCGAGGCGTTGCTCAGCGGCCACAGCCCAGAAATCGCCACCCTCGACGCCCTTCTGATCGAGCTCCGCCGCTCCGGCCAAGCGCCATGCCGCCTCGAGCGCGCCGTCCCAGGTCCGGCAGCCAGCCAGCGGCGACCAGGTCTGCGCCTCAGCGCCCGAGAGTTCGAAGGGGTCAAAGACGTACACCGGGCCCAACGCGCGTCGCCGCTCAATCGTCGTGGCCAGCAGATCTGTCTTGATCGAGGAGGCCACCGCGGGCCCGGGCCATTCGAGCAGAGCAGGAACGGCCAGGCCGGCTGACTTGCCCGACTGCGGTGGCCCAAAGGCGACCAGGGCGTGGCGCTCCTCGGCCTGGAGCAGCCGTCCGCGGTAGCGGCCCAACGTGAGGCGTGCGCTGCCGTCGGCTCTGCGACGGACCCGCGGGAGCGAGGAGCGCAGCCGGCGCAGCTCTCCCGCACCCGCCCACCGAGCACCGCGCCGCCCACTGCCCAGCAAAGCGCTCGCCACGCCCGAGCGCAAGGCCAACCGGGTCGAGCTCCCGGCGCCAATGACGATGAGCAGCAGAGTCACGTAGGAACCGACGGGACCGGGGAGCCGGCTGCGCGCGGTCGGCGGCCAGGCGACAGCCGGGTTGGCCACATGCCCAGGAAGCCGGAGGATCACCTCAGGGATCTGAGCGGGGTCAAGAGTGGGCCAGCCCCGACCGAACAGCGTGCCGGCCAGGCCTCCCCACGTCCAGACGGCTAAGCCAAGTGCCGCGGCGCCGCCGATCAGCCCCAGCATGGCCGCGTCGGACGGCCCGTGGCTCACGGCGCTGCTCCTCATCGGCGCACCGGTCCGGTGCGGGTGGCCTGCATACCCGTGTCGGTGTCCGTCAGCCGGGCCTCGAAGCGCGAGCGGCAGTGCTGGACCACGAACGAGCGGCCGCCGACCCGCCATAGAGCCTGCCCGGGGCCGAGCAGCGAGATGAGCTCGGCTTCGGCGCCAGAGAGACCGAGCAGGTCCCGCGTCAGCGCTATCTGGCTCTCGTCCTGGTGATAGACGATGCGCGTCGAGGCGTCGGCGACCAGGCCCTCGGCGATCCGCGCGGCCCGGGAGCCTGCGTCTCCGGCGCCGTGCAGATCGGCCAGCTTGTGCAGGACGACGAGGTTCATCACGCCGAACTGCCGGGCGAGCTTGAAGTTGGACTGAAACCACTCGCCTAGGCCCGCGTGCTGAACGATCTTCCAGGACTCATCGGCCACGTTGATCAGCCGTTCGCGCCCCGGCCGGTCGGCGGTCCGAGCCAGCAGCGCACTGATCCACGCGCTGGCGCAGGCCATGAGAATGCCCACGGCGGGGGAGTCCCGGACAGCGTGGAGATCGAGCACCAGCAGGCGGGCATCGAGATCGAGGCCCGGGGTCGTCGGGCCGTCGAACATCCCGCGGAGCGGGCCCTCGCACAGATCCTGAAGCGCCAGTGCCGCCCGGCGGGCGTCGGCGGCCAGACGTGAAGGGCTGGTCTGCAGGTGTTCGGCCATCTGGCTCACCGGCGCGAACAGGACCGCGGCAATGTCGGGCAGCGTGGGCTCCCGAGCCTGGGCACGTACGACGCGCAGCGCCTCGCGCAGCGCCCCGGCCTCGACCTGGGTCAGCGGCCCGCCCACCGCGGTCACGGTCACCGCGCGCAGGAGCTCGAGCTGT
This sequence comes from Solirubrobacteraceae bacterium, assembly GCA_039922645.1. GTDB lineage: Bacteria > Actinomycetota > Thermoleophilia > Solirubrobacterales > Solirubrobacteraceae > Palsa-465. Next base: position 573 of record JBDTEE010000149.1, on the reverse strand, counting down.
GCGTGCTCCTCAGGCCGGGATGCCAGCGGGTTGAGCCGCACGCCTCCGCCGGGGACCAGGGAGATCGGCTTCACTCCGACCGCCTCGCACAGCGGCCCGTACTCCCGCTTGACGTCGAGGACGAAGGCGCGACGGCCGAACAGCAGCATCCGCCAGAGCAACGTCTTGACCAGGGAACTCTTGCCCTGCCCGAGCTTTCCGAGCACGATCACGTTGGGGTCATCCAACGTGCCTTCGCCGTAATGCAGCCACGGGTCGAAGCAGAACGCCCCGCCGTTAGCGTCGCGTCCCACGAAGACCCCGCGTCCGCTCATGCCACCGGCGGCGATGAACGGATACAGGGCCTGGGCATGCCGCGTGCTCACGCGGTGTCCTGGTCGTTGCGCCGAGCGCAGGTTCATCGCAGCCCGCGGCCGAGAGGAAGAGTGAACGTGAACGCGTCAGCCTGCTGCCCGTAGAGCCGGTGCAGCTCGAGGTGCGCGCGAGCGGCGTGATCGACCACCTCCGTGCAGGAGCGACGCAGGTCCGCCTCGTCGCGTCCCGACACGGTGATGAAGCCGCTCAGCCGGACCT
>JBDTEE010000148.1:0-15631 GCA_039922645.1 Solirubrobacteraceae bacterium | reverse complement strand
CGACACCTACTTCCTTCAGCGCTTCACCCCGCGGGGACCGCGCAGCAAGTGGTCCCAGGTCAACCGCGAGAAGGCCACAGGGCTGATCGCCGCCGACTGGACCAGAATCCCACGGCACGGGAGTTCTTCGCCACGCTCACGGGCACCCGCCGCTATGCCTTTCTCTACCGGCTGCACAACGTCCGCACGCCGGCCCGTCGGGCCCAGCGGATCGCTGACTACATCGTGAGGCTCAGCGAGGGTCGGACGCTCGAATAGCCCTCGCGAATTCCGCCGCTAGTGCGGCTCGCCCCGCTCCTTGGCCTTGATGTCGGCCAGCTGGTCATCGATCCAATCCCCCGGATCCCTGGCGGTGACGATCGACTTCAAACCCTCGTGGCGTCGCTGTCGCTCCTGAACGGGCATGGTCAGGGCGGCGTGGATCGAGTCGGCCAGCTCCTGGAGGTCGAACGGATTGACCGACAGGGCGAACTCGCCGAGCTCCTCATGGGCGCCGGTGTTCTCTGACAGGACCGAGACTCCGGCGCGCTCGTTGACCATCGGACCTTCCTTGGCGACGAGATTCATGCCGTCGAACATGGCGTTGACCATCAGCATGTCGTAGTGCTTGTAGGCGGCCACGGCCTCCTCGAGGTCATCGCGGAGCTTGAGCTGGATGGGCATCCAGTCCGGCGAGCCGTGGCGGTGGTTGACCACGGCCACCACCGCCTCGATCCGCTCCAGATACTCGGCGTACTCGGGCACGTCGGTCCGGGACGGCATCAGCTGGGCGATGAACGTGACCTTCTCGCGGAACTCGGGGTGCTGTTCGAGGAAGATGTCGAAGGCGTTGAAGCCGCGCAGGACGTTCTTGCTCAGGTCGGCGCGATCCACGCGCAGGATGAGGTGGTCCCGGCGGCGGCGCAGCAGCTCGCCCTCGAACTCGTGCACCCGGGGGCGCCGGGCGGTGCTCTGGATCGCTCGCGAGTCGATCGGCAGCGGGTAGGCCCGCACCCACACCTCGCGTCCGTCGCACTGGACGACCCCGGTGTCGTAGTCCACCTCGAGGCCCATCAGGTCCTCGCAGCACTGCAGGAAGTTGCGGCGGTAGTGGCGGGTGTGAAAGCCGATGATGTCGTTGGACAGAATGCCCTCGTAGATCTCCGTGCGGATCACCGAGGGCAGCACCCGCCAGGAGTCTGACTGGCTCCACGGGATGTGGATGAAGTGGTGCAGAAAGGCGTCGGGACGGACGCGGCGGATCAGGCCCGGCAGGGTGTAGAGGTGGTAATCGTGGACCATGATCACCGGCCTCTCAATGTCCTCGACCTCCTCCAGCACCGCTCGGGCCAGGTCCTCGTTGACCACGTTGTAACCAAACTCGAACGCCTCGGTCTCGTGGCGACGGATGTCCGGGGCATTGGACAGATCCCACAGGTAATGCTGAATGAACCACAGCATCGGGTTGGCGATGATGTTGTAGAAGCCCTCGTAGGCGTCAGGGTCGGAGGCGACTAGCTTCACGCGGTACTCGTCGCCGTCGGGCGACACCACCGGGAAGGGCCGTCCGTCGGCCCGCTCGGCCGCGGCCACGTCCTCGTCGGTCATCGCCGAGGCGACCCAGGTCACCGGCCGGTGGGAGGCCAGGCCGATCAGCGCGGTGACCAGGCCGCCGGTACCCCGCTTGATCTCGCCTCCGGGCTGGAAGGTGACCGGGCCTCGGTTGGAGACCAGGACGAGCGGAGTGTCAGGCGACATCTCCTTGCACTAAATCACGCCTCGAGTCCCTCGAACAGCACCAGCCAGTCCCGGAGCAGTCTCGGGCTGAGGAAATTGCGCCGGGCGCTCTCCTTGCCCGCCCGGCCCAGTCGCCTGCCGAGCCCCGGATCAGAGAGGATCTCCAGCGAGCGCTGCGCGCATTCCTCAACGCTGGAGACCAGGAACCCGGTCTCGCCATCGGAGATCTGGAGGGGGATCCCGCCGACCGCGCCGCCGATGAACGGGCGCGCCTTCCAAATAGCCTCCGTGACGGTCAGCCCGAAGCCCTCCCGAGTCGACTTCTGGAGCGCCACGTCGCAGTGAGACTGGAACGCGTTGACCTCAATCGCCCCGACGTTGTTGAGGTTGTTGAGGATGTGAATGTCGGGATCGCCGGCAGCATGGGCCACGGTGGCGTTGAAGAAGTCCCAGCCCTCGGGATCGTCGGTGGCCATTGAGCCGACCAGGGCCAACTGCACCTCGGGCATCTGCTCCTTGACCAGGCGGTAGGCGTCGATCACCCCCAGTGGGTCCTTCCAGGGGTCGAAGCGCGAAACCTGACAGAGCAGCGGACGGTCGACATCGATCCCGAACTGCGAGCAGATGTAGACCGCATCCTCGGGCGAGAAGGCCATGTTCTTGGGCGCCAGGGGGTCGATCGCCGGCGGCACGATGTGGGCCCGGCCGTCGACCCCGGGCGGGACGTAGGCAGGCATGTGAAAGACGGCCGCCTCGTAGGGGTCGAAGTACGGCGAAAGCTGGGCCAGGGTCTCGGGATTGGGCGCCGAGAGATCGATGTGGCAGCGCCAGACCCAATGGCGGGCGCGTTCGGCGACCAGGGAGGGCAGCGCAGCCGGCTGCGGGTCGTGGACGATGCACACGTCCCAGTCGCCGGTCAGCTCGCGGGCGTTGATCACGTTGAAGAGCCGCCAGGTGGCCCACTGCTCGGGGGTGAGGTCGTCGGGGCTGCCCTGGAGGGCGTTGTGCATCAGCTTGGTGGCGTTGAAGAACTCCTCGCGGCCGTAGATGACCTGCCACTCGACTTGCAGGCCCACGTCGATCATCAGCGGGACCAGCGTGTAGAGGATCTCCGAGACCCCACCGCCGAACGCGGTCGCCGAAACGTGGAGGATCCGCTTGCCCGCCAACCGGCCCGCCCGCTCATGGATTTCGTCGACCAGGGGACGGCCGACAATGCTCGCGTAGTCGGAGAGGTGCTTGTGGGCGACGGAGACGGGCTGGAGCATGGCCTGAAGTGGACGAACGGAAAGATAACCGGCGGGTCAGCTCTTCAGGTGCCGCAGCCGCTCGATCCCGGCGTCCACGGCGGCCACCAGCTGCTGATGGAGAGCCGGGTGAGCGGCCGAGATCGAGGACATCTGGAACTCGTGGCCGGACCCAAGCAGCCGCCGGGCATCCAGCGGGCGCCCCCAGCCGTCGCTGATCACGCCTCCGGCCTCGTGGAGGCAGAGCCACGGCGCGGCCAGGTCGTAGGGGGAGTTGTTGAGCACCTGCCCGCCGCCCACGCGCTCAAATTCGGCTCGCATGCCCGGCACCTCGTCGATCATCCGCGAGCCGACCTCGACCACGGCGTCGAGCTGCCCGGAGACGACCCGGGTCATGGCGAAGGCCTGAGATCCCAGTTCGAAGGTTCCGCCCCCGACTGAGGAGTCGTCGATCAGCTCGGCCAGCACCTCGACCGTGGCTCGGGCCGGCCGGCCGCGGAAGCCGTAGCCCCAGAACATGCGACGAGGATCCTCATTGGCGCTCAGCCGCGGGGCACCGCTGGACATCCTCACGCCTTCGCCCCGGCCGGCCAGGAACCACTGGCCGGATTTGATCTCGACCACGCAGGCGCTGTCCACGTCGGCCACGGTCGGGTCACCGTCGCCCAGGGGAGCCAGGGCCACAGCCACACAGGCTGATTCCAGTCCCGCCATGGCCGGCCGCGTGCCGTCGATCGGGTCGACGATCAGCACGTCGTGGGAGGCGCCCGACGCCACCAACCCGCGGTCCTCGGAGTAGTAGGCCAGCCCCGGTGCGCGCTCGGCCAGGAACTCCTCCAGGGCCGCCTCGGCGACCGCGTCGACGGCAAAGGTGATGTCCCCCCCTGCGCCGCCACCGGTGTGTGCGCGTCCGGCGAACGCGCCGAGCTCGGGTAGCACACGCTCGCGCAGCTCAAGGCCCAGATCGAGCACAAGTCGCCGGCGTTGCGCGGATGAATTGAGGGAAGGCTCCACCGTGCAAACCTAACCCAGGGCCAGTCGGCGCGGCCCAATCCGCCCAAGTCGATAGAGCTGATGCGGATTATTGGGATCAAGCACGATTCCCCAAGGAGAACAAAGTGAGCCAGACCGACGAGTTGATCGCCAACAACGAGCAGTACGCCTCGTCGTTCGACAAGGCCGACCTGCCGTCGCCCCCGGCCCGCAAGGTCGCCGTGGTCGCGTGCATGGACGCACGCCTGCATGTTCACGGCGCGCTCGGGCTCCAGGAGGGTGACGCCCATGTCATCCGCAACGCCGGTGGCGTGGTCACCGACGACGCCATCCGCAGCCTGGCCATCTCGCAGCGCCTGCTCGGGACCGAGGAGATCGTCCTGATCCACCACACCGACTGCGGGATGCTCACCTTCACCGACGACCAGTTCCGGTCGGCGATCGAGGAGGACACCGGCATCCGCCCCGAGTGGGCCGCCGAGGCCTTCCCCGACCTCGAGGGTGACGTACGGCAGTCGATCGCCCGGATCCAGGCCTCGCCCTTCATCCCCAAGAAGGATTCGGTGCGCGGCTTTGTCTACGAGGTGGAGACGGGCCGGCTGCGCGAAGTGTCCTGAGCCACGCCCGGGCCCTCCGGGCCGAGCTCCGTGTCGATTACGGTTCTGCTCATGATGAGCGAGCACGACGTGATCGTGGTCGGGGCCGGCCCGGCCGGAGAGGTATGCGCCGGACGACTGGCCGGCGAGGGCCTGGACGTCGTGCTGGTCGAGCGCGAGCTGGTCGGCGGTGAGTGCGCCTACTGGGCCTGCATGCCGGCCAAGGCCCTACTGCGCCCGGCAGAGCTGCTGGCTGAGGTCCGCCGCGTACCCGGCGCGCGGGAGGCGGTGACCCGGAGCCTTGACCCTCAGACGGTGCTGGACCGCCGCGACGAGGTCATCCACGACCTCGATGACGCGGGTCAGCTCAAGTGGATCGAGGCCAAGCGAATTCATCTCAAGCGCGGTCAGGCCCGCCTGGACGGGGAACGGGAGGTTGTGGTCTGCGGCGAGCGTCTGAGAGCGCGGCGGGCAGTCGTCGTGGCGGTGGGCAGCGGCGCGGCGGTGCCACCGATTTCGGGACTGGCCGAGATAGATCTGTGGACAAGCCGCGAGGGAACGACGTCCAAGGCGGTCCCCGGGCGACTGCTCGTGCTCGGCGGCGGTGTGGTCGGCTGCGAGCTGGCCCAGGCCTGGGCGACGCTGGGGGCCGAGGTGACCCTGATCGAGGCCGAGGGACGCCTGCTGCCCGATGAGGAGCCGTTCGCCGGCGATCAGGTGGCCGACAGCCTGGCCGAGATCGGCGTCGACGTGCGCCACGACGCCACGGTTCAGTCCGCTCACCGCGAGGGCCGCGGCATCGTCCTCACCCTGGCCGGGGGAGAGGAGCTGATTGGCGACGAGCTGCTGGTGGCGGTCGGCCGCCAGCCACATACCTCAGACCTTGGCCTCGAGACGGTGGGCCTCCAGGCCGGCGAGCTGATCGAGGTCGATGAGCGCATGCGTGTCCCGGGCCGCGACTGGCTGTTCGCGATCGGCGACGTCAACGGCCGGGCGCTGCTCACGCACGCCGCCAAGTACCAGGCGCGAGTGGCCGCGGCGACGATCATGAATCGGGACCTGCGCGCCTGGGCCGACACGTCCGGCCCTCCCCGGGTGGTGTTCACCGAGCCTCAGGTGGCGGCGGTCGGCCAGACCTTGGCCGGCGCTCTGGCCGATGGCGTCCAGGCGCACGCGGTCGACGCCGAGATCGGACGCACGCCGGGGGCGAGCTTTGTCGGCAAGGGCGCCCGGTCCAGCGCCCGGATCGTGATTGACCGCGAGCGCGATCTCATGATCGGAGCCACGTTCACCGGGCCCGAGGTGGCCGACTGGTTGCAGGCGGCGACCATCGCCATCGTGGCCGAGGTGCCCCGGGAGCGGCTGCTGCACGCCATACCTCCGTTCCCCACCCGCAGCGAGGTGTGGTTGGCCCTGCTCGATGGGTGGGGCGCGCTGGGCTGAGCCGGTCGCGCGCGCCGCGGCTGAGCCGACCAGCGACCGTGCCCGTCAGGCCCCCGGCAGCTCGAGCCGGAACTCCGTCTGGCCCGGCGCCGAGGAAACCGACAGGGCGCCGGACATCCGCTCGGCCAGCTCGCGGGCGATGGCCAGCCCCAGTCCCGAGCCCTGAGCATCATCGGCGGTGTAGAACGGCTCGAAGATGCGCTGGGCCACGGTGCGCTCGATCCCTCTGCCATCGTCGCGCACGGCCAGACGCAGGCTGCCGTTCTCCCGTCCGGCGGTGACCACGATCTTGGTCCCGGGTGGGTTGTGGGTCAGCGCGTTGTCGATCAGGATGCGCATGATCTGGGCCACCCGCACCGGGTCGCACTGCGCATCCAGGCGCCGCAAGGGCAGGCGGAGCTCAAGGCGCGAGTCGTGCTGGGCCAGGGTGGGCTCGAACTCCCCCGACACCGAGCGGGTCAACTCACTGAGGTCGACGTCCTCGGGATTCAGGTCCAGCGAGCCCGCCTCCAGGCGGGAGAGATCGAGCAGGTCGACGGACAGCTTGCCCAGCCGGCGCACCTGATCACCCACCTGATCGAGGAACCGGCGCCGGGTCTCTGGATCGAGCTCCTCATCCTCGAGCAGCTCCAGAAAGCCGCCCAGCGAGAAGACCGGCGTGCGAAGTTCATGGGAGGCCGTGGCAATGAACTTCTTCCGGGCCAGCTCGACATGCTCGAGCTGCTCCTGCATTGCGTTGAACGTACTGGCCAGCTGGCCGAGCTCGTCGGAGGAGTCGACCCGGATCGGATGCCCAAATTCCCCAGCCGCCACCCGCTTGGCCGCCTGGTCCAAACGCCGGACGCGCTGGGAGAGCCAGCGGGCGACCAGATAGCCGGCGATCAGGGCGATGGCGAGGGCGATTCCGCCGGCGACCAGGATCTCATGACGGACCGTGGTCACGGCGCGGACGATGTCTGAGACCGGACCGGAGTAGACGAGCACCGCAACCACCCGACCCGCATACCGGATCGGGAGCGCGGCCTCGGCCGTCGTGCCCGAGGGCGTCGGCTCGGTGCCCGTGGCCATCCGCCCGGTGGCGATGGCCTGCCCGGCGACGGGGAAGTGCAGGGCGGCGCTGGCCGCGGGGTTGGTGGAGTCGGCGACGACGGACAGCTGCCGGTCGCCCTGGACCTCGTTCACCGACAGCAGCGTCACCCGGTCGCTCGACGCACCCCCGGTGCGCACGACGAGGTCGCGTACGCTGGGCAGCGATATCGAGCTCCCCACCGTCCGCCTGATCGGGCCGGAGTGCTCCCGGGCTGCGCTGGCCAGCTCCTGGAACTTGGCGCCCATCAGTCGCGACTGCAGCCCCGGAGCCACGTACAGGTAAAGCGCCCCGATGGCCAGCAGCGTGATGGCGAAGAAGATCACGGCCAGCCGGTTGCGCAGCGAGATCCTCATGACCAGCCCCTACGGCTCGGTGTCGCGGAACCGGTAGCCGACGCCCCGGACCGTGAACAGGTACTCGGGATCCTTCGGGTCGCGCTCGACCTTCTCGCGCAGGTGACGGATATGCACGTCGATCGTGCGCGGATCGCGGTAGGCCGAGTCACCCCAGATCCGGGCCAGGAGCATGTCGCGCGTGTAGACCCGGCCCGGGGTACGGGCCAGGGCGGCGAGGATCTCGAACTCCACGTAGGTCAGCTGGGCGTCGTCGCCGCGCACCCGTACCGTGCGCTTGGGGAAGTCGATCCGGAGCTGGCGGATCTCCAGCGGTGCTTCGTCGGGGGCGGTCTCGACCGGCCGGCTCATCTCGGCCCGGCGCAGCGCAGCCTTGATGCGACTCGAGAACTCTCGTAGCGAGAAGGGCTTGGTGATGTAGTCATCCGCGCCCAGCTCAAGGCCGACGACCTTGTCGATCTCCTCGGACTTCGCCGTCAGCATGATGATCGGGACCGAGCTACGGCGGCGCAGCCGTCGGCAGACCTCGAGACCGTCGAGGACCGGCAGCATCACGTCGAGGACCACCAGATCGAAGCTCTGCTCCTCGAAGCGCTCCAGCGCCTGGCGCCCGTCGGTCGCCTGCACGACCTCGTAGCCCTCCTTACGCAACGGGTAGGAGAGCAGCGTTTGAATCGACTGCTCATCGTCAACGAGCAGGATGCGGGCTGATCGGTCGGCCACTCTCTGTCTGAGTCCAAGAGTAATGGCCCTTGGGCCGCTATAAAGTCGCTTGATGCTTGACGGGCGCATCTACCGGACGGGTCTGGTGGTCGTGGCGCTGGCGGTGCTGGTGCTCGGTTTCTCCTTTTCCGACCAGCCGCAGCCGATGCCGTCGACCCTGGCTCCCGACGCCTTCAACGGGCAGAACGTGTTTAACACGATGTCCCGGCTCTCGAAGGCCTATCCCAACCGAGCGGCCGGGTCCTCGGCCGATTACGACATTGCCTCCGAGGTCCGCGCCGCCTTCCAGCATGAGGGCTACACCGTAACCAGGGACACCTTCTCGGGCCAGACCGCCTCGGGCACCCGCGCGCTGGAGAACGTCGTCGCCACCCGGCCCGGAATCCAGAGCGGGAGCCTGGTCGTCATCGCGGCCCGCGATGCCCGCGGCTCCCCGGCCACGGCGGCCCTTTCGGGGACTGCGACGGAACTTGAGCTGGCTCGTGATCTGGCCGGAGAGACCCTGCATCGGACCATCGTGTTGGCCTCCACCACCGGCTCGGAGGGCGTGGCCGGCGCGCTCCGGCTGGCCGCGACGCTCGCCGGTCCGATCAACGCCGTGATCGTGCTTGGGGATCTGGCCAGCGCGCACCTGCACCAGCCGATCGTGGTCCCGTGGTCAAACGCGGAGGCCGTTGCTCCCCCAGTCCTGCGCAACACGCTGGGGGCCGAGCTGAGTCAGCAGGCGGCCATGACCACGACCGGCACGTCGCTGTTCGGACAATTCGCCCACCTCGCCTTCCCGCTCAGCACCTCCGCGCAGGCTCCGTTCGGCGGCCAGGGGATCCCCGCGGTCACGCTGTCGCTGTCTGGTGAGCGGGGTCCGGGACCCGGCGCGGCGTTGGCCGGACCGGATCAGCTGAACTCGGTCGGCCGGGCCGTGCTGGCTACGGTTTCGGCCCTTGACAGCGGGCCCAACCTACCCGCCCCCTCGCCCTATCTGATCTTCAGCGGCAAGCAGGTCCCGAAATGGGCCCTATCGCTGTTCATCCTGGCCCTGATCGTGCCCGTGGCCCTTACGACCGTCGACGGCCTGGCCCGCGCGCGGCGCCACGGCCACTCCGTATGGCGCTGGCTGGTCCTCGTGCTGGCCGCCGCCGCGCCGTTTTTGCTCGCCGCCGCCTTCGTGCTGGCCGCCCGGCTCATCGGAGCGATCTCGGTCGCACCGCCGGGGCCGCTACCCGCCGCGGCCATCTCTCTCAACGCCGGGTCGATCACCATTCTCATCCTGGCTGCGCTGCTCGCCCTGGGCAGCGGAGCCATCCTGCGCCCGCTGGCGATCCGCTTCGCGGCCGGTCGGAGCACACTCCGCCGGACCATCGGCGAGTACCGCGAGGGGATCGTCGCCGCCGTCCTGGTGGTCATGTGCGCGGTGACGGTGGCCATGTGGCTGGCCAACCCGTTCGCTGCTGCGCTGGCCATTCTGACCCTGCATCTCTGGCTGGGCGCGGTCAGTCCCGATCTGCGTCTACGGCTGCCCTTCCGGGCCGCCCTGCTGCTCTTCGGCCTGGTCCCGATCGCCGCCGTCATCGTCTACTACGCGGTCGCCATGGGCTACGGGCCTCTGGAGCTGGCCTGGAGCGCGGTGCTGTTGCTGGTTGGTCACGACGTGGGCCTTCTGCCGGTGCTCGAATGGAGCCTCTTCCTGGGCTGCGGGATGGTGGCCGCCGGGCTCCTGTTCCTCACCGCCCGGGAACCCAAGCCCGAGCCCGTGCCCGTGACCGTGCGAGGACCGGTGAACTACGCCGGCCCTGGATCACTGGGCGGCACCGAGTCGGCCATCCGCCGCTAGTCCGGACCCGGACCGGTTTCCCGGGAGACCGCCCGGGCGTACGATCTGCCCATGCGGCGGCTGATCCGTGACATCTCCTCGGTGATGATCCTCTCGGGGCTCCTGCTGGTCCTCGATGCGGGCGTGACCCTGCTCTGGCAGGAACCGGTCACCGCCGCCATCGGCCTCGTGCTGCGCGGGCAGGTCAACAACCGTTACCTGAGCTACCGCACGGCGCCGCTGTCGGTCGTCGACCGTGCCGCCCTGGCCGGCCTGCGCTCACGCGCCCAGCGGATCGAGTACCTGGCTCGTCGCGAGGAGCGCCAACTGAAGACCGGCTATGCCATCGGCCACATCAACATTCCCAAGATCGGGGCCCGATACACGGTTGTGCAGGGCACGGACGAGCTCAGCCTGGAGAAGGGGCCCGGTCACTACCCCGGAACGGCCCTGCCCGGGATGAGACAGACCGTGGCCATCGCCGGGCACCGGACCACGTACCTGGCCCCGTTCAAGCGCATCAACGAACTCGTCCCCGGCAACCGGATCGTTCTCACCATGCCCTACGGCCGCTTTACCTACATCGTCCAGTACCACCGGATCGTCCTCCCCACCGCGTTGTGGGTGACCCACAACCTCGGCTATGACCGCCTGGTCCTGTCGGCCTGCAACCCGCTCTACTCAGCGGCACAGCGAATCATCGTGTTCGCGCGGCTGCGCTCGGTCCGGCCGTTTGGTCCGGCGTGAACGAATGTCGAGTGCGGGCGTGTCCGGTAGAGCGCCTAACGTGGCGTGCCGACACTGAGGCCACATTGAAAAGGCGGAGCATGCCCAAAGCGGGAGGAGCAGGCGCCGTGCGCCTCAACGAGATCCAACAGCAGGTCGGTCGTGGGGACTATCAGGTCGACACCCACGCGGTGGCTGACGCCATCGTCCGGCGCCTGCTGCACAGCCAGCTCAGCCCGGAAGACCCCAAGCACGCTCAGGGCGAGTGCTCGTAACCGGATAGCTTCGCTCGCCCTTCGTCAAGGATCAAACCGGAAGGCCCTTCCGTGACCCGCCCGACATAGATGACTCCTTCAAGGTCACCCGCGGCCGCCGGAAGCGTCACACAGAGCTCGAAGTCCTCGCCCGCCGTGGCGGCGAACTCGTGGGCGTCCACGCCCAGTTCCGCGGCCACATCGGCCACGCCCGGATAGAGGGGAAGCCCGTCGAGCGCGACCTCGAGGCACACGTCGCTGGCTAACGCGAGATGCCGGGCGTCGGTGGCCAAGCCGTCGGAGATGTCGATCATCGCGGTGGCCCCGAGCCGGCTGAGCTGGCGCCCGGCCGCGATGCGGGGACTCGGGGTGGCATAGCGGGCGCGAAGTTCCGACTTGGTCGCTTCATTGCACCCCCGGCCTGACGCCCGTTCCTCGACCAGAGCCAGTCCCGCGCCCGCGCCGCCCAGCCTGCCCGTGACCGCCACCCGATCGCCGACGCGCGCGCCATCGCGGCCGACAAGATCCCCGGGATCGCCGCTCCAGCCGACCACGGTGATCGAAATCACCAACTGATCGGCGGCGGTGACATCGCCACCGGCCACGGTCATACTCAGCTCCTCGGCCAGGGTTCCCACTCCCTGGGCCAGCGCGGTGGCCTCGGCTAGTTCGATGCCCCGCGGGAGAGCCAGAGACAGGTAAGCCTCACCCGGGACTACCGCCATGGCGGCCAGATCGGAGACTGCGGCCGCGAGGGCGCGGTGCCCGATCTGCTCCGCGGAGAGCTGGCCGCGGCGGAAATGGACCCCCTCGACCATCGTGTCGATCGAGGTGACCGCGTAGCGGTGTCCCCGGACAACCGACGCGTCGTCGCCCAGCCAGCGCAGAACCCGGGGGCCGCCCGGGCTCAGGACCTGCTCAAGCGCCGCGATCAGATCCAGCTCGCGCACTGGCGCCCAGGACTGCGGCCTAGTGGTCGCCCGCGCTTACGGCGAGGACCACTTAGCGGTGGCGGTACACGATCCGCGCGCGATCCAGGTCGTAGGGCGAGAGCTCGACGCGGACCCGGTCACCGGGGAGGATCCGGATCCGGAAGCGGCGCATCTTGCCGGCCACGTGGCCGAGCACGACCCGATCCATGTTGTCGAGCTTCACGCGGAACATGGCGTTCGGCAGAGCCTCGACAACCTCGCCTTCGAGTTCGACCTTCTCTTCTTTGGGCATGCGCAGATAAACCTGGTTTCGAAACGGCTTCGCGGTGGCGAGCCGAGCTGACAAACCTACCAGCCGCCTAGACAGTGTCCCGCTTTCGGGCTCGCGACCCTAGTGGCCCCTAGTGCTTCTTGCCGCCGCCTCCGCCGAGGCCCGAGGCGCCGTTTCCATTCCCGTTCGGTTTGCCGTTTCCGCTCGTGCCCCCGGGGGCCGCGGCGCCCGGCTGGGGAGGCTGGGCGAACAAGGAGGGGTTGTTGTAGGGGTTGGCCGACTTGCCCGCGCGGCCCGAGCGACCGCTCTTGGGAAGCGTGGCCGGGGTGCCCGTGGTCGCGTGCGGGCCGAAGTAGGCCGTGCCGCTGAACGGAGTCGTCGGTGGCGGGAAGTCCCCGCAGTACCCGCCTGAGGCGGCCTGCATGTACTGGCGCCAGATGGGCGCGGCCAGCGTGCCGCCGAAGCCGTTGACCATGGGGATGTTCCCCTGGGGATAACCGACCCACACGGCGGTGGACATCCGCGGCGTGTAGCCCACGAACCAGGCGTTCTCGTAGTTCTCCGCCGTACCGGTCTTGCCCGCGGCGGGGCAGCCGTAGCCGGCTGCGGTACCGGTTCCACTGGTGATCACGCCCTTGAGCACCTGGGTGGCGGCATAGGCCTCGCCGTCAGTGAACACGGTCTTGTGGACCGGATCGCCGAACTTGCGCATGCTGCCGTCCGGGAAGACGACGCGATTGATGATCGTCGGGGCCACGTGACTGCCACCGTTGGCCAGGGTGGCGTAGGCGTCGGCCATCTCGAGGGGGGTCACGCCGATCCGCAGGCCGCCGATCGCCTCGGCCGGGAGCCCATCGAGGTGGCTGGTGATCCCCATCGCGTAGGCGGTTGAGCGGACCTTGTCCGGGCCTACGTCTGCATCCAGCTGGGCGAACACGGTGTTGTCCGACAGGATCGTGGCCTTGGTGATGTTGATGTTGCCCTGGTAGGAGTCCTCGGCGGTGTGCACCGTGTAGGTCGGATAGCCGGGTAGCCAACCCGGCGCGAGCAGATGCGAGTTGTAGTAGGTCTGGTTGGGATCCCCGTGGTAGTCGTGGATCAGGGTCATCAGCACGAAGACCTTGAACGAGGAACCGGGCTGCCGGTGGGCCTGGGTGGCGTAGTCGAACTTGGTCTGGTTGTAGTTCCCCGAGGAGGCGATGGCCAGGATGTGGCCGGTGTTGGGATCGACCGAGGCCAGCCCCGCACCGGGCTGCCCGGCGCCTCCCTCGTGGGCAAAGATGGCCTGCTCGGCCAGGGCCTGCTTGCGCAGGTCGATCGTGGTGTAGATCTTCATGCCGCCCTTGGTCAGCATGGGGCAGTTGTTGGGGCTGTTGGGGCACAGATCTCGAGCCACGGACTGCTCGATGTAGTCGAACACGTAGGGATCGCGGTGCAGCGACAGGGCCCGGTCGGGATGGACCTGGAGCGACTCCCGGTTGGCCCTGTCGGCCTGAGCCCGAGTGATGTCCCCGGCCTGGACCATGGCCTGAAGCACCTCGCCGCGACGATGGCGGGCGGCGCTGAGGTCGAGGAACGGGTTGTACTGCGAGGGAGCCTGGGGCAGGCCGGCCAGCAGGGCGGCCTGAGCCAAGTCAAGCTTGGCCACCGGCTTGTTGAAGAACATCGCCGAGGCGGCGCCGACCCCATAGGCGGTCTGGCCACCGACGGTTCCGTAGGGGACGTCGTTCAGGTAACTGGTCAGGATCCAGTTCTTATGGTGCAAGCCTTCGAGCTGCTCGGCCAGCTTGGCCTGGATGATCTTGTACTTGAGGTTGTGGTTGGCCTTCAGGCTCTCCGGGAGATAGACGTTGTCGACCAGCTGCATGGTCAACGTCGAAGCGCCCTGAAGACTCGTTCCGCCGTGCAGGGCGTCGCGGATGGCTGCGCGCAGGATGCCCTGATAGTCAAGTGCGCCGTGCTGATAGAAGCGGCGATCCTCGATGGCGATCGTGGCCTGCTTGAGCTTCTCGGGGATGCCCTGACTCGAGGCCGGGTTGCGGACCGTCGGGGACCAGATGTATCCCAGGGAGGTTCCGTCGGCGGCAAACACCTGCGACGGGGAGTCCGGGATCTGCGGCGGGAGCGAGCGCAGATCAGGCGCCGACTGCGCGACGTTGACCACCCATCCGGCCACGGCCAATGCGCCGATGGCCGCCGCACAGGCGGTGAGCACGCCAGTCATGGCGAAGAACCGCTTGAGGGCGGATCCACGGTTGCGCGCGCGGCGGCGCTGTCGATCGCGTCGGCTCATGGAGTCGGTGGTGGCCTGCTGACTGCGGCGGCTCGAGCGCGGTGGGACTAGCGCCCGAAACGACCAGCCAGTCTAGCTGTAAGGCTGTTTCGTCCCTCCGGTACGGCCTCCTGCCCCGCGCTGGAATGGCATAAACCATGCAGCCGCCAACCCCGCCGACCCGTGCTCTTCTCCTTGACGCGATGGGCACGCTCGTGCGCCTGGATCCGCCCGGCCCGAGCCTGCGGCGCGAGCTGGCGTACCGCTTTGGCCTGCTTCTTTCCCCCGCCGAGACCGAGCGGGCGATGGGAGCGGAGATCGCCCTCTACCGACAGCGAATGCACGGTGCCTCGGACCCGGCCGGGGTCCAGGCCCTGCGGGCAGCGGCGGCAGAGGCACTACGCGCCGCCCTTCCCCCGGATCGGCGGCTGCCCGACGTGAGCACGCCAGAGCTGGTCGAGGCGCTCCTGGCCTCGCTGCATTTCACCGCCTACCCCGATGCTCTGCCCGCGCTGCGCTGGGCGCGGCAGCGGGGGATGCGCATCGTCGTGGTCAGCAACTGGGATAGCGCGCTGGGAGAAATGCTGGGCCGCGTGGGCCTGGCGCCATGGCTTGATGGAGTGGTGAGCTCGGCGGTTGCCGGGGTGGCCAAGCCCGATCCGGCGATCTTCGCCATCGCCCTGGCCGAGGTGGGGGTTGATGCGGCTGAGGCCCTGCACGTCGGCGACAGCCTGGCCGAGGATGTGGCCGGCGCCCGAGCGGCCGGCGTCCGAGCCGTTTGGCTCGATCGTTCGGGCTCGTCCACTGCCCAGGACGTCTCGGCCATCTCGAGCCTGGCCGAGCTGACCGACCGCCTCTAAACGCGCCCGGCCCTACCCTTAGGCAGACGCATGCCGAGTTCGTCGCCCTCGGTCCCGGCGCCGGCGCCGGGAGCCGAACCCTCCCCCGAAGTGCTCCAGGATCCGCCCGAGGCGGACCTCGCCCCCTGGCCGATCTGGACTGTTCCCGCGGCGATCGTGCTCGGCCTGGGCATCGGCACCGTCGCCACCATCCTGGTCGAGCTGGTCGGGGCGGTGGGCGGCTCCAGCCTGGCCCACCCCTCGCCGGCGGTCAACATCGCCAGCGACGTGATCTTCGACCTGAGCTTCGTGGCGGCGGCGCTGTACTTCGCCTTCCAGAGCCGACGGGCGCGACTCGCGGACTTC
>JBDTEE010000147.1:0-14609 GCA_039922645.1 Solirubrobacteraceae bacterium | reverse complement strand
CACCGACCTGGACGTTGCGTATGTGCGGAGCATCGGCTTGCGGACCGATCTGAAGATCCTGCTGTTGACCATCCCCGCGCTACTCGGGCTCAGGAAGGGAATCTGACGTGGCAAGTGACATGCGTGTGGTGGTGACCGGGGCGGGAGGCTTCATCGGCAGCCACCTGGTGGCGGCGCTCAAGGAACGGGGTTACTGGGTGCGCGGTGTCGACCTCAAGCGACCCGAGTACTCGGACACCCGCGCCGACGAGTTCCTGGAGCTTGATCTCCGTCGATGGGAAGCTTGCCGCGAGGCGGTTGCCGGAGTCGACGAGGTGTACTCGCTGGCAGCCGACATGGGTGGCATGGGCTTCATCTCGCGCTACCACGGCACGATCATGCGCAACAACGGGCTCATTGACCTGCACATGCTCGAGGCGGCACGCGATGCGAACGTCCGCCGCTTCCTCTACACATCGTCCGCCTGCATATACCCGGAGCACCTTCAAACCGAAACCGCGGTTCGCGCCCTTCGCGAGGAGGATGCCTATCCGGCCGCGCCACAGGATGGCTACGGGTGGGAGAAGCTCATGGCGGAGCTCGCCGCCGGATACTTTTCCCAGGAGTTCGGCCTCGAGACCCGCATCGTGCGCTTTCACAACATCTTCGGCCCCCGGGGGACCTACGACGGGGGACGCGAGAAGGCGCCGGCGGCACTGTGCCGCAAGGTGGCGCTGGCAGAGGATGGCGGCACGATCGACCTGTGGGGCGACGGTGAACAGACTCGATCGTTCTGCTACATCGATGACTGCACCGAGGGTATCTACCGGCTGATGCGCTCCGACTGCCCGCAGCCCCTGAACCTGGGCACCGATCGCCTGGTGTCCATCAACGAGCTGGCGGAGATCATCATCGGCATCTCCGGCAAGCGCCTCAGCATCGTCCATATCGACGGCCCGCAGGGTGTCCGCGGTCGCAACTCGGACAACACCCGGCTGCGTGAGGTCCTCGGCTGGGAGCCCGACACGTCCCTGGAGGTTGGGCTCGCCAAGACCTATGAGTGGATCGCCGAACAGGTGACGCCGAGGGTGGCCCTGGCCGGGTGACCGCAGTCTCCATCCCTCGCTTCGACGTTCTCGGTGTCCACCTCAGCGCGATCAATATGGACGAGGCCGTCGACGAGATCACGCGGTGGATCGACGAGGGGAGTCCTCACTATGTGTGCGTCACCGGCGTGCATGGGGTCATGGAGGCACAGCGCGACGAGAGTCTCAGGCTGATCCACAATCGCTCAGGACTGACCACGCCCGACGGCATGCCGATGGTGTGGGCCGGGCGGTGGGCAGGATTCCCTGGCGTGAGGCGGGTGTACGGGCCCGATCTGATGCTCGCGCTCTCCGGTCGAGCGGCAGAGCGGGGCTGGAGGTGTTACCTGTTTGGCGGCAAGGAGGGCGTCGCCGATCGCACCGCCGCGCGTCTGGCGGCTGCCTTTCCGCGGCTCAAAGTTGTGGGGACCCACTCACCGCCGTTCCGTCCTCTCACCGAGGAGGAGGACGCCCAGCTGGTCCAACGAATCAATGCGGCCAGCCCGGAGATCGTTTGGGTCGGCCTCAGCACCCCGAAGCAGGAGCGTTGGATGGCGGCTCACGTCGACCAGCTCACCGCGCCGGTCCTCATCGGCGTCGGCGCGGCCTTCGACATCCATGCCGGCGTGGTGCGCCAAGCTCCGCGCTGGATGCAGCGCTCAGGCCTGGAATGGCTCTTCCGCCTGGGCACGGAGCCCCGGCGGCTGGCGCGACGATACCTGAGCAACAACCCCCGCTTCGTGATTCGCGTGCTCCGTCGACGCCCGCATCCCGCCGGCTCGTCGGGGAACTAGGCCAACGCCGGCAGGCCGGGACCCAGGGAAGGATGCCGGTGGACCGGATGCCCGCCTCACGCGCGTCGGCGGGGCGCGGCGGAGGCGCGGGCGGTGATTGTAGATGTAACCGGATGCCGGCATTTCGATCGCGCTGAGCAGACGCGAGACCTCCTCGACCTGAGCCACCGGTGTCTGGTCGGTGAGGAGCACGATCGCGCTGTCGGCACGCCGCACCAGCGGCCAGCACGGACCCGCGTCACTCAGGGGAGGGGCGTCGATGATTACCACGCTGAAGGTCGACTCCAGCACCTGCAGGCGGTCGTCACGATCGGGGTCGTCGAGGGCAAGCCGCGCATGCTCTGCTCGCATCAGCGCGAGCCGGACGTCCGAGTTGCCCGGCAGGAAGACGTCCGCCAGCAAGAGGCCGGCCGGGGCGAGGCCGACGCGGTCGAGGACCGGCGCCATCTCGTAACGGTCATACAGGAGCTGGGTCAGCCCTCCGGTGATTGGGTCGGCGTCGATGAGCAGTGTGCTGAGGCCGTTGTCGGACAGCGCGATGCCCAGGTTGGCGGCGACCGTGCTCCGGCCCTCTCGGCGAGAGGCGGACACGATCACCAGTCGGCGCGCACTGGCGGGGGCCCGGAGCTGAGTCGGTTCCCGGCCCGTCTCGGGCGACTGGATGCCCTGGATGAAGAGCGCCCCGCGGCGGAAGGCCGTCGCTGCGAGCGCCGGCTCCCCGTCCGCCGCGGGCAGTGGATGGGCCGGGCCGAATCTGGGGATCTCCGCGAGCAGCGGCGCACCAAGCACCGACTCAGGTTCGACACGCCCGCCGAATAGACGGCGGCGCGAGGCCAGCAGGAAAGCCGCAAGCACACCCACCACCAGGCCGAGTACCGCGGCTACGCTGAAGAGCGGTAGCGCTGCCACGAGCTTGGAGTTGTGTGTCGTGGTCTGCGGCGGCAGGTAAAGCGCAACCCCGTTGCTTCCGCTGGCGGCGTCGACCGCGACCTGGTCTCGCTTCGCACTGAGCGTGTCGCGTCGCGCGCTCAGCGCCGTTTGCTGCCGCGTCAGAGCCTGCTGATCGGACGCCGACGGGGACGAGGCCAGCTTGGCTGCCACACTCGTGACCTGTGCGTCGATCGAGCTCAACTCGCTATCGATCTGTGCGAGCAGGGTTGTCAGTTCAGCGCTCACGGCATCATGCACCGTCTTCTCGTACGCCGTCTTGGTGGCGTCCACGCCGGCCAGGGCGGTGGCCGGGGCACTTGCGGTGAAGGTCATCTGCACCAAGTTGCCGCTCAACGGAGTTCCGGCCACCACCAAATGAGAGGGAAACTGGTCCGCTGCAATCCCGAGCGGCGGGTGCCCCGCCGCCCCCACTGCGGCAGCGGCGGCGGCGAGCTGCGGCGACTTCAGCACCGCGATCTGGTCGCCCGTGTATCGATCGGCTGGCTGGCTGGTGGCGTTGGAAAAGACGGGAACGCTGTGCGGGTCTTGCAGCACCATCGTCGCCTGGGCGCGGTAGACGGCTGGTCGGGCCTCTGCGTAGATCCCAACCGCGGCCACACATCCAAGGACAACAGCGATAACGAGCAGACGGAATCGCCACGCTGCGCCTACGATGGTCGGCTCGCCGACGGATATGGTGGCCACCGAAGGTATTCTAAAGGCTGTTGTTGGCGAAGACGATGTTTCGGGTCGTCAGATCGGCACCATCGTCGGCGGCGACTGCCACGGCGGTCTTTCCCGGACCCAGCACGCGGTTGTCACGGATATTGAGATTCGCTAGGAGGTGGGCTGGTGGGGTGCTGTCGGTTCGATCCTGCTGAGTTCCAGCGATGCCATTGCAATTGCCTCTCAGACTGTTGTCGTAGACCTGGACATTGAAGCTCGAGGCAATGCCGATGCCGGCACCCCACAGCCACGAACACGCGTCTGCACCGTTGCCGCTGACCTCGTTGTTGTGGATCCAGGCGTCCTGGCTGATCTCGTAGAAGATCCCGCCGTCGCGGTTGTTGTCGACACGGTTGTGGTCGATCTCATTGTTGGCGGCGTTGATATCGTACCAAACCCCAACGCAGTTGTTGTCATGGACGTAGTTGTTGGTGAAGCGCGAGCCGTGATTGATTCCCTTGAAACCACCGCCCTCGAAATCGCAGTTGGCCGAGGCGCCGTTGTGGTCGATCTCCACCCCGGTGATGGTCAGGTGGGGAACTCCCCCGCCACCGATGCCAAGCGATCCGCTGCCAGTCACCCGTCCACCCGTGATGGTCATGGAGACGGCCGTTTCACTGCCGGAGCGGACGTAGATACCCGCGAAGGCATTGGGGTTGTCGTGGATGTTCATGTTGTCCAGGACACAGGCGGTGCCGCAGACGACCGCCCCGGACTGCGACCCCGAACTGGCTCCGCTGACCTCACCGTTGGTCCAGGTGTCATTGGCGGCTAGCACGATCTGGCTGGTGGCATGGCCTCCGCAGTACGAGGTGTTGGGCTGCACCTGCGATTGCGACGTCAGCGGGCCGCGACAAGGGGGTACCGTCGGAGCCGCCGAGGCGGAGGTGACGGGAGGTGTCAGCGCGTTCTCCTTGGGCAGGGTGCTGGTCCCGACCGAGGTCGACTGTCGGTTCAAATAGAATAGACCAGCGCCAACCAGTGCCAGGATGGCCAGCAGGCCAACGACCTTGTGCCGCCACACGCCGGGCGTGAGCGGCGGACTGCCCGGACTGCCGCTGCTCACCCGCGCATTCTATGCACCGTCCCGCTGAGTACCCGGCTGGGCGGAGGACCGGAACCTCGGCCTCGCCCTTCCCGACGCTTCTAGCAGGTGAACCCACATGGGTCGGCGCCGCCGCTGTAAGTGTTGTTGGCGAAGACAATGTTCCGGGTGGTCAGATCGGCACCGTTGTCGGCGACCACCCCTGTCTTACCCGGCCCGGCGACTCGGTTGCTGTGAATGCTCAGATTCCCAAGAAGATGGTCGGGTGGGGTGCTGTCGTTTCGGTCCTGCTGGGTGCCGGCGATGCCGTTGCAATTGCCGTTGAGGGCGTTGCCGTAGATCTGAATGTTGAAACTCGAGGCGACGCCGATACCGGCATTCCACAGCCAGCCGCAGCCGACGCCGTGGCCATTGCCGCTGACCTCATTGTCGTGTATGGAGGCGTCTTGACTGATCTCGTAGAAGATCCCACCGAGAGCGTTGTTGTCCACGCGGTTGTGGTCAATCTCATTATTGGCCGAGTTGATGTCGAACCAGATGCCGACGCAGCCATTGTCATGGACGTAGTTGTCGGTGATCCGGGCCCCGTGGTTGACACCTTTGAAGCCCCCGCCCTCGTCGCCACAATTGGCAGACGCGCCATTGTGGTCGATCTCCACCCCACTAATGATCAGGTGGGGATTGCCCCCGCCACCGATACCGAGGGAGCCGGTGCCCGTCACCCGTCCACCACTGATCGTCATCGGGCCTGCTGTCTCGCTGCCATTGGGAGCATAGATTCCAGCAAAGGCATTGGGATTGTCGTGGATATTCATGTTGATGAGTGTGCACGTCTTGCCGCATTGCACCGCCCCCTCCTGCTGGCCGGTGCTGACGCCGCTGACCTCGCCGTTCGTCCAGGTGTCGCCATCCGCCAGGACGATGCGGCTGGTTGCGTGGCCGCGGCAGTACGAGGCGTTCGGTTGCACCTGCGACTCTGTGGTCAGTGGCGGACCGGTGCACCGAGGAGGTGCGACTGCCGATACCTGCCGAGGTCGCGCCAAACGCGGGGGCGCCGGTGCGCTGGTGGGAGGTGGGGTGGGCGTGGGCGTGGGCGTGGGAATCGCGGTCGGGGTGCTGGGAACTCCCTTCGGGGGTTCCTGCAGCTGGACTTCGGCCAGGGCGATGCCGCGGCCCTGGTCGCGGCTGACAGCAACCGCCCCACTGCCCGCCCCTGAAGTGACCGCAAGGGTCGGACAGACTATGACAACGGTGATGCCCAGCACCACACCTCGGGAGCACCTCGGCAACCGCAAATACACCCTCCCGCTCGCGTCCTGCACGTACCGATTGTGTCTGCCGATCCCGACCCGAGGATCACCTGGTCTCGTTCCACCGCAGACTCGGGCCGCTCGGGGCGCTGCGTGGAGCGGGATCCGACGACCTGTGGCGTACGGGAGGATGTGTCAGGAGATGCGCGACCAAGCCGCACCCTACCACCGCCCCATCGGCGCGCGCAACCCGCCAAGAGGCGGGCTGCGCGACCATCACCCGCTAACCCGCTAGCAGCTGAACCCGCAGAGTGAGGATCCGCCGCTGAAGCTGTTGCTGGCGAACACGATGTTTCGCGTGGTCAGATCAGCACCGGTGTCGGCAACCACGCCGGTCTGTCCCGAGCCCGCGATGCTGTTGTTGTGGATGCTGAGGTTCATCAGGAGGTGGGCGGGCGGAGCGCTGTCCGTGCGATTCTGCTGGGTGCCATCGATCCCGTTGCAGTTGCCGCTCAGGGTATTGCTGTAGACTTGGACGTTGAAGCTCGAGGCAACACCGATACCCGCGCCCCATAGCCATCCACACGCCCCCGCGCCGTTTCCGGTCACGGTGTTGTCGTGGATGGTGGCGTTCTGGCTGATCTCGTAGAAGATGCCGCCATCGGCGTTGTTGGCCACGCGGTTGTGGTCGATCTCGTTGTTGCTGGCGTTGATGTCGAACCAGATGCCCATGCAGTTGTTGTCATGGACGTAGTTGTTGGTGATCCGCGCCCCACTGTTGACGCCCTTGAAGCCACCGCCCTCGTCGCCGCAGTTCGCGGAGGCTCCGTTGTGGTCGATCTCGACCCCGCTGATGGTGAGGTGAGGAACTCCACCGCCACCGATGCCCAGCGAACCGCTCCTGGTCACCCGACCACCCCTGATGGTCATGGAGACGGCCGTCTCACTGCCTGTGCGGACGTAGATGCCGGCGAAGGCATTGGGGTTGTCGTGGATGTTCATATTGTTGAGCACGCAGGCCGTCCCGCACACCACGGCCCCGGACTGCGCCCCCGAACTGGCCCCGCTGACCTCACCGCTCGTCCAGGTGTCATTGTCGGCCAGCACGATCTGGCTGTGGTCGACGCCGCCGCAGTACGAGGTGTTGGGCTGCACCTGGGCCTGTGACGTCAGCGGCGAGCCCGAGCATCCCGGTGCTGGTGGTGGCACTGGCGTTGGGGTCGGTGTTGGCGTTGGCTGGGGCACTAGGGTGGGTGCAGGATGCCGATGACGGCGAGACCCCTCTGACCTGGCGGAGGTTGCCGCCCCCGGCGTCGTCGGTCCCAGCGTGGGCGGATTGTCAGTCGCGGTCGACGTCAGGAGCGGTCCCATGGTCGGGTTGGCGGGGCTTTGAAGCGGATTGGGTCGCAATGTGTGAAACGGTTCCGCAACACCCGCCGCCCCCGTCGTTGAGCGAACTGCGAGCGACGAGGCGGGATGAACGGCCGGCCCGGTGATGGCGAGTGTGGCGGTGGCTACCGCGGCAATAGCGGCCACGATGAAGAGTTGCAAGCGCATGACTGAGTTCCTCGCCCAGGGACCATGGATGTCACCGGATGGCGGACCGCGCCCTGGGAGTACTTTGTCGCCACGCTACTCACGGGGCGCAACCAAACCATGGCGCTCTCATCACAGACCGACCAGCGGATATGACGGGGTGTCGCACACCGTGGTGTATGCAACCGCCGCGCGACTCGCGCGGCGCAAGTCGGTCGCGTGATCGGAGGCGACCGGACTACGGTGCCAGCTGGTCGACGCCGAGTCCCGCCGGCCTGAGGTGGCTAGTGCCGCTCACTCGCTGCGGCGCGATACGCCTCGAGGGTCAGACGAGCTACCTCGCTCCAGCGAAACCGCTGGAGCATCCTGGCCTGAAGCTCGAGGAGCGCAGTGTCACCGAGTGTCATCACGGCGACGAGTGCCTCGGCAAACTGGTCGTAGCGCTGCTCGTCGTACGAGCCTGGGAAACCATCTAGCACCTCCGCCATCGCACCGATGCGCTGAAACGTGGCCGGCGTACCGAGCGAATATGCCTCAACCGGCGGTAGGCCGAATCCTTCATACGCCGAGCCGAACACGAGCACCCGCGAGCGAGCAACGAGCCGGGCGAGCTCGAGGCTCGACAGAATACCGCGAACTCGTTCGACCCGCATGTCTGCGCACGCGTGCTCGGTGGCGGGGTCGAGTTCTCCGGTAACCACGACCCGCAGCCCACCGTTCAGAGAGTTCCCTGCGAATCGCTGGGCCCATTCGAGAAGCTGCGCCGTCCGCTTGTGCGGGAAACGAGAGCCCACGATAAGCAGCGTCGGATCCCGCTCGGGGAGCGCGACGTATGGTACGGATGGAAGCGTTGGCGCCTCGTAGGTGACGATCAGTTTCATCGGATCCACTGGGGCGAGTCGTGCCAGCCGTCGTGCGGAGAACGACGAGACCGTGAGCACCCGGTCGGCCGCCGACACCGCGTGGGACACCCTCCGGGCGAAGTACAGGCTCTTCGCAGTCCGGCCGCCAGCGCCGAACTCATTCCGAGCGTAGAGGACCGGAATGTCGTCGTGGATGGTGGCAACTGTGGCGAGTCGGTGCGGCGTCCATAAGGGAAGGTGGCCTTTGGGGAAGTGCAACACATCGAGATGGCGACGCCGCGCCCATCGGATCGAGCGGATGTGGTCCAGTGCTAGTCGGGAGGCCATCCCACGCGGGGTGGCCATGAGGTCCACCACAAAACTCTGTTCGGCGACCATTGAGCGCAACTCCTCCCACACCTCAGGATTGGCAAGGAAGAACAACTCCTCGGACGGGGCCAGGAGCAGAGGCAGCGCGGATGCCAGTCCCACGGCGTAGTTGATAGTGCCTCGGCTGTCGCTGTGCGACGGCCGCAGATCAGCGAGATACAGCCCAAACCGCACGTCGGCATCGTAACGCGCCGCCCTCGACCGCGGAACTCGACCGGTACCGCACCTGGCCTCCGCGCACGTGGTCGGCTCGCCGGACCGGTAAACTGCCTAGGGCATGACGCGCTTGGGGGTGGTGACCGTTCCGCAACTCGTTTCATCAAGGTGGGCTCGCCGTGGTCACCGGCGCTGAGGCGGTCGCGCAGGGGGCGCCGCTGCCGAGTTTTGCCGGCGCCGCTACACAGTCAGGGAGCGCCCTCCATGGCGCCCGCGGATCGAGGCTGGCGTTGCGCGTTCTGCTGGTTGCTGTGCCCGTGGTTTTGGCGGGATACGCCTTGGGCGACCGCGGCTTCGCCTACCTGGCGTCGGTACCAGGAACGCCACTGTTCGCTGGGGAATTGATCCTTCTCGCCGGCGGGGTCTTCGTTGCCCTGTCGACCGGGTATCTCAGGGTGGCCTTGCGCAACAGCCTCCCGATGGTGCTTCTGCTTGTCTTCATGGCCTGGGGTCTCTCGAAGACCCTGCCTCTGATCCCGGTGTATGGCCTGGATTCGATCCGAGACGCTGTCCTCTGGTACTACGCCCTCATGGCCGTGCTGGTGGCGACGCTGGTGGTGGCCGTGCCTGGCCTCCCGCACCAGTGGGCCCGCGCATATTCCCCATTCCTACTCGTCTTGCTTCTGTGGAGTCCGCTTGGGACGCTGCTCGCCGGATCCAGCAGCCCGACGCTTCCAGGAAGCGGCGTGACCCTCTTTTCCCACAAGCCCGGCAATACCGCCGTCGCCGCGGTGACGGCGATCGCCTTCCTATGGCTCGTACCGACGCATTCGTGGAGCAACCGCGCTCGGGCCGTGCTCACCGGGCTCGCCGTTGTCGTCATTCTCGCCGTCGGAACGCAGAATCGCGGCGCCCTCGTGGCCACCCTGGCTGCCATTGTTCTCACTGGTTTCCTCGTGGGGCGTCGAGGCTGGAACATGGCGGCGGTCATGGTCGGCACCGTCCTCGTTGGACTCGTCCTCGGGTGGGGACTCAACGCGCGGCTTCCGGGAGGGCAGGGGCGCGACTACTCGGTCGCGCAACTCGTCGTGAACGTGACGAGTATCACCCAGGGCCAGGACAGCGCCCTCGGCGGCACCGTCGCGTTTCGCGACCAGTTGTGGGCAGGCGCTATCGACCTGGAAAGCTCGCAGGGGGCACTTGCCACCGGCCTTGGGTTTGGTCCGAACATCGCACAGGACCTTGGGGTTTCCATAGGCGCGGCCGACCCGTTGCGTAGCCCCCATAACTCCCACGTCGACATTCTGGCGCGCATGGGGGTCTTCGGGGCAATCCTCTGGGCTGCGTTCTGGGTGTCCTGGTACGTGCTCATGTTGCGTCGCTCACGAGGTGGCTCGCAGCTCCTGTCGCCGGAGCTACGGGGACTGGTGAACGTCTGCATGGTCGGGGTAATGGCGACTCTCATCAACGCGTACTTCGACCCCACCCTCGAGAGCCCCCAAGTGGCGATCTGGCTGTGGGCAATGGCAGGCCTTGGACTGGGCATCGCCGCAAGAAGCACCCTCGCGAACCGAAACGCCACGGTCGTCGGCACGCCCTCTTGAGGATGCGGCTGCGTGGCAGCACGGGCGTTCGCAGCCTGTCGTGGGGATTGTTCGACCAGAGCTTCTCATCGGCCACCAACCTTGCCCTCGCAGTCCTCGCCGGTCGCAATGCCGGGCCGGGGGGTCTTGGCGTTGTGTACCTCGGCTTCTCCGCATACCTCGTCGTTCTCACCATGCAGCGCGCACTGGTGACCGACCCGATGATCGTCGTCACTGCTCCTCACACGACAGTCAACCGCGCCGCGGCTGCGCGCAGAGCTCTCAGCGTTGTCATCTTTGCCGCCGCCGCGACGGCAGCGTTGCTGCTGGTCCTTGGACTCCTCCTGCCTGCCTCCGTGGGAACTGGGCTCCTCCTATTTGTGCCTTGGCTCATTGGCGCCCTGGTCCAGGACTTCTGGCGGGCGCTGCTTTTCCGCGATCGCCGCGGAGCAGCGGCGGCATTGAACGACGGCGTGTGGGCGGCGGCGATGGTTGCCTCGATACCACTTCTCCTTGTGGTGCACAACCAATGGATCGTGGTCCTGACGTGGGGAATTGGCGCGTTGGCTGGCGGGGTTCTTGGATTCTTTCAGACCGGCCTTGGGCCCGCCGCAATGAGTGCATCGCTGCGTTGGTGGAAGTCCGAGGTGTGGCCACTCGCTCGCTGGCTGGGTCCGGAATCCGCGCTGCTGGTCGTTCAGGGGCAGGTTGTGGTTTTCGCCTTGGTGGCGATCCTCGGAGCAGCGGACGTGGGCGGCCTGCGCGCCGTGCAGGCCGTGTTTGCTCCGATGAGCCTCCTGTCGCAAGCGATCACGCTCCCCGGGCTTCCGTTGCTGACGAGCATGGCTGTCACATCTCGGCGCCTGGCACGTACGTGGGCGCTCCGCCTCAGTGCCATTGGTGTCAGCCTCGTACTCCTGTACCTGGGGGTTTTGTTGCTTCTCCCACGCCACCTCATCGGAGCAGTATTCGGTTCCGCTTTCGACCGGTTCGATAGCCTCATCGTCCCGATTGGAGTATCTCAGGTACTGGTGGCCGGGTCCTTGTGCATCGGCCTGCTGGTCAAGTCCGAGGGTCGCGTCCGCGCGCTTCTGCTCAACCGTGTGATTGCGGCGATGGCCACAGTCGCCCTGGCGGTAACGCTGGCCGTGGTGGGGGGCCTAACACCCTCGGTCTGGGGCATGACGGTGGCGGCGACGGTGGGGTCGGTCAGCATCTCGGTAATCGCATTCTGGCCGCGGGGTCAAGCGACTGGCGAGGTTCGTCGATCCCAAGTCTGACCGAGCGCGCGGGAGTCCCATCGAACTCACGCCGTCAGTTGGACAGGATCGTGCTCGTCGGCAGCCTGGACGACCTCGGTATACAGCCGTCGATAGTCGTCGACGACTCGCTGCCACTGGAAGGACTGTGCACGCGCCAGTCCAGCGCTTCGCAACCGGTCGGCAGCCGCTGGGCTCGAGAGAATCTGGTCTACGGCCGCGGCGAGGGCGTGAATGTCGTTTGGAGGTGCCATGAGCCCGGCGCCCCCGAGTACTTCGTCGAGTGCAGTGATGTTGGAGGCGACGACGGGCGTTCCGCAGGCCATAGCTTCGATAACCGGCAATCCGAATCCTTCATGAAGAGAAGGAAAGATGAGCGCGTCGACAGCTCCATAGATGGTGGTCAGTTCTGCGTCGTCGGGGCGGCCGAGCTCCTTCACGTGCGCCGCCAATCCCAAGCGTGAAGCCAGCTCACGCTGGTCTTGGCGCAGCGGGTAACCCACGCGAACCAAGGCCACATCTGTCCCCGAGCTGCGGAGAGCGGCCATCGTGCGTAGTGTCGCCGGTACGTTCTTGTAGAAGCCGCCGGAGCTCACATGCAGGAGTACGAAGCGAGCCTCAATGCCGAGCCTACGCCGAGCATCGCTCCGCTGCGCCGGGGGCATCGGCCGGAAGCCGGCTCCGACGCCGCCGGGGATGACATGAATGCGCTCCGGCTGAACGTCGGTGAAGCGAAGAACATCTCGCTTGGTTGCTTCCGAAACGCAGGCGACCGCGGCGACCTTGGCCATGGTACTCACCGTTCGCCGGTACCGTCCGACGGCGCGGCGCGCGCGCGTGGGGAGGTCGCCGCGGTCGACGGCGAGAAGAATCAGATCGTGACAAGTCACGACTGTGCGATGGGCCGGCAAGGCATGCGCAACACTGGCATACGCGTGGTCAATGATGTGGAACAAGTCAGCCCGTGCGCTCCGGAGTGCGCGGGGGTGAGCCACTGTGCGCTGAAGGTAACTGTCGACACGCCCGAGGTGCACACGCCGCGCGAGCGGGGAGGTCGACGGGTACTCTTGCCGCACCGACACATCGGTACCCTCGAATCCTCGCTCAAGGCCGTCTGCGTAGCGCATCGTGCTCCAGCAATTGTCACGCCTGGGGCGGATGAGGACGACGTCCATTAGGCCGTGACCAACGGCGATCCAAGTTCCCTTGGGCGGGCGGGGCTCTCGTTCTGGGCCAGCCACGTCGCCGCGCCCGGAACGTCAGGCGACCCTGCGACCGCCAATGCTGCGACATAATCCGGGCCGGCGTCGACGGCGTGCAGCGACCAGGCGGCAGCATCAACCTCCGAGCGCACGAGACCGCTCAGACCGACGCCGGTTGCCTTGAGATACGCCTCCTTTCGGGTCCAGCACTCGAAGAATCCACGCAAATGCATGCCTGCTGGCAGAGCTGCCAGCGCGTCCCGTTCAGCGTCGGAGAAGTAGCGACGGACAACCTCGAGGGGGACGTCGCCGCGCACTCTCTCCACGTCGATGCCAACCTCCCGACCCTGAGCTACGGCGAACAGGGCGGTGCCATCCGAGTGGGATACGTTGAAACTCAGCGACTGCCAGGTGGCCCGGGCAAGTCGAGGCTTGCCATGCTCGTCGCGTACAAACACCAAGTCGCTCGGTTCGCCACCTACGTAAGTGCCAAGCAGGTATCGCAACCACCCGCGCGCGGCGATGTAGCGCACCCGTATTCCGGCAGAGCGGTAGCGGTCGGCACGGTCGCGCTCGTCAGTCGAAAGGTACGTCTGCAGCTTGCTGAGTTCGTGGTGATTCAGATCCAGCACTGCTCGCCAGATATGGACTTCATTGGCGCCTGGCCAGGACCTGGTGGAGGTCGTCATGCTTGTGCCTCGTGGGCCGTCCGCACAGGCGGCATCAGCATCGCGACAACGTGCGACACATGCGGCTCAGTGACCATCGACTCGTGCTCCCCCGACGCGTCGTGGCCGTACAGTGGGCCCTTGTGGACCGCCTCCCAGCCTAAAGAGTGGGATCCAGAATTGGCCACCCCGTCGGCGGTTACGAAGAGGTGCATGGGCACGTCATTTCCTGCACAAGCGTAGCGTGAGGTGCGCTTCAGGGCCGTCCAGAATGGCCAGCCAGGCCGTCAGCGTTCCCGACCGATCGCTGCAATCCCGTCGATCCACCCAAACCAGTCACTCGTCCATTATGGCTCATCCGCGCCAAATTGCCAGAGCCGGCGTCTTTGCCGGCGAGGACAAGCGGTGGTACGCGGCAGGAGGCGGCTGTCCAACAGGGCATCCGCGCAGGCAGACGCTACTCCACCGCGTCGCTCAATTCACCCGGTCTATGTTGACTGCGTCACGACGCCCTCCTCTCAGCAGCCTGGGCGCGTCTCAGAGCGCGCGTGAGCATCTCGGCGACAACCGATACGTTCGGCTCTTGAACCATCGACTCGTGTCCGCCTGGCACCTCGTGAGTGTGCAGTGGGCCCTTGTGTACCTCGTCCCATCCCAGGGACCGAGACCTCCCCGCTCCAGCCCCTCCCGCGGTCAGGAAGAGATCCATCGGCACGTCGTTGCCCGGGCACGAATAGCGGGATGCGACTTTGTGCGCCCCGCGCCAGTCGAAGTCGTCTTCCACGTGCGAGCGCCGCAGGCGCAGACGAACTAGCGCGGCCGTCAATTCACGCTTCACGACCACTTCGCTGTGTCGCACGGCGCCGCCCAGACCGCGTTGCCGCTGGCGCGCGAGCCGCCGCGACAGAGACAATTCTTCGCGCATCGCCTGACGGGTGAAGGCAGGCGGCCCAGCGTCGAGCACCCCCAGCCAAGCCACCGCCTCCCCGACAGCTCGCAGCTGACCAGCGATCTCATACGCCAGTAGACCCCCCACAGACCACCCGGCGATGTAGTACGGACCGGTCGGCTGGGTCTCGCGGATGGTCCGGAGGATGCCGGCTGCGAGCGATTCGACCGATCGTGACTGGTCGAAGCGCGCGCCGTTGCGTTCGGGGAGAAGCC
>JBDTEE010000146.1:0-19770 GCA_039922645.1 Solirubrobacteraceae bacterium | reverse complement strand
GGACCTGCGCGCAGTACTGGACCGAGGATCCGGCGGCCGAGCCGGCCATGCTGATCAGGGCCAGCACGGGCGCCAGCACCAAAACAGCAAGGCCGCTGCGCCGCGCGATGTGGTTGCGCTTCATCCTCGTTCTGTCGGCCTAGCCGGGGCGGAGGATTAGCAAGACAGGCGTAGGCTGGACAGAACCGAACCAGTGTCACCGCCCGCCGGCGCGCAAGGCGTAAGCCTGCCTTGCGGAAGGCTTACGCGCTCCCTTTGATCGGCTCCAGAGAGCCGGGTGCGCGCGCCGGGTGGCAGCCGGAGACGCGGTCCTCTCGACCGCAGTCACCCGCCAGCTGCTTGACCAGGTCGCCCGACGCCTTCCCACCGCCGTCTCCCGGCGCCCGGAGGAGCTCGACCTCCTGACCGAGCGCGAGCAGGAGGTACTGCGCATGCTCGCCAACGGTCTGTCCAACTCTGAGATCGCCGCTGCCCTGGTCGTCTCCGAAGCCACGGTCAAGTCCCACGTTTCGAACCTGCTGGGCAAGCTGGGTCTGCGCGATCGCGTCCAGGCCGTCATCTACACCTACGAGACTCGGCTCATCGCCCCCACGGACTGAACGTGCGCGAGGCCTAGGTTGGGTTATACGTCAAATGCAGAACCCCGTTCTCATACGCGTCGCTGGCGGCGAGGGCGAACTTCAGCGGGGGACCACCGTCAGCGAACAGCTTCAGTCCCGAGCCCAGCGCCAACGGATAGACGAACAGGTGCAGCTCATCCACGAGACCATCGGCGAACATCGCCCGGACCAACGTGACACTGCCGCTGACATAGAGGTCCGTCTGTCGCTTCAGCGCCCGGATCGCCTCGGGGTCGTAGGGGCCGAGGATCGTCGAGTTGTTCCAGTCCGCGCTCTGAAGCGTGGAGGAGACCACGTGCTTCGGGGATTCGTTCATGAACGGCGCTCCGGGGTCCTCTTCGGCGGTGCGGCCAGACCACGCGGGAGCGAACATCTCGTAGGTGTGGCGTCCCAGCAGCAACCCAGTACTCGGGCCCATGATCGCGCTGATGGCCTCACCCATCTTGGGGTCGAACGGGTAGTCCATCGTCCAGCTAGGCGCCTCGACGATGCCGTCGAGGGTGATGAATTCGTGTACGTGGATCTCGCCCGCGTCAGCTGCTCCATGAGTCGGTCTTACCGTGCATGCTGCTTCCCCCATTCAGACCGATGCGGGGTCGAGAACTCATCGCCGCCGCGCGGCGAAGCCCGGAGGGCTCAGCGTGCCGGGCGGGCGGGGACGCCCGCCGCAGCCAGAGCCTCGTCCGGATCCGGGTAGTGGACCATCTCCACGACCTTCCCGTCGCGAAAGGTCGTGACGTTGGCGACCAGCTCTCCCGGCTCGCCATCGGTCATGCGACGCAAGATGACGACGACCTTGTCATCGGCGGGAATCATGTCGACCAGCTCACCGACGCCGCCGCGGCCGCGCGCCCGGCGCATGAATTCGAGCGCTTGGTTGCGGTTGCGGCGGGCCCCCGGTGCGTCCGGGTCGCCGCCGTGCCATTTCACGTCCGGATCCAGCAGCTCGCCAATCGCATCGAGCTCACCGCGCAACGCCGCCTCGAAGCCGCGGCGGGCCAGCTCGACGTTCGACTCACCCATATCTGCATTCTCCCACCCCGAACAACCCGAGGCTCGGCCCCCTACCATCCGGGCCTGCCCGCCAAGACCATCGATGAGCTGCTGGCCGCCGCCCGAGAGCGTCTGGACCGTCTCGATCCGGCGGCTGGACGCGAGGCGCAGAACGCGGGCGCCAGTCTGATCGATATCCGGAGCGAGACGCAGCTCGCCACCGACGGGACAATCCCCGGAGCCCTGGTCATTCCCCGCAACGTCCTGGACGGCGGCTTTCAGGGCTGGCGCGCGGCAGGGCTTCACGTTGACCCGCCGGTGAGACGCGCCGGCGACCGAACGCCGACGCTCCGATCAGGGTCCTCAGTAGCCTGCAAACCCGGGATCGATTAACGGCAAGGGAGTCGGCTCGAATGGATCGCAAGTGGTGGACCCTGGTGGCGGTTTGCGTCGGCACGTTCATGCTGCTGCTCGACGTCACGATCGTGAACGTCGCCCTGCCGGCGATCCAGGTCTCGCTGAAATCCAGCTTCAGCGATCTGCAGTGGGTGGTCGACGCCTACGCGCTGATGCTGGCCGCCCTGCTGCTGACCACCGGCTCGCTGGCCGACCTGTTCGGCCGCCGGCTGGTGTTCGTGACCGGCCTGGTCATCTTCAGCATCAGCTCCCTGGCCTCCGGACTCGCGTCTGACCCGTTTTTGTTGAACCTGGCTCGGGGCGCCCAGGGCATTGGCGGAGCGGCGATGTTCTCCACCTCGCTGGCCCTGCTCGGAACCGCCTTTCAGGGTCGTGAACGGGGCACGGCGTTCGGGGTCTGGGGTGCCGTCACCGGCCTGGCCGTGGCCATCGGTCCGGTGGTTGGCGGAGCACTGACCACCGGCCTGTCTTGGCGCTGGATCTTCCTGGTCAACGTGCCCATCGGCGCGGTGGCGATCGTGCTCTGCCTGCTGCGGGTCGACGAGTCGCGCCAGCGCGGGGCGCGGAGACCGGATCCGATCGGGGTGGTGACCTTCAGCGGGGCCCTGGGTGCGCTGGTCTACGCGCTGATCAAGGGCAACAGCTTGGGCTGGGGCTCGACGGTCATCGAGTCCTGCCTGATCGGGTCCGGGGTCCTGATCGTCCTGTTCGTGATCGCCGAACTGGTGCAGGGCGATAACGCGATGTTCGATCTCGGCCTGTTCCGAAAGCCCACCTTTACGGGTGGCTCGATCGCGGCGTTTTCGCTCTCGGCCGGCCTGTTCGCGCTCCTGCTCTACCTCACGCTGTATCTCCAGGACGTGCTGCGCTTCTCGGCTCTGCAGACCGGCGTGCGGCTGCTCGTCCTTTCCGGCGGGATCCTCCTCACCTCCGCCCTGGCCGGCCGGCTCACCGCATTCGTCCCGATCCGGTTCCTGATCGCACCGGGCCTGGCCCTGGTCGGCATCGGTCTGCTGCTTATGCGCGGCCTGACTCCTGACTCGCAGTGGACGCACCTGATCCCTGGCTTGGTCGTCGCCGGCGCCGGCACCGGTCTCATCAATCCGCCCCTGGCCTCGACGGCGATCGGCGTCGTCGGTCCCGAGCGGGCCGGTATGGCGTCGGGCATCAACTCCACGTTCCGCCAGGTTGGCATTGCCACCGGCATCGCCGGTCTGGGCTCGCTCTTCTCCCACAAGGTGCGCACAACGATCGAGTCGCTTCTGACCCACGCCCCGCACATGAACGCCCAGACGGCACACCAGCTCGCTCAGGGTGTCTCGCAGGGCAACGGGGCCGCGACAGGTCTGAGCAGGCTCCCGGCTGGCGTGCGCCCCGCGGCCATCCACGCGGTGCGCTCGGGCTTTGTTGCCGGGCTGAACGAGATCTTCCTCATTGGAGCGGTACTGACCCTGGTCTCGTCCCTACTGACCCTGGTACTCATCCGCAGCCGCGACTTCGAGGCGGGCGCGGCGCGCGGCCCTAATACGGCAACGCCCAGCCCCCAGCGCCGCTCCCCCGCGCCGTCGCCGGCGGCCAAAAACACCGCTGGGGCCACCTAGTCCCGCGGGCGAGGACGGGTCGCCGCCGACCGCCTTCACACAAATCCCGCCGGGCCTTTAGTTTGGTTTGAGGCGCAACGGAGAGCTTCCTGGGGGCCGCAAAATGCAACTGGGGTACGCACACACTCAACGGAGAGGTCCTCTCCCCATTCGCCGCCGGCTCCGGGCCGTCGCGCTGGCCACGCTGGTGGCCTTTATCGCCCTGGCCGTGTCAGGGCTGGCCGGGCCGGCCGACTCTGATCAGCAACGCGTGCCTCGGGCAACTCTGACCCTGACGCCGGACGCAGCACCGATCCCGATTCCGCCCTCCTACTTGGGCTTATCGACCGAGTACTGGGCCCTTCCCCTGTACGCCCGCCATGTCTCCACCTTTGAACGCGTGCTCGGTCTGATTCACGTGCCCGGGGACGGGCCGATGATCCTCCGCGTCGGCGGCGATTCGGCCGACCATGCGTTCTGGAATCCGGGTCGGCGCCGGCTGCCGTCCTGGGCCTTCACCCTCTCTCCCAAGTGGACGCAACTGACCACGGGCATCGTCCACCAACTCGGCGTCCGGCTGATCATCGACCTCAATCTGATCACCAACTCACCGGCCACCGCAGCCGCCTGGGCTCAGGCCGCCGTGACCCGGCTCCCGGAAAAAAGCATCATTGGCTTCGAGATCGGCAACGAGCCCGACATCTACAACCAGTCCAGCTGGATGCGGGTTACCGCGGGTGATCTCGTGGCTGGGCGCGCGCTGCCCACGGTGCTGACGCTGAAAAGCTACCTGAGCGATTTCCGCCTCTACGCGAGCGCGCTGCACGCAGTCGACTCCCGTCTACCGCTGATCGGGCCGGCACTCGCTGAGCCGCGCAGTCACTGGCCGTGGGTGCGAGCCCTGCTCGCCGCTCATGTCCCTGGCCTGAGCATGATCAGTGTGCACCGCTACCCGTACTCGGCGTGCTCACGACGGCCGCGTTCGGCCAGCTTTCCCACCATCGCCCGGATCCTCAGCCCCCACGCCAGCACGGTCCTCGCCGCGGAGTTGGCCCCGATGATCGCCGCCACGCACCGCGCCGGCCTGCGCTTCCGCCTGACCGAGCTGAACTCGGTCACCTGCGGCGGCCGCCCGCGCGTGAGCGACGCCTTCGCCACCGCGCTGTGGGCACCGGACACGCTGTTCGCATTGCTCCGCGCCCGAGCCGACGGAGTGAACCTGCATGTGCGCGCGAACACGATCAACGCCCCGTTCGCCTTCACCCCGCGCGGCCTGTTCGCTCGTCCCCTGCTCTACGGATTGATCATGTTCTCCCGGGCCCTGGCTGACGGGAGTGCCCTGCTGCCCGCACAGCTGAGGGCAACTCCTTCGCTGAACCTGCACACCTGGGTGGTCCGCACCCGCAGCGGGGGCTTGCACATTCTCGCCGTCGATAAGGGGCATCATCCTGTGCGGCTGCTCCTGCGGCTGGCCGGCCATGCCTCCGCCACCGTGGAGCGCCTGCGCGCGGCCCACCCCAGCTCGCGCTTTGACGTCACGCTGGCCGGCCAGCGACTCAGCCCGCGGGGCACCTGGACGGGCCTGCGCCGGAGCCAGATCGTGCGGCGCACCCGGCGCGGCTACGTGGTCGACATTCCGCGCTTCAGCGCCGCTCTGATCAACATCCCGCCGGCCCCGAGGCCACCCGTTCCGGTCACGCTGGCCGGACTTGAGCCCATCAGCTGACCGGCGCTCGGAGCGCAACTCGTATTCCCGCGCTGTGTTCAAGTGGCGCAGCCATCAACCAACGCTCATGGAGGGATCTATGTCCCGAATTCGCATGCTCGCGGTGTTTACCGCCATAGCAGCCTTAGCTCTGGCCGGCGTTTCGCTGGCGGCTACCACGGCCAAACACGTGACCGGGGGCACGGCCACGATGACGATCACCCCGGCGGCGTCCACGGCGCTGAGCAACCACCACATGACCATCACGCCCATCGCGCCGGCCACAGCCAGCGGCTCGACGCTGACCTTTCCGATCTCTGGCGGACGCGTGAACGCCAAGCTGCACGGCCACCTCGCGTTCAGCGGCGGGTTTACCATCTCCAACGGCACGCAGACCGTCCAGCTGCGCCGTCTCCGTGTCGTCTCGAACGCCTCCGGCGTTTTCCTGCGTGCCCGCGTGGCGAAGAGGGTTCACAACCACAACGGCCATTTTCGCGTCGAATACTCCGACGCGCTGATCGCTCGTGTGACCGGCGTCCACGTCAGTCACGGCACCGGCACCGGCACCGGCACCGGCACCGTGCGCCTGACCTCGGCCTCGGCGTCGGTGATCAACAAGCTAGCCGGCACGAAGATCGCCCGGCGCGGTACTCCGGTCGCCACGGGGACGGTCACGCCAACCACCACCTAAAGACACCGGCCCGAGGCTTCAGCGTCCGTCCGGATCGCTCCGGGCGGATGCCTCGGGTATCCAGCTCAGAGGGTGGTGACGAGCAGGCCGCCGACGAGCCCGATAATCGTGCTCAACACGATGATCGTGGCGATCAGCCGTTGATCGAGGCCGTAGACGTGCCCCACGATGAGGGAATTGATCCCCGAGGGCATCGTGGACTGGAGCAGATACGCCGTGGGGACTCGGATTACCACCAACGACAGCAGCCCAAGGACCAGGGGCGCCACCATCATGCGCAGGACCACGGCCAGCGCCACGCGCCGGTCCGGCCGCTCGAGGAGCGACGCGCCGTCTTCCCGTCGCTCGGAGGCCAGGTAGATCCCCACGGTGAAGAAGCCGAGCACGAGCAGTCCGTCGACCACGAGATGCGAGATGGCCGGCAGCGGCGCCGGAGCCAGGGCCGGGCCGGCCAGCAGACCGGCCGCCACGGCCAGGAGCGGGGGGTTACGCGTGAAGAAGGTGCGGGCCCGGGCCATCCCTCCAGCCTCGGCGTGTGTGCCGAACGTGGCGCCCACGCCAAAGCCCACGATGAACAGGGCCGGCCCGCTCACGAGCTGGTCGTAGGCCACGGCGGCCCCGAGGGCGTGCGTACCCAGCAGAGCCACCGCCATCGGGAGCCCCAGATAGCCGGTGTTGACCACGGCCACGCTGCAGATGACCGCGCCGAGCTCGGCATCGCGCAGCTCCAGCGCGCCCCGGCCGATCTTGTAGGCGAGGCCGCAGACCACGGCCATCGTGACCCAGGCCAGCGCGATCCCCACCCCGGTGCCGGCCGTCATGTGCAGATGGGCGATGTTGACGTAGGAGACGAACGGGAGCAGCACGTAGAGCATGCCCCGGAGGATCAGCGCGGCGGCTCGAGGGGCACCCGCGAAGCGGCGCTCGCAGACGATCCCGGCCGTGGCGGCCAGGATCACGGCCAGGGCGACCAGGATCACCGGGAGGCCATTCCCGAGACCTCGGGGGGGGTCCCCGCGGAAGCTCGTGCCTCGCCGCCGGCATCAGGCGGGGCGCTCGGTGACCGTGACCGCCCCGCGGTAAGCAGAGCGGTCAGGACCATCGCCACGCCGACGAGCTGCAGCCCGCTCGGGGACTCGCCGAAGATCAATGCGGCCAGCGCGACCGAGCCCAACGGCTGCACGGTCAGCAACACCGAGGTCAACGCGGCGGGCAGGCGCGGGAGAGAGGTCCCGATCAACAGCCAGCCCAGGACTTGCGAGGTGAGGGCAAGCGTGATCAGCCATCCGGCGCTCGGCCAACTCGGGACGAGGCGTGCGTCGCCGATGACCAGGCCGGCCAACACGCAGACGACAGCGGCTACGGCGGTGGCGTCACAGAGGGGGGCCGCAGGCCGGCGCAGATCCGAGCCGCCCCGGCGCAGGAGGAGGAGGAAGCCCACATAGGCAACCCCTGCGCCGAGGCCGAACAACGTGCCCCGGGCGGGGTCGTGACCGTAGGCGCCATGCTCGAGCGCCCCCGAGATCAGCAGCACGCCGACGAGGGACAGCGGGAGCGCCATGAGGATGCTGCGCCCTGGCGGCTCGGACAGCAGTCGCCAGGCCACCAGCGGTAACAGCACCACCTGGATGTTGGCCAGAACGGTGGCCAACCCCGCGCCGACGTCGGCGATTGAGTTATGCCAGAGCAGCAGATCGGCGGCAAGGAACAGCCCGGCGATCAGCCCGTCACGGCGCTCGCGCCAGGTCCGGCGCCCGAGGCGGCGATCCTCGAGCCGCGCCAGCAGCACGAGCACCGGCAGGGCATACAGGCAGCGGAAGATCGCCGCCGTTGAGGGCGAGGCATGGCTCAGGCGCACCAGGATGCTCGAAAAGGCGATCGTCACTGCGCCGAGCAGTGCGCACAGGCGCTCACGGCCCCGGACCCAGCCGAGCAGAACCGGGTCATCCGGGCGTGCGCTCCGACTCAAACCATTGCCTCCCGCCGTGACGTCACATCCCCTCAGATGGCAGGATGGCCGCCCGATGTTGGCAGAGTCACAGCTGGATCTGATTCGCGAGCGCTGCGGAAAGGTGCTGGGCGCCAACTGGCGCGAGGGACGCCGGAGCCTCGATGGGGTGCCGTTCGCCTACACCTGCCCCAGTGCCTGGCATTACCCGTGGCAGTGGTACTGGGACTCCTGCTTCAGCGCCGTCAGCTGGCGTCGTTTTGACCCGGGACGGTCGCGGCGTGAACTGGAATCGCTGTTGGCCGCGCAGCACGAGGATGGGTTTATCGGGCACACGATCTTCTGGAACGAGCCGCTCAGGGGTAGCCGCCGGTTTACCTACAACGTCATCAGTGCCGACGCGACGATGACGGCCAGCATCCAGCCGCCTGCGCTGGCTTGGGCGTGGCAGATCGCCGTCGGCGATCCCAGAGAAGTGGCGGCGATCCAGCGCCATCACGATTGGCTGGCCCGGCACCGCGACCTCGACGGCGACGGCCTGCTGTGGATCGTGCAGCCGGATGAGTCGGGACTCGACGCCTCGAGCCAGTTCGATCCCATCTGGGGCTGGCGCGGGCATGGGCGCCCCGGGTTCGTGTTCCTGGTCCGGCGCAACCGTCGCCTCGACTACGACCTGCGGCGCATCGCCGCCGCCGGCGGGCCGGTCTGCCTGGAGGTGATGACCAACGTGCTCTACAACCTGTCCCGTCTCGCCCTCGGAGAGCCCTCACTCACGCCGGCGCTGATTGAGCGCACCTGGGACGAGCGAGCCGGTCTGTTTCTGCCCGCCGCCCGGCCCGAGCCGCGTCGGCGCATACCGGTGACGGTTGCCGCGCTGGCACCGCTCGCCCTCCCCGACCTGCCTGAGGCGATCGGCCGCCGGCTGGTCGAGGAGCACCTGCTCGATGCCGGCCAGTTCCTCTCGCCGGTCGGGCCGCCGTCCGTGTCCTTGGCCGAGCCCAGCTTCAGCCTACGTGACTCCGGACGCATCGGGCAACGCCTCTACTGGCGCGGACCGACCTGGATCAACGCGGCCTGGCTGGTCTGGATCGGCCTGAACCGTCTGGGCTACCGCGAGCCTGCCGCCATGCTGGTCGACCAGCTCGGCGCCACGGTCAAGCGGTTCGGCCTGCGCGAGTACTACAACCCGTTCAGCGGCGCGGGTATGGGCGCGATCAACTTCGCCTGGTCCACCCTGGTGCTCGAGCTGCTCGAGCCCGATGAGCGAGCGCCGCTGAGCTACCTACCGGCCGGGGAGGGCGCTGTCGGCTAGGGGACTTGGGGGAAATTGCTCGGACTGGAGGGATTCCGGTCAAGAGCTTCTGCTCGCGGCCAGGCGGCTCCCCTACGAAACCCGCGCCCGCATTCTCGACGCGACGTGGAAACGACGCCCGAGCTCCCGCACGGCCGTCAATCCCCGAAAACGGGTGGCGGGGGACCCGGCGTTGGTGGGGCTCGGGAACCGCGGCCGGCTCCTCTCCGATTCGCTCCTGCGCTCCCGCGCCACCTCGTCGACCACTGCCATGATCAATGTCGGGTGCATCGAGACCTCCTCAGGTCCAGGTGATTGCCACAACACCCATACGACGAACGAACCAAGCGAAATGGACACTTGGTTGTGGCCGCCGTGCGTCGCTAACGTGAGGGGCATGCAAACCGATCGCAATGTGAACCTGACCGATGCCGAGTGGCGCGAGCGCCTCACCCCCGAGCAGTACCAGATACTGCGGGACCAGGGCACCGAGCGTCCCTTCACCGGTCGCTACGTCGACGTCAAGGATGACGGGACCTACCGCTGTGCAGGCTGTGGCGCCGAGCTGTTCAGCTCGGAGACCAAGTTCGAGTCCGGCACCGGCTGGCCCAGCTTCTACGAGCCAGCCGCGGCGGCCAACGTCGAACTGCTCGAGGACCGCAGTCACGGGATGATCCGCACCGAGGTGCGATGCAAGCGCTGCGGCGGCCATCTCGGCCACCTGTTCCCCGACGGGCCCGAACCCACCGGGCAGCGCTACTGCATCAACTCCTGCGCGCTCGAGCTCGACCCGCAGCAGGCCTAGGCACCCGCCGCCCCGCCCAGCCCGTCGACACCACCCGGGCCGAACTACTCGGCCCGGCGGCGTTCGCGCAGCTTGACGGTCACCAGGCCGACGACCACCAAGACGGCCAGCCCCACCGCGGCGTAGACACCAAAGGTGGTGATCGCCGTCGCCGCGGCGTTCCCGGCGTAGTAGCCGACCAGTCCGACGGTCACGCCCCAGGTGATCCCGCCCAGGGCGTTCCAGACGAAGAACTCCACGAAGCGCATCTCGTTGATGCCGGCCAGCCAGGCGGCGGCGAAGCGGACGAGGGCAATCCACCGAGCGAGGAAGACCGCCTTGGGGCCGTGCTTGTCGAAGAACCGGTCGCCGGCGGCGATCGTGCGTTGTCGGCGCTCCTGAAACGGTCCCCGGCCCTCCAGCAGGTCACGGCCGAAGCGACGGCCCAGGAAGTACCCGAGGTTGTCGCCGATGATGGCCGAGGAGACGCCGATCAGGATCACCAGCCAGATCTGAAGCTTGCCCTGGCTGGCCAGCACCGCAGCCAGGATGAGGGCGGTCTCGCCCGGCGAGGGGACTCCCATCGACTCCAGGCCGATGATCGCCGGCAGCAGGTAGCCGAGCTTGCTCGAGATACTGATGATCGCGGCCAGCCCGAGCATCACCACGCCCGCCCGGGCGGGCGAGCCGCGGTCATGTCTCGGTCCAGGGCTTTCGCAACACGACCAACAAGGACAACCCCACGGGCAGCGTCCAGCCCTGGGCAAGCCAGCGTGCCTCTAGCCGCAGCGGCCCCTCGAGGGTTTCATTCAGCCACTTCGGGCCGGTGAAGAGATCGTCGCCGGCCGCCCGACCCGAGCGTCCGTTGCCCTCCGCATTCGCTCCGGCAGCGGCGCGACGGCGCAGCAGCCGGACCACGGCCGCAGGCGGCAGCAGCAGGCTGTTGAAGGCGCTGACCCGGGCCAGACCCCATCCCGCCGCCGTGGCCGCCTCACGCAGAGAGCGCCGTGAGTAACGGCGGTAGTGGTGGTTGTACTCGTCATGGGCTGACCAGAGGAACTGATGGGCGGGGACCGTCACCAGCAGGAAGCCGCCGGGACGGCAGACGCGTCGCAGCTCGCTCAGTGTGCGACGGTCGTCAGGCGTGTGCTCGATCACGTCCAGGCAGGTGATGAGGTCAAAGCTGTTCTCCGCCCACGGAAGCTCCTCGAGACGCCCCTGTACCACCTCGCCCAACCCGCGACCCTGGGCAACCCCGGCCACGTCGGGGTCGAGCTCGATGCCGCTCACCTGGCCGTAATCAACCAGCTCGAGCAGCGTTCGCCCCGATCCGCAGCCCGCGTCGAGGATCTCGGCCGGGCGGGATAGGGGCAGGCGATCGAGCTCGGCGCGAATGATTCGGCGCCGACCGCGATACCACCAGTGATGGTCCTCGACCTCGAGGGTTGCACGCATCAGGCCCTGGTCCATGGCCTGATGCTGTCAGCTGGACGCCGGAGACAGCGTTCTGGCTATCGCCGGGGCGGCGGGGAGGCGCAAGGTGAACCGCGCGCCGGTGCCCGGCTCGGTCTCCTCGAGGATCAGCTCGCCGCCCATTCGGCCGGCCAGCTCGCGGCCAATCGCCAGTCCCAACCCGAACCCGGCCTGGCCGCGTGTGTCGCGGCCACGATGGAAGCGGCGGAAGATCTGATCGCGCTCCTCGGCGGGGACCCCGGGGCCCTGATCGCAGACGCTGATACGCACATCGCGGTCCTGGGCCAGCTCGATCCGCAGCTCGGAGTCTGGTGGGCTGACCCGCAGCGCGTTATCGACGAGGATGCGCAGGATGCGGGCGATGCTCCCCGGATCCCCGAGCGCCCACACCGAGCCGCCGCCGTCGGCCAGCCGGGTGGTGATGTGTCGGTCCGTCGTGCCGAGCTCAAACTCGGCCAGGACGGCGCGGCTGAGCTCCCCCAGCTCCACCGGCTCCGAGCGCAGGTCGACCTTGGCGTCCAGTCGCGACAGATCAAGCAGATCGGCGGCCAGCCGACCCAGGCGGCGGGACTGGGCTCGGGCTCGGTCGAGTAGGGCGCGAGCGTCCTCGAGGTCCGGGTGCTCGTAGCGGA
Source organism: Solirubrobacteraceae bacterium (assembly GCA_039922645.1). Taxonomy (GTDB): domain Bacteria; phylum Actinomycetota; class Thermoleophilia; order Solirubrobacterales; family Solirubrobacteraceae; genus Palsa-465. The sequence goes on along the minus strand of JBDTEE010000146.1, from coordinate 7,636 downwards.
GGTCGTCGTCAAGCAGCTCGAGCATCCCGTCCAGGGAAGTCAGGGGGGTGCGCAGCTCGTGTGAGGCCGTGGCCACGAACGACCGCCGCGCCTCCTCCTGCTCCTGAAGACGGGCCTGCATGGTGGCCAGCGTGCGTCCGAGGTCCCCGACCTCGTCCCGGGCCCGGTCGACCGGTACCTCCACCGCCGGCCCCTCGTTTGTCAGCTCAAGGGCCGCCTGGCGCAGGCGCCGCAGACGCCGCACGATCCGTGCTGAGAGCGGGATCCCCAGGATGAGGGTCAAGACCAGACCGGCGATCGCGGCAGTGGTGAAAGCGTTGCGTACCGCGCTGACCGCGCCGGCGATCTCGTCGACTGGCTTGCGTACCGCCAGTACGTAGATGAACTTGTCGGCGCTGATGAAGGGAATGGCCGCACGGGCGTACTCGCGACCGTCGATCGTGCCGAAGGTGTATTGGGGGTGGTGGGTGCGAAACGCCGCGGCCACGTCGCTGTAGCTGTCATCCGCAGCCTGGTCGGCGTTGGGGGGAAGCAGCGGGCTACCGGACGGCGCATCGGGCCTGGGGTTGCCCAGCACCACGACCAACGATGCCCCCACACGCTGGCTCAACTGATCACGCGCGATGGTCAGCTGGTTGAACTGCTGCGGGGAGGCGGCAATGTTCCCCAGGTCAAGGCTGGAGAACCGCCGGGTGCTCTTCTTCAACTCGTGGACGAGTGTCGTCCGGGCGGCGTTACGCAGGCTCTTCTCCAGCGGCCCCAGCAGTGCCAGCGCGGCCACGGCCAGGGTGGCCACCGTGGTCACCAGCAGGACTCCGACGATCCGGCCGCGAAGGCCCAGCGCGCCCCGGCCGGGGATGCCCGAACGCAGCCAGCGCTCCCGGCGGAGCCGGGAGCCGCTCCCGGAACCCCGGTCCCTCAGCACCTACGGCCCCCGGAGACGGTACCCAGCGCCACGCACGGTGAGGATGTAGCGCGGCTTTTCGGGTTCGGGCTCGAGCTTCTCCCGCAGATGACGGATGTGTACATCGATGGCGCGCGGATCGCGATAGGCGCTGTCGCCCCAGATGGCCCGCAGCAGCTCCTGGCGGTTGAGCAACCGGCCGGGGTCAGCCATCAGAGCGTCGAGCAGCTCGAACTCCGAGAAGGTGAGCTTGATCGGGTTGCCCTCGATGTTCACCTCGCGCTGAGCGCGATCCAGAGCAATCGGGCCGACGGTGAGCACCTCGTCACCCATCGAGCGCGTCCCCGCCCGGCGGAGCACCGCCCGGATGCGGCTCCGCAGCTCGGCGAGACCAAACGGCTTGGTCACATAGTCATCGGCACCGGCCTCCAAGCCGAGTACCGCGTCGGCCTCGGAGTCGAGTGCCGTCAGCATGATGATCGGCACGACGTTGCGCCGTCCGCGCAGGGTCCGACACACCTCATAGCCGTCCGGGCCTGCTCCCAGGGCCACGTCGAGCAGGACGATGTCAAAGTGATCCGTGCTCGCCCGATCGATGGCGGCACGGCCATCAGCCACCGCCAGCACGCGGTGGCCTTCGCGCGAGAAGGAGCGGGTCAGCATCTCGCGCAGGTCGGACTCGTCGTCAACGACGAGAATGCTCAGCGACGCGTCGGTGGTCTGCGGGGGCGGCGCCGTCGGGGTGGGACGTTCGACCGACATGTGGCGCCGATCGTACCGAGCCTTCACGTCGCCCGACCGAGCCTCGTGCCTGGGCGGTCTGTCACCACCGTCGCCGCCTGGTCCCCCGGCGGCCTGCCGCGGGGGTCCGAGCGGCGGCATAATCGCCGCCGATGCGCGTACTCATCACCGGCGGAGCCGGCTTCGTCGGGTCCAATGTCAGTCTCGGTCTCGCCGCCCGCCATCCCGATTGGGAGCTCCTGGCCCTCGACAACCTCCACCGCCGCGGCTCGGAGCTCAACCTTCCCCGGCTACGCGAGGCCGGAGTCCAATTCATTCACGGCGACGTCCGCGAGCTCGATGACCTGCTCGGCGTCGGCGAGCTCGATGCACTCCTGGAGTGCTCGGCCGAACCCTCCGCCCTGGCGGGCGTGGACGGCGGACGCGACTACCTGGTCCGTTCCAACCTCATCGGGGCCTACAACTGCCTGGAGCTGGCCTCGCGCCGCGGCGCCCAGTTCGTCTTCCTCTCCACCAGCCGCGTGTACCCGATCGACCCGCTGCGCGGCCTGGTGGTGTCCGAGGGTGCCACGCGGCTCGAGCTGGCCGCCGAGCAACCGCTGCGCGGCGCGTCCGGAGCGGGAATCGCCGAGGACTTTCCCCTCCCCGGGGCTCGCACCATGTACGGCTCGACCAAGCTGGCCGCCGAGCTTCTGGTCGAGGAGTACCGGGACAGCGCTGGCCTGCGGGCCGTGATTGACCGCTGTGGCGTTCTGGCCGGACCGTGGCAGATGGGCAAGGTGGACCAGGGCGTGTTCACCTATTGGATGCTGGCGCATCATTTCGGGCGCCCCTTGCAGTACATCGGCTTCGGGGGTCACGGCAAGCAGGTTCGCGACCTTCTCCACGTCGCCGATCTGCTCGAATTGCTGGACGAGCAACTCGGTGATCCCGAGCACTGGGACGGCCATACCGTCAATGTGGGTGGCGGCATTGATTGCTCACTCTCTCTCCTGGAGACGACCGAGCTCTGCGCGGAGATCACCGGTCGGCGCCTTCAGATTGGCGCCCAGGCAGAAACCCGCCCCGGCGACGTGCCCATCTACATCTCGGATTGCGCCGCCCTCAGCCGCCTGACCAGCTGGCGCCCGCGGCGTGATCCCCGGCAGATCCTGACTGACATACACGCCTGGATCGAAGCCCACGAGGGCGAGCTGGCGCGAGCGCTCTGACCCGCGCACGACGCTAAGCTCACCCGCTTATGCCGACTGCCATCGTGACCGGCTCGGGGGGGCTGATCGGATCTGAGGCGACGACTCACTTCATCCGCGCCGGATACGACGTGATCGGCATCGAGAACGACATGCGGGCTCGGTTCTTCGGTCCTGACGCCTCTACCCGCCCCACCACCGAGCGGCTGCAGGGAGAGCTCGGTACCGCCTTCCGTTCTCTGGAGCTCGACATCCGCGATCGCGAGGGGCTCGAGCGGATCTTCACAGAGCAGGCACATGATCTGGAGCTGGTCATCCACACTGCGGCGCAGCCTTCCCACGACTGGGCGGCGAGCGACCCCCAGGTGGACTTTGGCGTCAACGCCCTGGGGACGCTGAACGTGCTCGATGCCACCCGTCGACATGCTCCCGAAGCCACATTCGTCTTTTGCTCGACCAACAAGGTCTACGGCGACCGCCCCAACAGCCTGCCCCTGGTCACACAAGATCAGCGCCTGGAGTTACCCGAGGAACATCGCTTCTTCAACGGGATCGACACCTCGATGTCGATCGACGCCTCCACCCATTCGCTATTCGGCGTCTCCAAGGCCGCCGCCGACCTGCTCGTGCAGGAGTACGGCCGCTACTTCGGGCTGCCCACCGTGTGCTTCCGCGGCGGGTGCCTGACTGGACCCAGCCACGCCGGAACGCGGCTGCACGGATTTCTCTCCTATCTGATGCGCTGCACCATGACCGGAGAGAGCTACACCGTCTACGGCTACGGTGGTCGACAGGTCCGCGACAATATTCACTCGGCAGATTTCGTGGCCGCCATCGATGCCTTCCACCGGGCGCCTCAGGCCGGAGCGATCTACAACATCGGCGGGGGCCGGGCGAGCAACTGCTCGATGCTCGAGGCCATCGCGCTGTGCGAGGAGCTCTCGGCACGGCCGCTGAACTGGCAGCTTTCCGAGGAAAGCCGGATTGGTGACCACCGTTGGTGGATCTCCGACCTGGAGCCGTTCCGCCGCGATTATCCGGACTGGCAGATCCACTATGACGTGCCTCGGATCCTCCAGGAGATCCACGACAGCAACGCCGAGCGCTGGCTGGCGTTGCGGTGAAATTCTCGGTCGTCATCCCGGCTCATAACGAGGAGGAGTCGGTCGGGCTCACGGTTGAGAGCTGTGTGGAACGGCTCACCGAGGCTGACATCGACTACGAAATCGTTGTCGTCGACGACTCCAGCGGGGATCGCACGAGCGAGATTATCGCCGCCATTGCCGAGCAGAACCCGCGCGTACGCTGCCTGCGCTCACCGCTGCCCCCTGGATTCGGGCACGCCGTTCAAGCGGGGCTACAGGCCTACACCGGCGACGCGGTGACCATCATGATGGCCGATCTCTCTGACTCCCCAGATGACCTGATCCTGTACTGCCGGACTCTGGAACGAGGCTACGACTGCGCCTTCGGCACCCGCTTCTCGGGCGGCGGACATGCCCATGGCTATCCGCTGGCCAAGCTGATCATCAACCGAATCGTCAACGCGGGCATTCGCCTCCTGTTCCGGCACGGCTACAACGACACCACGAACGCCTTCAAGGCTTACCGCCGCGAGGTCATCGACCAGCTGCAACCGCTGCTCTCCAACCACTTCAACCTCACGGTCGAGCTGCCCTTGAAGGCGTTCGTGCGGGGCTACAACTTCGCCGTTGTGCCGGTCACCTGGACCAACCGGCGCTATGGGACATCAAAGCTGAACCTGCAGGAGATGGGCAGCCGCTATGCGTTCATCGTCCTGTATGTGTGGCTGGAGTACCACCTGAGTCACGGCGACTACCGCCGTACGGACGCTCCCGCTCAGACCCCTACAGCCCGGATTACCGGCTAGGCGCGGCTGACAATTTCGAGGTCGGGCGCGGTGAGTCGCGGCTCGCTGCCGGCCACGGATGCTCGGCGGGGGACCAGTCGTCCCGCGGCGGCCACGGCCCACAGCACCACCAGCCAGGTGAGAGTGGCCAGCGCAACGTGCACCCAGACCATGTCGGTGGGCAGATGAAGCTCGTACTGGACGCTGCCGATCAGCCCTTGGGCGGCCACGAGAACACCCAGGATGGTGATCCGTTCCATGGCCTTCTCGTCCTCGCCGCGGCGACGCATCAGAAGCCAGACGGCCACCACGGCCACGCCGAATACGGCGGCGACCGTGGCGTGCTGCTGTACGACCCAAGTAAGAGTGTCGGCGCCTTTGAAGGTAAGGCGGTGGATGCGCTGACCGGGCGAGCCGCCGGCGTGAGGCCCGGCTGCGGTGGCAGCCGTTCCGACGACGATCGTCAGCGCGGCCAGAGGGCTCAGCACGCGCACCGACCAGACCGTGAGCCGGTTGTTGGAGCGGGGACGCCGTCCGGTCTCATGACGGGCCCGCCAGCTCAGGGCCACGGCCCCGATGAGGATCACCATCGAGAGGCAGAAGTGGGCCATGACGAAGCCAGGCGCCAGATGCTCCCGGACGGTGAATCCGCCGAGGACCGCCTGGGCTGCGACGCCCAAGGGAAGCGTTAGCGATAGCACGAGTAGGTCGCGCCGGAACGGCCGGCGCGTGGCGGCCAGCACCGCGGTGACCACGGTCAGCACCCCGACCAGTCCCGACAGGGCCCGGTTGCCGAACTCGATCAGGGCATGGGTCGAGATCGGCGGGAGGGCGTGTCCGTAACACTTGGGCCAGTTCGGGCAGCCCAGGCCCGAGCCCGTCAGGCGCACCGCCGCTCCGGTCACAACGATCAGGGTCAGCGCAACCAGCGTGAGGTCGGCGAGGATCCGAAATTGCTGAGGGTTGACGGCGAGACGGTTACGCATGGACTTGATATCGGAACGGCAGCGAAGGAGCGAGCTCGGCGAGACTGGGTGCTGAACGATCGCGCTCGGAGGCGATCAGCTCCAGCTCCGACGGCCACTCGATCCCCACCTCGGGGTCGTCGAAGGCAAAGCCGTCCTCTGCTCCGGGATCGTAATAGGTCGAAACCTTGTAGGCGACGTCGGCCAGCTCGCTCAGCACACAAAAACCGTGCGCAAACCCGTCTGGGACGTAGAGCTGATGATGATCGACATCGTCGAGACGAAAGCCACGAGCCTGACCAAACTGCGGTGATCCACCTCGGATGTCGACGATCACGTCGAGGATGGCGCCCCGTAGGCAACGCACCAGCTTGGCCTGACCGGGCTGAAAATGCATCCCGCGCACGATGCCCTGCCGTGAGCGAGAGTGGTTGTCCTGAACGAACGATTCGCTGACGCCGAGCTCCCGCAGAGCGCTCTCGCGGTAGCTCTCGAGGAAGAACCCGCGCGCGTCTCCGTGCACATCGGGGGCGAGGAGCAGCGGGCCGTCAAGGTCCGTCGGGCAGGGCTTTACCACTTGAGCTCCCAGCGCCCGTCGATCAAGACTGGCACCTCACGGCCAGAGATGGTCCGGCCGGCGACCTGGACGTCTGGGCCCCCGATCATGAAATCGGTGTGGACCGCGCTCTCATTGATTGCAGCCGCTGATGCCTCGTCGACGGCGAGATGCTTGAAGCCTGCGCCGAGAGCGATGTGACTGGCCGCATTCTCGTCCAGGAGCGTGTCGTGGAAGACGCTGCCGGTGGGACCGATGCGTCCGCTCCCATCCACCAGGGCGACCTCGCCGAGGCGCGCCGCGTCCTCGTCTCGCTGCACCAGCTCACGCAGCAGGGGCGCTCCGCTGTCGGCTTCGATCTCGACTGCGCGCCCCTCCTGGAAGCGAATCCGCAGCCCCTCCACGGCCCGGCCGGCGACGAGCAGCGGCTTGGTAGAAGTCACAAAGCCCTCGGTACGCTCAGGATCCGGACTGGTGAACACTTCCTCGGTGGGCAGGTTGGGCAAATGCACGCGTCCCCACGCGGTTTCGAACTTCCCCCCCGCCCAGTTGACTCCGGGAAGCAGGCCGACGGTGAGCTCGGTGCCCGGGCCGGAGAAGTGCAGCGAGTCCAGCTCAGCCGCTCCCAGGCGGGCGGCAGCCTTAGCCAGGGCGTCTGATCGCGCCTGCCAAACCGCCGTCGGATCCTCCTCGTCCAAGCGGCAGATATGGGCGATCTCGGCCCAGAGCTTGTCGGAGGCCGCCTCCGCACTCAGCTCAGGATGAACCAGCTGGGCCCAGGCTGCGTTGGGCCCGGGAACGATGGTCCAGTTCAGCGCTCGCTTGGCCAGCACCTCCATCGCCTCGCGCAGGACCGGCGTGTCACGGCCGATTCGGGCCGGGTCAACCGCATCCAGGAGCCCGGGGGCCACCGGACCGCTCAGACTGATCAGCGAACCCTTCAGCTCGGCCAGCTTCAGCGGACGCTCGCGCACCCAGGGGATCACGTCACCGAGGGCGCTGTCAGGAGCCCGCTCCAACCGCGCGAGCTGCACATACGGATCGCCGTAGTTGACCTCCACCTGATGAGCACCGGCGTCATAGGCGGCGCCAGCAATGGCTCGGGCCAGCGGTTCCTGGCCGAGCTTGGCGTTCACCACCACCGTCTGTCCGGGGGCGACATTGGCGCCAACGCTGACCGCCAGTTGGGCGAGTGATCTCAGGTGAGAGTCGATCGGGCGGAGGCTAGCGACTGAGAGTTCGCTCGGGCCTCAGCGGTAATGGGGGCGCCGTAGAATCTGGGCCATGCCCCGCCGGCAGTCAGAAGGCGGCAACAGCAGTACCGACGGGTCCGGGGCCGATGAGCCCGAGCAGTCGGCCCTGCTGGCCGAAGCCTACTTTGAGCGAACTCAGCAGCTGCACGACGCCCGG
>JBDTEE010000145.1:0-11394 GCA_039922645.1 Solirubrobacteraceae bacterium | reverse complement strand
GGTCATGGCGTCAGGCACAACTGCGGTCTGCTCATAGGCCCATAGTGTGCCGGTCCGCCCCATACCGGTCTGAATCTCATCGAAGATCAGTGCAGCCCCGGTCCGGTCGCAGGCATCGCGGGCGGTTCGGAGAAGCTCTTCGGGCAGGACGTTGATCCCCGTCTCTCCCTGGATCGGCTCGAGCAGGACGGCCGCGGTGTCACCGTCCACGGCAGCGGACAGTGCGTCCGGGTCCTTGGGTAGGACGATGAAGCCGGGAACCAGAGGCGCGAACGGCGCCTGCTTTGACTCCTGGGGGGTGGCGGACAGGGCCCCGTAGGTGCGGCCGTGGAACGCCTCCTCGAGGACGATGATGTTGCCTCGTGGCCGCGCGCGGCGAGCGAGCTTGATCGCCGCCTCGTTGGCCTCGGCCCCCGAGTTGCACAGAAAGACCTTGCCCCCCAACGAGCTCTCGGCCAGCGCCGCGGATAGGCGGAGCGCCGGCTCGGTGTAGTACAGGTTGGTGGCATGGGTCAGCCGGCCGGCCTGGTCGCGCACCGCCGCCACCACCCGCGGATGGCAGTGGCCCACGTTGAGCACTGAGATTCCGGCCAGGAAGTCCAGGTATTCATGACCGTCGGAGTCCCACAGGCGCACGCCCTCCCCGCGTACGAACTGCACGGGATTGCGCACGTAGGTGCCGATGACGTGATCGCGCTCCAGGGCCTGAAGCTCGGCCAGCGAGGCGCTCACAGATCCGCCCCGATCTTAGTTCCCTGGCCGGCATCGGTGAACAGCTCGAGCAGCAGGCTGTGGGGGACGCGCCCGTCGACGATGTGGGCGTAGCTCACCCCGCCCTGGATCGCGTCCAGGCAGCCCTGGAGCTTCGGACGCATCCCGCCGGCCACCGACGGCAGTGCGGCCACGACCTCCGCCGCCCCGGCCTCGGATATGACGCTCTCGGCGTCGGCGGGGTCGCGCAGCCAGCCGGCCACGTCGGTCAGGAACATGATCTTGTACGCGCCCAACGCCCGGGCCACCGCTCCCGCCGCTTCATCGGCGTTGATGTTGTAGGAGTTGCCCTCCCGGTCAGCCCCGACACTGGCCACGACAGGGATGTAGTCCTGCGCCACGTGCTGGAGTACGTCGACGTCGACCCGCTCGATCTTGCCCACGAAGCCGATGTCCTGGCCGCTCGGTGCGGCCTGGCGCGAGGCGCGGAACAGCAGGCCGTCGTCCCCGCAGAGACCTACGGCGGGCTGGCCATGCCGGCCGAGGCGAAGGACGATGTCCTTGTTCACCTTGCCCACCAGCACCATCTTGGCCACCTCGACGGTGGCGGCATCGGAGACCCGCAGTCCATCCACGAACTCCACGGGCAGGTTCAGGCGCTCCATGTAGCTGGTTATCTCCGGGCCACCGCCGTGGACCACGACCGGGTTCATGCCCACGTACTTGAGCAACACCACGTCGCGGGCGAACTCTTCGCGCAGAGCGGCATCGACCATCGCCGCTCCGCCGTACTTGATGACCACCGTCTGGCCATGGAACTCGCGGATATAGGGCAACGCTTCGAGCAGCGTGGCGATGTCGCGCATGGGTCGGGTCATGAGTGGGCCTAGGTCGTGTAGTCGGCGTTGATGGTCACGTATTCGTGCCCGAGATCAGAGAAGTAGAGCTCGGTCTCCGCCCCGTCGCCCGGCAGGCCGATCTCGTACTCGACCTCCTCCCGGGTCACGGTCTGCTTGAGGGCCTGCTCGTCGTGGGGCACATAGCTGCCGGCCGTGCAGACGCGAACGCCCTCGATGGTGATGTCCACCGGCAGCGGCGCAGTCCCGGGCAGCGCCGCGCCGACGGCCTGAATGATCCGCCCCCAATTGGGATCCCCGCCGTAGAGCGCGGTCTTGACCAGGGCCGAATTGGCCACCGAGCGCGAGACCGCGGCGACGGCATCCTCAGTTCCGCCCCGAACGGTCACCCGGCCGATGCGCCGCGCACCCTCGCCATCGCGGATGACCATCAGCGCGAGCTGGCGCAGCAGGGCGTCCAGGGCCTCGCCGAAGCGCAGCTCGTCTTCGCTCTCGGGCTCGACGCGCACGCCGGAGGTTCCGCTGCACTGGAGGATCACCGTGTCGTTGGTGGACAGCTGTCCGTCGACACTGACCCGCTCGAACGATCGCCGCAGGCAGACGCCGAGGAGCAGCTCGCAGGTCTGCGCCGAGACCACGGCATCGGACTGCACGAAGCAGAGCAGGGTGGCGAAGCGGGGCGAGATCATCCCGGCGCCCTTGGCCTGGGCGGTGAGCATGACCGGCCCGGAGGACAGCTGCACCTGCAGCCGGGCCCGCTTTTCGAACGCGTCGGTGGTCTGAATGGCAGCGGAGAAGGCGTCGTCGCCGTCGGCGTGGAGTTCGTGAGCGGCGGCCAGGATCCCGGCATTGACCCGGGCCATCGGCAGGGGCACGCCGATCACACCGGTCGAGGCCACGGCGACTTGGCCCTCCGGGACACCGGCCACCATGGCGCCCGCCCCCTGCATCTTGGCGGCGTTATCGAACCCCGGGCGGCCCGTGGCGGCGTTGGCGTTGCCGGAATTGACCACCACCGCCCGGAGGGCTCCGAGCTCACAGCGCTCGGTGCAGATGAGGACCGGCGCAGCGAGTACGCCGGAGGCGGTGAACCGGGCCGCGGACGTGGTCTGCGGGGCGGCGGAGACGAGCAGACCCACGTCGGGAATGCCGGGGGCCTTGATCCCGGCCGCCACCCCGGCGGCGCGGAAGCCGGGGGCGAGCCCGGTTCCCCCCAGCTCGGTCACGTGATCCAGAGGCGACACCCACCGGCTCCAGAAGAATGCGTCGGTCACGAGATCCCCTCGCCCTCAGGGCGGCCGAACATGAGGTTCAGGTTCTGAACCGCCTGCGAGGCGGCCCCCTTCCACAGGTTGTCGATCGCGGCGAAGGCGATCACTCGTCCAGTGCGCTCGTCGGTGTGCACGGAGATCCGGCAGATATTGGTCTCGCGTACGTCGCGCACGCCCGGTGGGCGTGAGGTCAGCTCTATGAATGGCTCCCGGTCATACATCTCCCGGTAGAGATCGATGAGCGCCGAGGAGTTGATGTCGGTGAGGGTCACGTAGCAGCTGACGAGCTCGCCCTGGTCCAGGGGAACCAGGTGGGGGGTGAAGGTGATGCGCCGATCCGCGCCCAGCACGGCCAGCTCCTGCTCGATCTCCGGCGTGTGGCGATGGCGCGGCACGCCGTAGGCGCTGACATTCTCATCCACGGTCACGAAGTGCGTCGTCTCGGTGGCGGCGCGCCCGGCTCCCGAGACGCCGGACTTGGCGTCGACGATCACGTCCCCGATCAGTCCCGCGGCGGCCAACGGCGCGAGGGCGAGCAGTGTCGCGGTCGGATAGCACCCGGGGTTAGCGACGATCCGGGCGTCGGGGATCTGATCGCGATAGCGCTCGGGCAGTCCGTAGACGGCATCGGCGATCAGCTCAGGGTGGGGATGCTCCCGGTACCACTCCCCGTAGACGGCGGGGTCGCGCAGCCGGAAGTCGGCGCTCAGATCGACGACCCGTACGCCCCGGGCGACCAGCTCTCCCACCACCTCGGCCGCCGCGCCGTGCGGGTAGGCCACGATTGCCGCCTCGACATCAGCGTGGCGGTCGTAGTCGAGCTCCTCCAGGACCAGCGGTACGCGATGTTGCGGATAGAGCTCATCAAGTCCGCGGCCCACGTCTGAGCGCGAGGTGATGGCGGTGAGCGCGAAGGCGGGATGGCGATGCAGCAGGCGTGCGCTGAGCGCACCGGCAAAGCCGGCCGCTCCGAACACGGCCACTCTGGGCAGGCCCTCAGGACTCACGAACGTGCCCCTGGAGCTGCTCGGACAAAGCGGCGACGATCTTGCGACGCCGAGCCGCCACCTCCTCGTCGGTAAGGGTCCGGTCGGAAGCCCGGAAGATCAGGCGCAGGGCGAGCGAGACCTTCCCCTCGCCAATTCGGTCCGGATCGCGGTAGACATCGAACACCTCTGCGCCGGCCAGCAGTGGCTTGCCGGCCTTCAGCGCGACGGCCACGACGGTGGCTGAGCTGACTGCGTCGGGGACGATCACGGCCAGGTCCTCCCGGACCTCGGGGAAGCTGGTTACGTCGTGGAAACTGGCGTCGGCCACCCGCGCGGCGATAGTGGCGAAATCCACCTCGAAGCCCGCCAGGGGATCGGTAAAATCCCAGGCGCGGCCCACCTGGGGGTGAATTTCCCCGATCCATCCAGTCGTCTCGTTGGCGACCAGCACTCGGGCCGCCCGCCCGGGGTGAAGGAACGGTTCGGGGCTGCCAGCCTCGATGGTCCAGGGCACGCGGAGGCTGTCGAGGAGTCCCGCCAGAACACCCTTGGCGGCGAAGAAGTCCGCCGCCGGCGGGGTCTGCTCACGCCAGGTCGGCGCCCGCACCGACCCGGTGATCAGCGCGGCGATCCGGTAGGGCTCACGCGGGAGTGGATCATCGCCGGGCAGGTACACGGCCCCGGCTTCGAACAGCCGCAGCGCGCTCGCCCCACGGGCACGGTTGCGCCGGGCGGAGTCGAGCAGGCCGCCAATCAGCGTGGTGCGCAGTCTCGATTGCTCCCGGGACATGGGGTTGGCCAGGGCCACCGCAGGCTGATCGCCGATCCGCAGCCGCTCGGATTGCTCGGCGGAGGCGAAACTCCAGCCCACGGTCTCATGCAGCCCCTGCGCGGTGAGCGCGTCCGAGGCCCGGCGGCGCAGCCGCTGCTCGTGGGTCAGGCGTCCGGATGCGCCGTGCCGAGGGGGCAGCCTGGCCGGCAGGTCCTGGAGCACACCCAACCGCGCGACCTCCTCAATCACGTCCGCTTCCCGAGTGACGTCCCCACGGCGAAAGGCGGGGACAGTCACGTCCAGGCCATCCGGCGCGTCGGCGGTGGTGAACTCGAGCGCACGCAAAATCTGGGCCGAGAGTTCCCGCGGGACCTCGACCCCCAGGAGACCGTTGACCCGCGCATCGCGCAGGCGGATCCTCGCCGGAGGCGGCCCGGGACCACCGATGTCAATCGTGCCGGGGAGCAGCTGGGCGTCGCAGAGCTGGGTCATCAGGCGGGTGGCCACGGCCTGAGCCTCCATCGCCTGCTCGGGCTCGAGCTGCTTCTCGAAGCGGCCCGAAGCCTCGGTGCGCAGACCCAGCTTCAGGGAGGTGCGGTGGATATTCGGCCCGTTCCAGGTCGCCGCCTCCATCAGCACCCGCGTCGTGCCCGGGCCCACCTCGGACCGGGCGCCACCCATCACTCCGGCGATCGAGGTCGGTCCCGCGCCGTCGGCGATCAGCACCATGTCCTCGGTCAGCATCCGCGTCTGGCCGTCCAGGGTCTGCATCTGCTCTCCGGCCGAGGCTCGGCGGACGGTCAGCTCGGCCCCCGCGACCTGGTCGAGATCGAAGGCATGCAGGGGCTGACCGGTGAGGAGCATCACGTAGTTGGTGATGTCGACGACGTTGGAGATGGGGCGCTGCCCAGCGGCCATCAGCCGCGCCTTCAGCCAGCGAGGCGAGGGGCCGATACGGATGTTCTCAAACGCCCGCGCGGTAAACCGGGGACAGAGCTGGGAATCCTCGACGGTGATCCGCACCGCGTCGAGCTCGCCTGGCGTTTCCTGATCCTCAGTCCACGGCGCCGGGGCCAAGGCGGCTCCCGTCGCGGCATGCACCTCGCGGGCCACGCCGTAGACGCCCAGGCAGTCGGGCCGGTTCTGGGTGATCTCGAGCTCGAGCACGTCGGTGGCGATGGGCAACACATCGCGCAGCGGCTCGCCCGGGCGCAGGCCATCGGCCTCGAGAACCATGATCCCGTCATGCTCGGTGCCGATCCCCACCTCGTCCTCGGCCAGGATCATCCCGTGGGAGGCCTGGCCGCGGAGCTTGGCCACCTTGAGCCGCGTGCCGTCGGGCATCACCGCTCCCGGCTTAGCCACGGCCACGGCCTGGCCGGGGGCGACGTTCGGCGCCCCGCAGACGATCTGACTCGGCTCGCCCTCCCCCAGGTCCACACTGCAGACACGGAGCCGGTCGGCATCGGGATGCGGCTCGGCGGCCAGCACCCGGCCGACCACGAACTGGTCGAGAGCCTGAACACCGTAGTGCTCGACCCGCTCCACCTCGGTTCCGGTCATGGCCAGGCGGTCGGCCAGCGCAATCGCGTCGAGATCAGGGTGGCAGTACTCGTGCAGCCATTGCACCGGAACTCTCATGTCTAAAACTGCTCCAGCACTCTGATGTCGTTCTCGTAGAGCAGGCGCAGGTCGGGCACGCCGTGCTTGAGCATGGCGATCCGCTCGATGCCCATGCCAAAGGCGAAGCCCTGCGTCCGGTCAGGGTCATAGCCGTGCTTGGCCACCTGGGCGAACACGTTGGGATCGACCATGCCCGCGCCGAGGATCTCGATCCAGGCCGTGCCCTTGCACAGCGGGCAGCGCCGCCCGTCGGCGGTCACACCGTCGGTGCAGTTGAAGCAGGACACGTCGACCTCGACGCTGGGCTCGGTGAAGGGAAAGAAATGCGGGCGCATCCGGACCTCCCGCTCATCGCCGAAGATGGCCCGGGCGAAGGTCAGCAGTGTTCCCTGGAGATCGGCCAGGGTGACGCCCTCGTCCACAGCCAGACCCTCGACCTGATGGAACTGCGGCGTGTGAGTGGCATCTGAGTCGAGCCGGTAGACGCGACCGGGAACGATGATGTAGAGCGGCGGAGACTGGCGCTCCATGGCCCGCAGCTGCACTGGCGAGGTGTGAACCCGTAGCAGCGGCGCGGCGGGGTCGAAGATGTCCACGCGATCCCGCTCGTCGGCGATGTAGAAGGTGTCGGTGAGCAGCCGGGAAGGGTGGGTGGCATCAAAGTTGAGCCCGTCGAAGTTGTAGTAGACGGTTTCGACCTCGGGGCCCTCGGCGACGTTGAAGCCCAGGCCCACGAAGACATCCTCGATCTCCCGCCAAGTGGAGGTGATCAGATGCAGGCGACCCACTGCTGGGAGCGGATCGGCTGGGAGGGTCACGTCGATGCGGTCCTGCTCGAGACGAGCGTCGAGCTCGGCCAGGGCGAGCTCCGCGCCCCTGGACTCGAGCGCCGCCTCGAGCTTTTGACGCGTCTGGTTGGCCGCCTTGCCCGTTGCGGCACGTTCCTCGGGAGCGAGCTGAGCCACGCCGCGGAGGAGGTTGGGCAGCTCGGCCTTGCGGCCCAGGAAACGGATCCGCACGTCTTCAAGCGCCTCGGTGCCGCCCGCGCCGGCCACCGCGGCCAGTCCGTCGGCCTCGATCTGCGCGATTCGCTCGACTACATCGCTCATCAGCCGGCCATCCTAGTTATCTCGTAGAGAGCGATCGCGGCCGCCATGGCCGCGTTCAGCGAGTGGCTCACGATGGGGATCCGGGCCGTATGAGTGGCCCCGGCCACGACCGGCTCCGGCAGGCCATCGCGCTCAGCCCCGATGAGCAGCGTGGCCGCCTCCAGCCCGAGCTCGCGCAGGGCCGGGCCGCGGTCGGCCACGAGGGCCACGGTGGGTGTGGGCAGGCCCGAGGGGTCCTCAGCGCGAGCCAGGGCGACCCCGAATACGGCTCCCATGCTGGCCCGGACCGCCTTGGGCCCGTACGGATCCGCAGTCCCGGGACCGAGAACCACCGAGTCAGCGGCGAAGGCCTGGGCCGAGCGCAGGACAGCACCGACGTTGCCCGGATCCGCCAGCCCGTGTAGATATACACAGAGCGGCCCGGTCGGGCCCGAGCTCCAGCGCTCCTCATAGATGGCCAGCGCTCGAGTGCCCGAGCCGAGCCCCGAGGCCGCGGCGAGCAGTGCGGGCTGGACCTCAATCCCCGGCAGTCCGCTGGCCTCGGCGCAGAAGCGCTCCACCGGATCCCACCCGGCGGCGTCGGCGGCGGCGAGCAGATCCTCGCCCTCGGCCACGAACCTGCGCGTGCGCTCGCGCGCCCGGCGCTGGCGCGTCAGCTTGCGGATCTCCTTCAGCTTCTCGTTGTGGGCACTGGTGATGGTCATAAAAAAGGCGCCTACTCCAATGGAGCGGCGCCCGTTCGGCGGTGCTGGTGTCTCGGCTGTGTGCTCAGCCGGCGGCCAGCGCCTCGCGGGCGCGCTCGGCAAAGCGTCGGAAGGTGTCGGCATCGTGCACGGCCATGTCGGCCAGGATCTTGCGATCCAGCTCGACTCCGGCGGTCTGCAGACCGTGCATGAACTGCGAATAGGAGAGGCCGTTTTGGCGTGCCGCGGCGTTGATGCGGGTGATCCACAGCCGCCGGAAGTCGCGCTTGCGGTTACGACGATCCCGGTAGCGGTACTGGTCGGCTTTGAGCACCGCCTCCTTGGCGGTCCGGTAATGACGACTCGCGTCGCCCCGGTAGCCCTTGGCCAGCTTGAGTGTCGCCCGGCGCTTCTTGCGCGCGTGGAGTGAGCGTTTGACGCGGGTCATGAGCGCTTGGCTCCGAGCAGGACCTTGACCCGCTTCTCATCATGCTTGTGGATGACGGCCGGCTGGCCCAGCTTGCGCTTCCGTTTGGGCGACTTCTTCTCGAGGATGTGGCTCGTGAAGGAGTGCCGACCGCGGACCTTACCGGTGGCGGTGATCTTGAAGCGCTTCTTAGCGCCGGAGTGCGTCTTCATCTTCGGCATCGCGCTGCGCAGTAAAGCAGACCGCGCCGGAGGCGATCTGGCCCGAGAGGCCTAGGCGGTGGCGTCGCTGGGCGCCGCGGAGGCCTCGGCCTCCGGGGCTTGCGCTGGCGCGTCGGCCTCGGCGGCATCGGCGTCTGCGGGTGCTTCCGGGGCCTGGGCGGAGCCGTTCTGACGCCCGTTGCCGCGGCTCTCGACCTTCTCGGCGGCGGGCGGATCGGACTTGGCGCCATCGACGGCGGCGGCCGGATCGGGCTTGGCACCCTCGACCTCGCCGGCCAGTACGGCCTTTGACGGCGCCAGCATCATCGTCATGTTGCGGCCGTCCTGAAGGGGGGTCTGCTCGATGATGGCGACCTCGGCCAGCTCGCCGGCCAGCTTGTCCAGCAGCGCCGTGCCGCGCTCGGGATGAGTCACCTCACGGCCGCGGAACATGATCGTCACCTTGACTCGGTCGCGGCCAAGCAGGAAGCGCCGTACGTGGCCCTTCTTGGTGTCATAGTCGTTCTGGGCGATCTTCGGCCGGAACTTTATTTCTCGAATCGTGATCTGCTGCTGGTGCTTGCGGGCGGCCTTCTGCTTCTGGGCCTGCTCGTACTTGTACTTCGAGTAGTCGAGCACCCGGCACACCGGGGGGCGCGCGTCCGGAGCCACCTCAACCAGGTCGAGATCGCGCTCCTGCGCGTAGACGAGTGCGTCGGCCGTCTTGATGACGCCGATTTGCTTGCCGTCCTCACCAACGAGCCTGACCTCAGGTACTCGGATCCGGTCGTTGATCCGAGTGAGGTCCCGCTCGGGCGGTCGCCGGTCGAACCTGCGAGGGACCGGCACTAGTTAAGGGCGCGGCGTGGGGTCAAACGGTGCCGGGCCGTGTTTGAGACGTTTGGATCAACGAGAGCGAGTATAGCGGCGGATTCAGCGCCGAGCGCGACTTTTCACCAGCTGATCGACCTGATCGGCGAACTCGCTCACCGTGGCTGAGCCCGAATCGCCCGAGCGATGCTCGCGCACACTGACCAGGCCGCCCTCCTGCTCGCGATCGCCGACGATCAACATGAACGGGACCTTGCGCAGCTCGGCGTCGCGAATCTTGCGGGAGACCGACTCGGTGCGCTCGTCTCGCTCCACCCGCACACCCCGCTCTACGAGCTGATCGCGGACCTGCGCGGCGTATTCGAGGTGGCGGTCGGAGATCGGCAGGACCACGGCCTGCACGGGCGTCAGCCAGACCGGCAGCTCACCGCCCGTGTGCTCGAGCAGGATGCCGATGAAGCGCTCGTAGGAGCCCATCAGGGCGCGGTGGATCATGACCGGCCGGTGCTCGGCGTTGTCGGCGCCCGTGTAGACGAGGCCGAAGCGCTCGGGCATCAGGTAATCGAGCTGTACCGTGCCCAACTGCCAGGAACGGCCGAGGCTGTCGGTCATGTGCATGTCGATCTTGGCCCCGTAGAAAGCGCCGTCGCCGGGATTGAGGTCGTAGCTGAGGCCGTGACCCTCCAGGGCGCGCATCAGTGCGCTCTCGCTGCGGTCCCAGAGCTCATCAGAGCCCAGCCGCTGCTCGGGACGCGTCGAGAGCTCGAGGCGAACGTCGAAGCCGAAGATGTCATAGGTGGCGAAGGCGAACTCCAGGCAGGCGGCCACCTCGTCTTGGATCTGGTCCTCGGTGCAGAAGATGTGGGCGTCGTCCTGGGCGAAGTTACGAGTCCGCAGCAGACCGTGAAGGGTCCCGCTGGGCTCGTTGCGGTGCAGCAGCCCCGGCTCGGAGTAGCGCACCGGCAGATCCCGGTAGGAGTGGGGCTGCATGGCGTACAGCTCGGCATGACCGGGACAGTTCATCGGCTTGAGCCCCATCGGCGTGTCCGAGTTCGCGGTCATGAACATGTGCTCCTGGTACTTCTCCCAGTGGCCCGAGGTCTTGAACAGCGAGCTGTCGTAGAGCTGCGGGGTCTTGACCTCCGTGTAGCCACGGGGCGCCCCCGTCTCCCGGCTTAGGGCGACGAGGGAGTTGAACACCTGGGTGCCGGCCGGGTACCAGAACGCCATTCCGGAGGCGTAATCCGAGAAGCCGAAGAGGCCGAGCAGTGGCCCGAGCCGGCGATGGTCATTGGCCCGGGCGCGCTCGAGCCGCTCCAGGAAGTCCTCCAGCTCCTGCTTGGAGAAGAACGCCGTCCCGTACACGCGCGTGAGCATCTGACGGTCCGAGTCCCCGCGCCAGTACGCACCGGCCACGGACTGGAGCTTGAAGGCCTTGATGCGCTTGGTGCTCGGCGAGTGCGGGCCTCGACACAGATCGGTGAACGGCCCGTTGGTGTAGAGCGAGACCGTTTTCAGGGGATGGGCGGGATCCGCGTCGCGAACCAGGTCCTCGATCAGCTCGACCTTGTAGGGCTGATCCTCGGCCCGGAAACGCTCCAGCGCCTCCTCGACGGTCACGTCCTCGCGTACGAACGCCTCGCCGGCGGCGATGTGGGCGCGCATCCGCTCCTCGATCCGCTCGAAGTCGCCATCGCTGATGCTCACGCCAGGCGGGAACTCGAAGTCGTAGTAAAAGCCGTCCTGGATAGCCGGCCCGATCGAGATCTTGACCCCGGGATAGAGGTCGAGCACCGCCGCCGCCAGCACGTGGGCGGTGTCGTGGCGGATCAGGGCCAGGGCCTCCTCACCACTGCGCTCGGTGAGGATCTGCAGCTCGGACCCGTCCCCGTTTACGGCCGGCAGCGGGCGGGAGAGATCG
>JBDTEE010000144.1:0-5387 GCA_039922645.1 Solirubrobacteraceae bacterium | reverse complement strand
TTGAGCCTCACCTCAGAAGACGTCCACGCCGCCCCCCGGCCGGCCGCCCGGCTCCGGACGACGCCGGCCGCGAACCGCCTCTGGGCCGCGGGCATCGTCGTGCTGCTCATCGCCGGCGGGGTTGTGCTCGCCTTCCAGACGCGGGCCACCACCTTCTGGGCAGACGAGTGGACGTGGATCCTCACCCGTCGCCAGGGCGGACTGGGAACACTGCTCGACGCCCACAACTCGCATTTCTCGCTCGTCCCGGTGCTGATCTACAAGGCACTCTTCGCCACCGCCGGGCTGCGCCACTACTGGCCCTACCGAGGCGTGCTGATCGCCCTTCAGCTGCTCGTCGTGCTGCTGGTCTTCATTTACGCGCGCGGGCGCGTGGGCGGCTACGTGGCGCTGCTCGCGGCGGCCCTGATCCTGTTCTTCGGACCGGGCTGGCAGGACATCCTCTGGCCCTTCCAGATGGCCTGGCTGATCACGGCGGCCACCGGGGTGGGGGCGCTGCTGGCGCTGGACCGGCGGGATCGCGCCGGCGATCTCACCGCCTGTGTCCTGCTCGTGATCTCCGTGGCCAGCGCCGGACCCGGCCTGGCCATGCTGGCCGGCGGCCTGGTCGAGGTGCTCCTGCGCCGCCGCCGGCGCGACCTCTGGATCCCGGGCGTGCCCATCGTGATCTACGCGATCTGGTCACTCGGCTACCAGTCGACGGCCATCGATGCGCACTCGATCACCCGCCTGCCCCAGTTCGTCTTCCACGCTGCGGCCGGGGTGATGAGCTCACTCGTGGGGCTGGCCGGAGTCAACGTTTACAGCGACAGCGGGACCTATACCAACTGGGGTGCGCCGCTGCTGATCCTGGGACTGCTCGCCGCTGCCCTCGGGCTGATGCGTCTGGGCCGTATCCCCCACCGCGTGGTCTCGCTCGCCGCCATCGTGCTCGGCTTCTGGGTGCTGACCGGAATCGGCCGCGCCTATGCCCAGTTGGGCAGCATCGTGGTCACCTCCACCGGCGATGAGAGCCGCTACCTCTACGTCGGGGCGGTATTCGTCGTTCTGCTCGCCGTGGAGCTGATGCGCGGCCATACCCCCGGCCTGTGGACCGGTCTGGTGCTGGGCGTGCTAGCCGTGGCGGCAATCATCTCCAACCTGGGCACGATGCGCGACGGGTCGGCCTTCCTGCGCAGCACCGCACAGCTGACCGAGGGCGAGCTCGCCACGCTCAACCTCGACCGCCACCTCGTCCGGCCCGACTTCGTCTCCGGCGGGTTCCTGTTCGGCATCCTCAGCGCCGGGCCGTGGTTCTCAGCCGAACACGACCTCGGTTACCAGGCCGCCGTCCCCGGGCCGATCAGCGCGCTCGGCCCCACCGCCCGCCAGGCCGCCGATCAGCAGCTCATGAAGATCCAGGGTCTGGCCCTGACGCCGACGGCGAGCGGCGCGCCCCCGGCCACCGCCGCACCGGTCGTGGTGTCCATGAGCTCGGGTACCCGGACGGCCACCGGCGCCTGCGTGCGCTTTCGGCCCTCGGCGTTTACCCCGAGCGGAACCACACCCTCGCTCGCCGTCACCGTGCCCCCCTCCGGGCTCGCGTTCAGCAACGGAGACGCGGCGGCCACCGTGGCCGTGCGCCGCTTCGGCACCGGGTTCAACACGCTGGGCACGCTGGCCCCGGGGGCGCGCGCCCGATTGACCCCGCGTCGGGACGGCTCGACCACTCCATGGCAGGCCGTCCTCACAGCGACCGAGCCCGTCTCGGTTTGCGCCGCCTGATCGGCCCCATGGCCCGACTTTAAGCGACCGAGCGAAGGCCCGTAAACGCCCGCCAGTCCTAGGGATCGGAGGGGTCGCTTGGGAGCCGAGTGTGTCCTTACCCACCCTATGAACGTGTCCCTACCCACCCCCTGTCGCGCCGGGACGGTTCGTGGCGTCCGGTTCGCTGTTGATCCTTTCAGGTAAGGAGGCCTTGCCGGCACCTATCCGAGGTCTTCGCCCCGACCCCTCGCTTACGCTCAACCAGCTCCCCCGTCGCCAGGCGTCGCTGGAGACCAATCTCTGCCGGAAGGGCATCTGGCATGTTGGTCCGCTGCAGCTGGCGCTGCCCTTGGATGGGTCGGACACTCTCGGGCTCCTGCGCGTCTCCGGACCGCCCTTGACGCTGTTTGACCTCGATACGTTCGCCTGGCTGACCGAGCGCTGGCGCGAGGGGGATCGTGATCCCAAGGGGCGCGTGAATTTCACGCTCTACGAGCTCGGCAAGGACCTCCACGGGCGAGCTTTGTCTGGTCGTGACCGGCAGGAGATGAGAGCCCGCCTCGAGCGACTGTTCGAGGTTCGAGCTAGAGGGTTATGACGCCGCCAGTGCTCGTCTCGGTCGCCTCGAGGATCCAGTTGAAGGTGGGTGGATCCGCCTGCTCAGCGGGGTCCGATGGTCACGAGACCGGGAGCGCCATGCAGCTCATCTCGCCGGCTTCATCGTCGAGCAGCTCGAGGCTGGGAACTTGACCTACCTCGACTGGCGGGTCCTCAGGGGACTGGAGGGGCTCGCCAAGCGCTTGTGGGTCTATCTGGAATCCCAGACCTTCAAGCGCTCAAACATCGGCGAGGGCGCGGCCGCGCTGCAGCTCGCCCCCCGCTGCTCTAGGCCCTCGGCGTCACCACCAAGCACGCGCCCCATGCGCGCCGGTTGATTACGCGCGCCGGCGCCAGGATCGCCGTCGCCGACAAGTCCTTCGTTGACTTTGAGATGCGCCGTCCCAATCGCCGCGGCGGAACCTGGACGCTGGTGGCGCGACGTCGACTGACCCATTGACTGTTCCCGCGGAGGGAGTTCGCCGCAGGGGTACCCCGCTTGTTGACGATCAGCGAGGCCTCCTCGGCAACAGGCTTGAGCCGCAAGGCTCTGACGCGCCGGATCGAGCGGGGATCCCTGCGAGCAGTCAAGGATGACCGGGGTCGGCGCGTGGTACCCCGCGGGGAACTAGAGCGCGCCGAGCTGCTCAATGTGGACGGCACTCCGGGCGATGAGGGGTACCCCGGCGGGGAGCTCGTGGTTTGGCGTGATCTGTATGAGCAAGAGCGCCAGGAGCGCGAGGAGGCTGACGCTCATGCTCGTGAGCTCGAGCACGATCTAATCGCGATCGCCAACGCTGGTCCGATGCGCGCGCTGCGGCTTCGTCGCCAGTCCGGGCAAAGCTCACAGAGCCTCGTTCCTCAGAGTGAAGGTCCGCGACGTGATCAAGGTCCTGGAGGCGGACGGCTGGCGGCTGGATCGCCAGCGCGGCAGCCATCGCATCTTCCGACACGAGACCAAGCTCGGTACCGTCACGGTGGCCGGCAAGCCGAGCATCGACCTTCCGGCTGGCACGTTGGCGTCAATCGGCCGACCTGCAGGTCTGAGCAGAAAGCAGATGCAATGAGCGAGTACGCGGTGATCTACGAGCAGGGCCCCACCAGCTGGGGAGCGTGGGTGCCCGACCTGCCTGGCTGTGTCGCCGCTGGCGAGAGCCGCGGTGAGGTCGAGCAGCTGATCACAGAGGCGATCGGGGCGCACATCGAGAGCCTGCGCGAGCATGGAGAGCCGGTGCCCGAGCCGTCCTCGACGGCCGGTGCTGTCCAGGTCCCGGCTGCCTGAACGGCATCCCCTGGCGCAATCGCCCTCTCCGGCGATTGGGTCACGCTTGCGCTCAGACACCGTCCGGAGACGGTCATACGGTCACGTTAATGACCCAAAACGTGACTATGGGCGCAAACAACGTCCACCGAGCGGACGGCCCAACACGCTGGATTTGCTCGTGGGTTAGCTGGAGTGGGCCGTAGGCGTGGTCCTTCCCACGGCCTCTTCCACAAACCGCGCCGCCGCCTTACCCAGCCCCGCGTCAGCAGACTGGGCCCCCGGTCGATTGGAGGCACAATCGGTTCATGGCATCACCTGCCGATACCCAGCAGCAGCGGCTGCTTGAGGAATTGCAACGGACGGGTGATCAGCCGGTCGCGTTCTCGGAGCTGCGCGCCGCCGGAATCAGCTTCCCAGCAGCCGTTATTAGCGAGCTCGCGCTCGACGGGTATCTAGTTGAGCGGGTGTATCAAGACGACCGCCTGCTCGGCGTTCGCTTGCTCAACCCAGAACGATTGGATAGAGCCTCATTGAGGCCACGGCGGCGGTCGTGGCGGCGGGCGCAGCCGCCGACATAGTGGCGTCTCGGCGACTTTGCGTTGAGCGCTTGAATTAGAGGAAATCGTCCCGTGGAGGAGCGGCATGAAGCGATCGACCGAGGAGATCCTGACAACCCATACCGGCAGCCTGCCGCGACCGCCGGAGCTGCTGGCAGCGCTTCAGACGCGCGACCGGGACGAGGGCGAGCCGGCCGGCCTAGCGCAGCAGATCCGCGACGGCGTGAGCGACGTCGTGGCCCGCCAGGCGCAGGCCGGGGTGAGTGTCGTCAACGATGGCGAGGCGAGCAAGATCGGCTACTCGACCTATGTCAAGGAGCGCCTTGATGGCTTTGGGGGCGAGGGCGGCATGGAGGCGATACCAGCCGATCTGGCTGAGTTTCCGGACTACATGCAGCGCATCATGGGCGGTCTTGACTTCGCGATGC
Organism: Solirubrobacteraceae bacterium; assembly: GCA_039922645.1. Taxonomy (GTDB): domain Bacteria; phylum Actinomycetota; class Thermoleophilia; order Solirubrobacterales; family Solirubrobacteraceae; genus Palsa-465. Next base: position 795 of record JBDTEE010000144.1, on the reverse strand, counting down.
CCGCGTGCATCGGGCCGGTCTCGTACCGCGACCTGGAGGCCGTGCGCGCCGACATCGCCAATCTCAAGGACGCGGTCGCCGGCGTGCAGGTCAAAGACGTGTTCATGAGCGCGGCCTCGCCCGGGGTGATCGCGGTCTTTTTGCCCAATCAGCATTACCCGAGTCACGAGGCCTACATCGCGGCGCTGGCTGACGCGATGAAGGCCGAGTATGACGAGATCCACCACGCCGGGCTGGTGTTGCAGCTTGACTGCCCCGACCTGGCGATGGCCCGCCACATCTCCGCAGGCGAGCAGACCCTGGAGGAGTTTCGCCGCCAGGCGCGCGTGCACGTCGAGGCGATCAACCACGCCACGCGCGACATCCCCGCCGCCGACATGCGCATGCACCTGTGCTGGGGCAACTACGAGGGACCTCACCACCACGACCTCCCACTGGCCGACATCATCGACATCGTCTTTGAAGCCAAACCCGCGGCGATCAGCTTTGAGGCCGCAAACCCCCGCCACGAGCACGAGTGGACGGTGTTTGACGACGTCAAGCTCCCCGACGGCAAGGCGTTGATCCCCGGGGTGATCGACTCGACCACCAACTACATCGAGCATCCCGAACTCGTCGCCCAGCGCATCGTGCGCTACGCCCAGCGCGTCGGGCGCGAGAACGTGATCGCCGGCAGCGACTGCGGCTTTGCCACGTTCGCCAGCTTCCTGGCGATCGACCCCGAGATCACCTGGGCCAAGCTGAGCGCGATGGCCGATGGGGCAAAACTCGCCTCAACAGAGCTCTGGTGAGAGG
>JBDTEE010000143.1:0-9358 GCA_039922645.1 Solirubrobacteraceae bacterium | reverse complement strand
ATCGCGGTGGGTCATCGGGGTGGCGACCCCGAACCACTTCACGACCTCCATCCGTCGGAGCATGTCGTACATCCGGTCCGCCTCTTCCACGCGCCACGGCCGGATGACGGTCCGCTCCGTGTGAGCGACGACCCCCGCCTCCCCTGCCCGGTCGGCGGATCCCAGAGACTCCCGGGCAGGATCTCGGGGCATCAATCGCGGCGGGCAGAGCTCGAGCTGAGCGCCGCCCGCGTAGCCGCGTCGCCGGGGACGAATTGGGTCAGGCGCAGCTCCGGGTGACTGGTCGGGATCGACTGCAGGTGGCGCAGCGTCAGCTGACCGAGCTCCGTGCTGGCCATGACCTTGGTGCCCAGCTGGTCCTCAAGGACCTCGTGACGCGGCCAGAGCTCACGGAACCGGGGGCTGGCCTCGAGGAGCGCGCCGATCAGTGCCGAAAATGTGGGATCCCCATAGCGGCGAGCGTGCTCGGCCCTGAATCGAGCCAGCGTCCCGCGACCCGTTTCCTCCCAGCCGGCCATGTGCGGCCGCCCGTCGGTGAACATCCACCAGAGGATATTGGCCAACTCCACGGGAGCCTCGCGCTGTCCTGCATCGCGTCATCGAGCTCGAGGTTGACCACGTCGATACCTCGCAGTTCTACGGCCCTGATGTGGCCAACGATCTGATTCGCGAGGCGCTCTATCCCTATCCCGAGAACCTGAAGCTGGTCACCAAGGTCTGCGCCTGACGCACGCCCGCGGGCGGCTGGCTCCCCGCTCAGTCCCCGGCAGAGCTCCGCCAGGGCGTCGCGGACAACCTCCGGTCCCTGCGCGTTGAGCGCATGGACCTGCACCCCACTCCTAGGGAGCCCGACGGTCAAGCACCCGGGCAAAGCGTTCCGCTCGGGCGCGTCTCCGTGAGAGAATCGCCCCGTGGAGGGGAGCGGCCAGGAGCGGGGTAAGCGTTGAGAGCGGTGGTTTGTCAGCACGCCGAGCTCCGGCTCGAGGACCGACCCGAGCCGGACCCTGGACCGGGGCAGGTCAGGATCCGGGTGCAGCGCTGCGGGATCTGTGGTTCGGATCTCCATGCCAGGCACGGGACCGACCAGTGGGCCGATCTGGCCGTCCGGGTCGGCTATGAGCGCTTCGCTCGCTCCAGCGAGCCGGTCGTCTTCGGACACGAGTTCTCGGGACTAGTCGAGGAGCACGGGCCGGGCTCTCGCAGGACGACGGCCGCCGGAACGCCGGTTGTCGCCCTGCCACTGCTTCGCAGTGGCACCGGGGTTGACACGACGGGACTCTCGGTCCATGCGCCTGGCGGCTACGCCGAACAGACGCTCGTACAGGAATCTCTGATGATGGCCGTCCCCAACGGCCTCAGCATCGACGTGGCGGCGCTGACTGAGCCGATGGCCGTCGGCTGGCACGCCGTGCGCCGGGGGCAGGTGAGCAAGCGCACCGTAGCCATCGTGGTCGGGTGCGGGCCAGTCGGCTTGGCGGTGATCCTGCTCCTGAAGGCCAAGGGCGTGCGAACGGTCGTGGCCAGCGACTACTCGGCCGGCCGCCGAGCCCTGGCCACCGCCTGCGGGGCTGACGTGGTGATCGACCCGGCAGTGAGCTCGCCCTTCAGCGCCGCCTCGGGTCACGGGCATATCGAGACCATCCCAGAGGCCCTCGAACTGGCCATCGGCACGCGGGAGAAGCTTGAACGGCTACCGGTCGGCTGGTGGCATGCTTGGCGACTCGGCGAGGCGCTCGGTGCCACGCCCAAGCATCCGGTGATCTTTGAGTGTGTCGGCGTGCCGGGGGTAATCGAGAGCATCATCGATGGCGCGCCGCTGCTCTCCAGGGTCGTGGTGGCCGGCGTGTGCGTCGGCGTCGATCATTTCACGCCGGCCATGGCGATCAATAAGGAGATCGACCTGCGGTTCGTGTTCGGATACTCGCCCCTTGAGTTCCGCGACACACTGCACATGATGGCCGAGGGCAAGGTCGATCCAGCGCCGCTCATCACCGGCACCGTCGGCCTGAATGGAGTCGAGGCCGCGTTCACTGCGCTGGGTCAGCCTGAGACGCACGCCAAGATCCTCATCGATCCGGCCAGCCAGGCTTCGGTCCCTGAAGCACCCGCGCTCCGGGACTAGCCCATCAGTTAGGGTTGCCGCGAGTCCATCGAGGGAGGAGCTTGATGCCTACGCCCGTGCTGTTTCGCGACCGGCCGCGTGCGGCCCAAATCATCCTTGGCGGAGTGTTTCCCGCAGTGATCGGGGCGCTGGCCGGCGTTCTGATCGGTGTGGCGGCCGCCGCCTACTGGGTCGTGGCGATCCTGGCCGGAGTCGGGGCGTTCCTGGCCGGCTTCGAGCATCGTGATGGCTGGGGCGGCGCCGACCGTGGCATGGTCGGCGGAGCGATCTACGGCACCGCCTTGCTGCTCATGCACGCACTCGTCGGCACCCACGCCAAGGTCTCTCTGGGCAGCTTCCCGCCGCTGCTGGCCGTGATCACCGCGATCGTCGGCGCGGTACTCGGGGCGTGCGGCGGACGGCTGGCCCGCGCTCGGCGCGAGCAGCACGCGGGACTCGAGACCGCCTCGCCGAAGTAGCCCGGCCGCCCGGCCGACCTGCCTGCCTGCCTCAGCGAACGCTGTAGAGGACGATGCGGACCGGCAGCCCGGTCTCGTACGCGTAGGGCGCGAACTGGCCGATCAGCTTGAGCTTGGGGTCGCGCTTGAGGTAGCGGTCCCAGAAGTAGGAGTTGGTGTAGACGAGATCCAGCCACCGGGGCTCCTTGGTGAAGCGCACCGGCTCGACGAAAGCCAGGTGCTCCCCAGGGGTGAGCTGGCGGAGCATCGGGAGAAGCGTCTTGTGCACCGAGCCATGCTCAAAGCGCTGGAGGGCGTTGCGCCAGTCCATCACCCGCGGATCGGCGACCGGGCCGAGCGGAGTCTCGAAGTGGATCACCTTGGGCAGGTAGTAGGAGAGCGTCGGGACCTGCTCGGGCTGGGTCGAAATCACCCACGTGGTCGGCTGGTCATCGGCCTTGATCTTGGCCGCGGCCGTGGCCACGTTGCTCTTCGCATCAATGATCGACGTCACGGGGTCGAGCACCCAGAACGAGCACACCAGCAGCAGCGTGACCAGCCCCAGCTTGGAGGCCCGCGCCATGCCCAGGCCGGCGAGCAGAAGCAGCGGTCCGATGACCACGGCGAGGTAGCGGAAGGCCCAGGCGGGCGTGGTCTTGGCGTAGAGCCACGCGATAACCACCGTGCCGATGCCCAGCACGGCGAGACAGGCCACGGCGATTCGGGTCCGGCGATCCGAGGGCCCGCTGTTGCGGATGGCCAGCAGTCCTGCCCCGGCGCCCAGCAAGATCGCCACTCCGGCCCCGCGGCCGCCAACGATGAAATAACCGCCCTGAGTGAAGGACCACAGGATGGGCGGCAGCGCCCACGGTGCCCCGGTGTGCTGAGCCTGGTAAAGCAGCGTCGGGACCCAGGGCAGATAGAGCAGGGCAACGATGCCGAAGGCCACCACACCATCGCGCCACAGTCCGCGTCGCTCCTCACGCGGGGTCATGCGCACGCAGAGCAAAAAGCCGACAAAGGTCATCAGCCCGAAGAACAGCGCCCAATTGTGGGTGTACAGCATCGCCACGAGCGCGAGGGCGAACACGGGCAGCCAACGTCGCCGGTGATAGACGAAGGCGTGGAGGAAGCCCACGGCGGCGATCAATGAGAGGAGCAGAACCAGCGAGTACATCCGCGTCTCCTGCGCGTAGCTGGTGATGAACGGCAGCCCCGCGGCCAGGAGCGCGCAGTAGGCGCCGACCCGACGCCCGAACAGGCTGGTGGCGCCGAGATAGGCCACCGGGACAGAGAGGAGCGCGAACACGAGCGACAGCTCATGGGTGGCCTTCTCGCTGTGGCCGAAGACCTGCATCCAGACGTGCAGGAGGAAGTAGTACAGGGGCGGCGAGCCGTCCTCGCGCAGCAGGTGGGGTAGCTGACTTAGGGGATGCGAGGCGATGCCGACCGAAATACCTTCGTCGATCCAGAAGTGGAAGCCCAGCTGCCGGACCCGGAGCGCCAGGGAGATAAGCGTGAGCAGCAGAATCAGTCCGGCGACGCCGACCCGGGTCAGTCGCACTCCGGCCAGGCGATCCATGGCCTTGAGCCGCCAGTCAGCCTCCAGGGCATCCTGGGGCAGGGCTTTGCGGGCGCGGAGTGAGTCGACGGCCATAAGAAGCAGGGTCCGGAAATAATCGCCGCAGGAAGCTTTGCGGCCGAGGGTGTTGCCGCAGCGCGAGAGGCGCTGACCGTCGAGAGGCTACATGGTCGAGGAGCCGAAAGGACCGGACATTGCGTTTATGAAGGGTTAGCCCGGGCCAGAGCCAGGGCTCGCTGGCAACAGGGGATCGGGCTCCAGCGATCGGGTGTTCACCTGGGGGGCGCCCCGTTCTGCTGGCCATGGAACGAGGCCCTTGGCCAGCTCGATGCCGACGCGCTCGTCTCAGTCCATCTCATCGGCATGCCGGAACCCAGCTCTTCTGGGGCGCCAACCCAATGGACCCGTTCACGGTGCCTCGCACCGGTAAGTAGGTACGCCGCGGCCGTATCATCCGCAAATGCAGTGTCTCGCGAGTGGGCCCTGTCCCATCAGCCCAGGCCGACTCCCCCTCCGCAGTCTTGCGGGTCCGGTGAGACACTCCGGCGACTGACTAGCGTGCTCCCGCCCGTGCCGCTCACTGCGATGCTCGATGTGCTGCTCGTCGAAGACGACGATGACGACGCGCTGATCGTCGAAGACCTACTGGCCGACACCCCGCTGGAGGTTTCGCTGACCCGGGCGCGGACATTGGCCGAGGGACTCGAGCAGCTGGCGAGCAACCTGGACTGTGTGCTGCTCGATCTGCGCTTGCCCGACGTGGTCGGACTGGAGGCAGTCGGCCGGCTCAGGGCGGCAGCCTCGCAGGCCGCGGTGATCGTCCTCACCGGCCTTGACGACGAGGCCGCCGGCGAGGCCGCGGTTGAGGCCGGTGCTCAGGACTTCCTGGTCAAGGGCAAGGTCGACGGGGAGTTGCTGGCGCGGGCGATTCGCTACGCGGTCGGGCGCCGCCACGCCGAGGACGTCGACCGTCAGCTTCGCGTGGCTGAAGTCCTCGCTGATGAGAACGCCAGGCTCCAGCGCGGACTCGTCCCCCACCCCGAGATCACCAATCCGGACCTGTTCATCGCCGCCACCTATCTGCCCGGGCGGCGTCGGGCGCTCCTCGGAGGGGACTTCTACGACGCCGTGGAGACTGCCGACGGGGGCCTGCACATGATCGTCGGCGACGTCTCCGGTCGCGGACCTGATGAGGCCGCGCTGGGCGCCAGCCTGCGAATCGCCTGGCACGCCCTTACTCTGGCCGATACCGGAGGCGAGCGCATCCTGCCCACTCTGCAGGGGATGATTGAGCGCGAGCGGCAGGCCGGAGCCACATTCGCCACGCTCTGCAGCTTGGAGATCGATCCGGCCCAGCGCGGCGTGTGTATGCGCCGCGCGGGTCACCCCACGCCGATCGTGATCGAAGGAAGCTCGGCCCACAGCCTGCCCCTGGATGGAGGCGGACCGCCGATCGGCATGTTCGAATCCGGCGACTGGCCGGACTCCCGATTCGAGCTTCCGAAGCTGTGGTCGATCCTGCTCTACACCGACGGCGTCATCGAGCGCCGGGATGAGAATGGGCGCCTGCTCGGTGAAGATGGGCTATGCCGACTGATCGAGGCCTATGTCGAGCGCGAGTCCGAGTGGCGCGAGGACCCACATGGCCTACTGAGCGAGCTGCTGGCCCGGATCCGCGAGCGCGGCGAGGCGGAGCTCAGCGACGACGTAGCCATGGTGCTGGTCGGCCGCCGCTGAGCAGCCTCCGGCCTGGCGATCGGGCTCAGGCCTCGGAGGCGAGGTGCTCGTCGAAGAACACGAAGATGCGGCGCCATGCGCCTTCGGCCGAGGGATGGTGGTAGTCGAAGCCGACCAGGTAGCCGGCTCTAAGGTCCCGGCGCCCAAGGACCTCGTTGCTAAAATGCTTGCCAGCAAGCAACTTTTCTTAGGAGCAGGAGGATCACTGCACGGCATTGCCCCCATCCTCGATGAAGAGACCGCCGTCCGGCTGCGGGTGGCCATCGCGCGGTTATCCCGACGCCTTCGCCCGACGGCCGCGGGTAGCGCCGCCGGCCTGACTCCCACGCGGATCTCGGTGCTGCTCACGGTCGTGCGCGAGGAACGGATACGCATCTCCGCACTGGCCGCGGCCGAGGGCCTGAATCCGACGATGCTCTCCCGAGCCATCTCTTGGCTGACCGAGGAAGGTCTGATTGCGCGCGTCAGCGATGACGGGGACCGCCGCTCCGCGTGGGTGCAGAGCACCCGCACCGGACGGCGGCTGGCGGAGCGGATGCGCCGCGAGCGCACCAACGCGCTGAACCAGGCTCTGGATGGACTCTCGGTCGACGAGCGTCAGATCATCGAGCAGGCGCTTCCAGCGCTGGAGGGCTTGGCCGAGCAGCTGCAGGATCGCCCGTCGTGACGCGGGTGATCAACGCCGGCCGGGTCACCTTCGCCGCGCTCGCCGTTCCCAACTACCGTCGCTATTACTACGGCCAGTCGATCTCGCTGATCGGCACATGGATGCAGATGACCGCCCAGTCGTGGCTGGTTTTCACCCTCACCCACTCCAGTACGTGGCTGGGCGTCGTGGTCGCCCTCCAGACGTTGCCCGTGCTGCTGCTCGGCCCTTACGGCGGAGTGATCGCCGACCGCGTCGACAAACGCAAGCTGATGGTCGTTTTGCAGAGCGTGATGGGCGTCCAGGCACTCGTCCTCGGCCTGTTGACGGTCTCCGGAACGATCACCGTGCCCGAGATCGGCGTGCTGGCCGCCATCCTTGGGCTCAACAACGCTTTCGAAAACCCCGCCCGCCAGTCCTTCATGATGGAGATGGTCGGCGCCGAGCATCTGCGCAACGCGGTAAGCCTTAACTCCGTCTTGGTCAATGTGGCCCGGGTGATCGGGCCGGCGGTGGCCGGCATCCTCATCGCCACCGTGGGCGAAGGGGTGTGCTTTCTGGTCAACGCGGCCAGCTTTGCCGCCGTAGTCGCGTCCCTGCTGAGCCTGGACCGGACGGCGCTCTCCCCCACCGTCCCGAGCGGCCGGGCTCGCGGCCAGCTGCGCGACGGGTTGCGCTACGTGCGCTCCACGCCGGCCCTGGCCGTGCCGCTGGTGATGATGGGCATCGCCGGATGTCTCACCTACGAGTTCCAGGTCTCACTGCCGGTGATGGCTGACCGTGGCCTGGGCGTCGGTCCTACCGGATTCGGCTTCATGACCGCCTCCATGGGCGTTGGCGCCGTGATCGGCGGCCTGCTGGTTGCCGCCCGCGGAAAGACGGGGCTGCGGCCGCTCGTTATGGCGGCGACGGGCTTTGCCGTGGCCATGGGCCTGGCCACCGCGGCCCCCGATCTGGTCTTCGAGATGCTCGCCCTCGCGCTGACCGGCGCGGCCAGCATCGCCTTCATGTCGACCGGAAACTCGACGCTGCAGCTGAACGCGGCGCCGGAGATGCGCGGTCGAGTCATGTCGCTTTGGTTTGTGGCCTTCCAGGGCTCGACCCCGATCGGCGGCCCCAGCGTCGGCGCCCTGATGGCTTTGCTCGGCCCCCGCGCCGGGTTGGGGCTGGGCGCGATCACCGTGCTCGTTGTCGCCCTAGGTGGACTCGTGGCCATGCGGCGCCTGCCCGATGGGCGGCCGGTGCTAGGTCCGGAACTAGCGCCAGGCGCCAGCTAGGTGTAGGGCCTGCCGGGGAGGCCCACTAGCATCGCGGTTTCGATGCTCGGTACGCTCCTTGACACGGTTCTCGATCGCTCGATCGTGGGCGGCTACTCCAATATCGGCTACCGGCTGCGCCAACACCGCTGGCAGGATGCCGAGCCCGGGTCGATGACCGGCCGGGTGGTTCTTGTCACCGGCGCCACCTCGGGCCTGGGCAGCGCCGCGGCGGCCGGCTTTGCTCGTCTGGGCGCCACCGTCCATCTCCTGGTCCGCGACCGCTCCCGGGGGGAGGACGCCCGGGCCGCGGTGGCCGAACAGGCCCAGGGGGAGGTCCATCTCGAGCTCTGCGATCTCGCAGAGATGGCCGACGTGCGCCAGTTCGCCCAGCGCTTCGCTGCCACCGTGCCGCGGCTGGACGTACTGGTCAACAACGCCGGCGTACTCACTCCTGAGCGAACCCTCTCAGCTGACGGCATCGAACTCACCTTCGCGGTCAACGTCCTGGCTCCATTCCTGCTCACCGCGGCCCTGCTCGAGCCGCTGCGCCGAGCGGCGCCGTCGCGGATCATCAACGTCTCATCGGGGGGGATGTACGCCCAGCGCCTGAACGCCGAGGACCTCCAGAATGAGCACGACTACAACGGGACCACCGCTTATGCGCGCACCAAGCGCGCCGAGGTCGTGCTGAGCGAGATGTGGGCTCACCGCCTGGCGCCCGACGGGATCGTGGTCAATTCCATGCATCCCGGCTGGGCCGACACCCCCGGCGTGCGCTCCTCACTGCCGCGCTTCTACAGATTCACCAAACCGCTCCTGCGCACGCCGGAAGAGGGAGCGGACACGATCGTTTGGTTGGGCGCCGCGCCGGAGGCAGCGCAGCTCTCCGGGGACTTCTGGCATGACCGTGTGAAGCGACCGACCCACCTACTCCCAACCACGCGGGAGAGCGCGGGCGCTCGCCGGCACCTGTGGGCGGAATGCGAGCGGCTGTCCGGGGCAGGCCCGATCCCGTGATCCTCACCTACCACCCAGCGCGCAGTTGACGGGACCCGGGGCCGCGAGGGCGCCCAGCTTCGACCTGCAGAGCCACTCGGTCCACTCCGACGGCTCCCTGCCTCCCGCGCAGGTGGTGAACGCGGCGGCTGCGGCCGGCGTGGAGTTGTTCGCCCTCAGCGACCACGACACGACAGCTGGGGTGTCCGAGGCTCTCTCCGCGGCGGCCGCCACCGAGACTCAGTTGCGCGTTGTCCCCGCCACCGAGATCTCATCGCTCGACGACGGCCGCCAGGATCTCCACATCCTCGGTTATCTGATCGATCCCGAGGAACCGCAACTCCTCGCCGCGCTTGAGCGCTCGCGCTCGGATCGGGGCGATCGCGCCCGGGCCATGGCCGACGCGCTGCTCGACCTGGGCTTCGCGCTCGACGAGGACCGGCTCGCCCAGCGCAGCGCGCGTGGCCAATCGATTGGGCGTCCGCACCTGGCTCAGGCCGTCACGAGTATGGCCGCCAACCGCGATCGGCTGACCGCCGAGGGCCTGCTCGACCCGACCGCCTTCCTGGTCGCCTACCT
>JBDTEE010000142.1:0-8230 GCA_039922645.1 Solirubrobacteraceae bacterium | reverse complement strand
TTCAAGGTCGAGTCACACAATCACCCGAGTGCCGTTGAGCCCTTCCAGGGCGCGGCCACCGGGGTGGGCGGGATTCTCCGCGACGTGTTCGCGGTCGGCGCGCGGCCCATCGCCGTGCTCGACTCGCTGCGTTTCGGCGAGCCGGCCGAATCCGCCCGGTCGCGGTACCTGCTCGAGCGTGCCGTGGCTGGAATCAGCCATTACGGCAACTCGATCGGCGTGCCCACGGTGGGGGGCGAGATCTACTTCGAGCCCAGCTATGAGCAGAACTGCCTCATCAACGCCATGTGCCTTGGCCTGGCGCCGCACGAGCGACTGATCCGCAGTGCCGCCGCGGGTCCGGGCAACGTGCTGATGCTTCTCGGGGCGCTGACCGGCCGCGACGGAATCGGCGGCGCCTCGGTGCTGGCCAGCGCTGAGCTCGGCGAGGGGGATGCGGCCAAGCGCCCCTCGGTCCAGATTGGCGATCCGTTTGCCGAAAAGAAGCTGCTCGAGTGCTGCCTGGAGCTGCTCGACTCCGAGCTGCTGGTTTCCCTCCAGGACCTGGGTGCGGCCGGCCTGACCTCCTCGGCCTCGGAGATGGCCGCCAAGGGCGGGCTCGGACTGGACATCGACGTGTTCCGGGTTCCCCTGCGCGAGGCGGGCATGGAGCCGTTCGAGATCATGGTCTCCGAGTCTCAGGAGCGGATGCTCTGCGTCGTGGAGCCGAACCGCGTGCCGGAGGTGATCGCGGTCTGCGAGCGCTGGGAGACCCTGGCCACGCCGATCGGCGAGGTAAACGACAGTGGACGCCTGCGCATTCTCGCCGGAGCGGACGTGGCCGCCGATTTGCCAGTCGGCATCCTGGTCGACGACTGCCCGCTCTATGACCTGGAGCCCTCCCCGCCCACTGAGCAGCTGTACGGGCCCGGGCCGACCATCCTGGGTTCCGATCTCGACCCGGCCGGCATCCTGCTCGCGCTGCTGGCCAGCGCCAATATCGCCTCCCGCCGGCCGGTTTTCGAGCAGTACGACCCGATCGTGCAGTCGCGGACAGTGCGCCGGCCCGAGCAGGCGGACGCCGCGGTGCTCATGCTCCCCGATGGGAGTGCGATCGCCGTCTCCATCGATGGCAACGGGCGCCGCGTGGCCTGTGAGCCACGAACCGGAGCGGCCGAGGCGGTCCTCGAGTGCGCGGCCAACCTGGCCTGCGTGGGGGCTGAGCCGCTCGGGCTGACCAACTGCCTGAACTTCGGGAACCCCGAGAAGCCCCATGTGGCCTGGCAGCTGGTAGAGGCCGTCGAGGGCATCACCGCCGCCTGTGAGGCGCTGGGCGTACCCGTCGTGGGCGGCAATGTCTCGCTTTACAACGAGGCGCCCGCCGGCCCGATCCTGCCCACACCGGTGATCGGCATGGTGGGCCGCCTGCCCGACGCCGCACGCGCCGGCCAAACCGGTTTTTCCGAGGCCGGGGACGCCATCGGCCTGGTGGGGGAATTCGCTCCCGTCACCGCCGGATCTGAGCTGGCCAAGCTGCGCGGTCAGGCTCCGGCCGGGGCGTTGCCCGAGCTCGATATGGACGCCGCCCGCGCGGCCCACGCCACCGTACGCGACGGCATTCGCTCGGGCGCCTTCACCAGCGCCCACGACATCGCCGAGGGCGGGCTGGCCGTGGCCTTGGCCGAGTGCTGCATCGCCGGCCGGATCGGCGCGACGGTGCATATCCCGGGCGGCTTCGACGTCTTCGCCGAGGCGCCCGGGCGGGCCTTCCTGGTTTCCGGACCGCCCTCAGCCCTCGAAGGCCTGCCCATCATCGGCCGGGTGGGGGGCTCACAGCTCGAGCTCGAGGACCACCTTAAGGTGGCAGTTTCCGAACTCGCCGAGGCGCGGGAGCACGGGCTGGCCGATTTCCTGTGAAGCCGCTGGTAGCCTAGGCAGTAGGCGCTCTGGATGGATTCTCCGCTCGATCATCGCGATGGCCCCCGCGACGAGTGCGGTGTCTTCGGGATCTACGCCCCCGAGCACGACGTCGCCCGACTCGCGTACTTCGCCCTATTCGCACTTCAGCATCGCGGCCAGGAATCGGCCGGGATAGCCACCGCTGCGCGCGGCGGGAACATCATGGCCATCCGCGACCAGGGGCTTGTCTCCCAGGTCTTCGACGAGCACACGCTGCGCTCGTTGGTCGGCGACATGGCCATCGGACATGTGCGCTATTCGACCACCGGCTCCTCGGAGTGGGAGAACACGCAGCCCATCGTCCGCGATGACCGCCGGACGCTGGCCCTGGCTCACAACGGCAACCTCATCAACGCCGTCGAGCTCCACGCTGAGCTACGGGGGCGCGACGTGTCCTTCCGCTCCACCTCGGACTCGGAGATCATCGCCGCGCTGCTGGCCACCCACCCCGCCGAGGGGATTGAGGATGCCGTCGCCGACGTCCTTCCCCGACTGAAGGGGGCCTTCTCAACCGTGGTGCTGACCGACGAAGCCGTGGTTGCCTTCCGCGATCCGCACGGCCTGCGCCCGCTGTCCCTCGGGGTCATCGACGGCACGGGCGATGGTGCGCCGGCGTATTGCGTGGCCAGCGAGTCCTGCGCGTTTGACCTGATCGGGGCCCGCTACCTCCGCGACATCCAGCCCGGAGAAGTTGTCACGCTGACCGAGCGCGGCGTCAAGTCGCGGCTGGTGGCCGGAGCCGAGCGCCACGCCTTCTGCGTCTTCGAGTACATCTATTTCGCGCGACCCGACTCGCGGCTGGGCGGCAAGGTGCTTCAGGTGGCCCGGGCCACGATGGGCGAGATCCTCTGGCGGGAGGCCCCGGTGGACGCCGACGTGGTCATTCCGGTCCCGGACTCGGGCAACGCCGCCGCCCGTGGCTTGGCTCGGGCTGCCGGTCTGCCCCAGGACGATGGCTTCATCAAGAACCGCTACGTGGCCCGCACGTTCATCCAGCCCGGGCAGGAGCTCCGGCGCCACGGCCTGCGGATGAAATTCAACCCCATCCGCGAGGTGGTTGAGGGCAAGCGGCTGGTCGTGGTCGACGACTCGAACGTCCGCGGAAACACGATACCCGGCATCGTTCGGATGCTGCGCGACGCGGGCGCCGCGGAGGTGCATGTCCGAATCTCCTCACCCCCGATCAAGCATCCCTGTCACTACGGCATCGACATGTCCACGCGCGAGGAGATGATCGCTCACGGCCGCACGGTCAGCGAGATCGGCGCTGAGATCGGCGCCGACTCGCTGCATTACCTGTCGCTGGAGGGTGTCTACGAGGCGATCGGTCAGCCGCGCGAGACCCACTGCGACGCCTGCTTCAGCGGCGAGTACCCGCTGGCGGGGACCGAGGGCGCGAACGGCAAGTACGCGCTCGAGACCGCACTGCCCCTGATCAAGGCCTGAGCCCGTCCGCGCCCGGCTGCGCCGCCGGCCCGGCTGCCCCCTGAGTGGGCCCCCGGCCAATGCGGCCCGGGGCACTCAGTCGGGTTCAGCGTCGCCAGCCGCGGCGGTAGAGATCCTCGATCGTCTGGATCTGGTGGTCGTCGCGCGGCCGGGAGGACTGACCATTGACCGGGACACCGGTCCGGATCTCGAACAGCCGGCGCTGCGTGTACTCGAGCTCGTTCCAGATGCGGCGAACGCGGGTGAAGGCCTGATGGGAGTTGCTGTGCTGGCGCATGATCTTCCTTGCGATACGCGGTTTGAGCATGCGCCCAATATCGACTAAGCCCCCGCCGGGCACATCGGGCCTTCGCCACCGGTCTGGGCGCCTTGGGCCTTACCGGTGAGGGCGGACCCCTTACCCGAATTGGCCCGCGCGGCGGGCGATCCTGACCGTGGGGCCAGCCGACCCCGGCGCTAAGCTCGGCCGCCCGATGGACACTCCCGGTTCGCTACGCCAACTGTTCGGTTTTGAGTCCTTCCGCCCCGGCCAGGCCGAGGCGGTGCAGGCCGGGCTGGACGAGCGCGACGCCCTGGTGGTCATGCCCACCGGATCGGGCAAATCGCTCTGCTACCAGCTGCCGGCGCTGATGCGCGATGACCTCACCCTGGTCGTCTCTCCGCTGGTCTCCCTGATGCACGACCAGGTCACGGCGCTTGAGGCGATCGCCCCCGGGCGAGTCGCTCTGGTCAACGCGCAACGTGGCCAGGCCGCCAACGCCGAAGCGGTGCGGCGGGCGTACAACGGGGAGCTCCGTCTGCTCTACGTGGCCCCCGAGCGCTTTGGCGCCCCCGCCTTCGCGCAGGCCATGGCCGGCACCCGCATCGGTCTGTTCGTGGTCGACGAGGCCCACTGTGTCTCCCAATGGGGTCATGACTTCCGGCCCGACTATTTCACCCTGGCCGACGCCGCCCAGCACGTCGGTGCGCGGGCCACCATGGCCCTGACCGCGACCGCCACGCCGCAGGTCGCCGACGACATCGTCCGCCGTCTGCGGTTGCGGGACCCGGCGCGGGTGACGACCGGGTTTGATCGTCCGAACCTGAGCTTCGCCGTGGTGCCGTGCCGGGGTGGTCGCGATAAGGAGCGCCGCCTGGCCGCTGCGCTCTCGGAGCCCGACGCGCTTCCGGCCATCGTGTACGCCGGGACCCGCGGGGCCACCGAGGAGCTGGCCGCCGGTCTCTCGCGATCCCTGGGCGAGCCGGTACTGGCCTATCACGCCGGGATGCACCGAGGCGACCGGTCCGAGACCCAGGAGCGCTTCATGTCCGGCCAAGCTCGGGCCATCGTGGCCACCAACGCCTTCGGCATGGGGATTGACAAGTCCGACGTGCGCACGGTCTGCCATGCCTCGGTTCCGGGCTCGCTGGAGGCCTACTACCAAGAGGCCGGCCGAGCGGGGCGCGATGGCCGCCCTGCGCGCTGCCTGCTGTTCGCCGAGCAGCGGGACAAGGGCCTGCATGTGTTCTTCATCCAGCGAGCCAAGGTGACCTTCGACGATCTCCAGAGGGTCGGCGAGAAGCTGAACTGGGCTGGTGTGGACGGCGCCTACGACGTGCCCCTGTCTGAGCTCTCCGCCCATCGCGGCGCTCAGGACTCGGTCCGCGCGATCGTCGGTCATCTGGCTCGGGCCGGTGTCCTAGCCCCGCGTCCGGCTCCGCCCGACCGCGCCGCGGGCCGAATCACCGCCGGGTTTGATCGTCGGACGGCCGCCCTCTGCATGAGCTCGGCGCGCGAGGCCGAGCAGGTGCGCTGGGCTCAGTACCGGGCCATATGGCAGTACGTGGAGGGGGTGCGCTGCCGGCGGGCGGCGCTCCTGGCTCACTTCGGAGACCGCTCGGCGGGCGCGCCCGAGGTGGCCTGCTGCGACGTCTGCGCGCCGTCGTCCGCCCCGGCCGATCCCGGACCGGCCTCGCAGCCGAAGCTCGGCCTGGCGGCGGCTGGGGATCTCGATCAGGCGATCCTCGAGGTGGTGCTCGCCGCCTCTCCGCCGGTGGGACGCACGCGGACGGTGGAGATCCTTCGCGGTGGCCGCTCGAAGGTCGTGGCCCAGAACGCCTACGACGGGCTCGACGGCTACGGCACCTTCGCCCACCTCCGCTCCGAGGAGGTCCTGGGGCGGGTGGACGAGCTGCTTCACGAAGGCCGCCTTCGTTCCACCGGTGGGCGCTTTCCCAAACTTCAGGCGGCATGAAGGTCGGTGTCCTTGCCTCCGGTGCCGGCACCAACCTGCAGGCACTGATCGACCGGGTGCACGGCCGCGACGGCGTGGAGGTGGCCGCGGTCGGCTCCGACAAGCCGCAGGCGACTGCGCTGGAGCGCGCCCGGCGGGCAGACATTGCCACCGAGACGTTCCCCCTGGCCGATTACCCAGGAGGAGCCGTGCGCGACGCGGCAATGGCCGGATGGCTGCGCTCATGCGGGGTCGAGCTGGTCGTTCTGGCCGGCTACATGCAGTTGCTCGGTGACGAGTTTCTGGCTGCCTTCCCGGACCGGGTGATCAACGTCCACCCGTCGCTGCTGCCCGCCTTTCCGGGGCTAGGCGCGGTCCAGCAGGCGCTCGACTACGGGGTCAAGGTGTTCGGAGTGACGGTGTTCTTCGTCGACGGCGGAGTGGACAGCGGGCCGATCATCCTTCAGCGCGCCGTCGAGCTTCCCCAGGCCGACTCGGCCGAGGAGGTCCTCGAGGTCCTCCATTCGATCGAGCACGAGCTCCTGCCCGAGGCCGTGAGACTGATCGCCGCCGGCGCGATTGCGATCGACCCCGCCAACCCGCGTCGCGTTCTCTCGGTAAAGTCGTAGGCGGTTATGGACGCCAGTGCAGACCCCGCCAGCGCCCTGCAGATCGGGGTTCCGGACGTTGAGGTTGCCCGGGCCCTGCTGTCGGTCTCCGACAAGACGGGCATCGTCGACTTCGCCCGTGGGCTGGTGGAGCTGGGCGTCGAGATCATCTCCACCGGCGGCACCGCCCGCGAGTTGACCGAGTCGGGGATTCCCGTTCGCTCGATCAGCGATCTCACCAGCTTCCCGGAGATCATGGATGGACGGGTCAAGACCCTGCACCCGAAGTTGTACGCGGGCCTGCTGGCCCTGCGCGACAACCCCGAGCACGTCGCCGCCGCTGCGGAGCACGACGTCGAGTACGTCGACCTGGTCTGCGTGAACCTGTATCCGTTCGAGGTGACCGCTGCCCGCCGCGGCGTCTCTGACGGGGATGTGATCGAGAACATCGACATCGGCGGCCCGACCATGATCCGCGCGGCGGCCAAGAACTACCCCTTCGCCGCGCCCGTGGTCAGCCCGGAGAGCTACGACGCCGTGCTCGACGAACTGCGCGAGGGTGACCGGCGTCTGTCCATGGTCACCCGCGAGAGCCTGGCCGCCGAGGCCTTCGCCTACACCGCCCGCTATGACACGGCCATCGCCCGCTGGTTCCAGGAGAAGCGGGAGGACTTCCCGCCCCTGTTCGTGCGGGCGTATGAGAAGGTGCTCGAGCTGCCCTACGGCGAGAACCCGCATCAGCGCGCCGCCTACTACTCGCAGGTGGGGGCCCGTGCCCACGTGCTCTCGATGGTCTCCCAGCTGGGCGGGAAGCCGATCTCGTTCAACAATCTGCTTGACCTCGATGCCGGGCGGCTGCTGCTGAGCGAGTTCCAGATCCCGGCCTGCGTGATCATCAAGCACAACAATCCCTGTGGCGTGGCCGTCGGAGCCACGCCGCTGGAGGCCTACCAGCGGGCATTGGCCTGCGATCCGATGTCGGCGTTCGGCGGTGTGGTGTGCCTGAACCGATCGGTCGACGCCGAGCTGGCCGAGGTCCTGTCTGACCAGTTCATCGAGGTCCTATTCGCGAATGGCTACGAGGAGGACGCCGCCGAGGTGCTCTCCCGAAAGCCCAACACCCGCGTCCTCGACGACCACGAGCAGCGCACCCCGGACATGATCGAGCCCCATCTGCGCCAGGTTCTGGGCGGGATGCTCGTGCAGGACCGCGACGGCGACACCGAAGAGCGCGGGGACATGCAGGTGGTCAGCAAGCGACGGCCCACCGAGGCCGAGTGGCAGGAACTGAGCTTCGCCTGGAAGGTCTGCAAGCACGTGAAGTCAAACGCCATCGTGATCACCCGGGACCTGGGCACGGTGGGTATCGGCGCGGGACAGATGAGCCGGGTCGACGCGGTGCGGATGGCGATTGAGAAGGCCCTCGACGGCGTGACCGGTGGGGTCATGGCCTCCGACGCCTACTTCCCCTTCTCCGACGGGCCCGAGCTCGGCCTGGAGGCCGGGGTGACCGCGATCATTCAGCCGGGCGGCTCGAAGCGTGACAACCTCACCGTCGAGGCGGTCGACCGGGCGGGCGCGACGATGGTCTTCAGTGGCCGTCGCCACTTCCGGCATTGAGTCCCGGCGCCGACCCGGTGCAGCGATTGGGCGGGGACCCGCCCTCACCGTTCGAGGAGCAGTTCGGCTACAGCCGCGTTGTCGCAGCCGGTGACCTCGTGCTGGTCGGGGGCACGACCTCGGTCGATCCTTCGGGCATGGTCATGGGCACGACCAGCTACGAGCAGACGATCGAAATCCTCGGCAAGGTCGAGCACGAGCTGTCACGGGTGGGCTGCGAGCTGGCCTCGGTCATCCAGATCCGCATCTACGTGACCGACATCTCCCGCGGCGAGGAGGTCGGCCGCGCGTTCGGGGACGTGATGGGCGACGCTCGTCCCCTGATGACCATGGTCGAGGTAGCCGGGCTGTTCGACCCGCGGATGCTGGTCGAGATCGAAACGGTCGCCTACCGAGGTTAGCCGG
>JBDTEE010000141.1:0-5508 GCA_039922645.1 Solirubrobacteraceae bacterium | reverse complement strand
GGCAGTGCGCGCAGCCGTTCAGCTGCGAGGCGCGTATCCGGACGAGTTCGAGGAGCTCAGGCTCGAGCGGATGTTCACCTACCGCCGCACTGAGGCCGCGCATCGCCCTGATGATCTCGTCGTGAGCACGGCGCAGCCGCGTGAATCCGCGATCAGGTCGTTGCCGCGTGACCTTTTCGTCGAGTGCCCCGGCGAAGGCGTCCTGGGCTCGGGACGGGAACGAGAGGTGGAGACTGCTCGGCGAGCCAAGATCGCTCCGCCACCCTCAGGCCACCTGGTCGTCTGCCACCCGCAGCGAGGGCTCTCCGGCTTCGGCCTGCGACCGCTTCGCGCGCCGCACCATCGTCGCCCTCGCCTCGTAGTCGCTGACCGTGAGCGACACCACCGCGCCCAGGACCGCGATGCCTGCGGCGGCGAGGAAAGCGGTGTGGTACGCGACCAGGTTCGATACGGGGTGGCCACCGACCAGGTGGACTGGGCCCACCGCCGCGAGTATGGTCGTGAGCACGGCCACGCCGATGGCGCCGCCGAGATAGCGGAACCCGTTAAACATGGTGGAGGCCCGTGCGGTGGCGGCGAGCGTGATCGTCGCGAAGCCGGCTGCCTGCGACGGGACGAAGACCCCTGACATGCCCACACCGGTGAAGAAGATCAGCAGCCGCATCCACCACAGGTTGGTGGATGCTCCGACGAGCGACATGAGCGCCAGCGCCCCAGCGAGCACCAGCAGTCCACCGACCATAATTCGCCTCGGGCCGAACACTGGATACAGCACGCGGGTGATCAGCTGCGCGCCCAGCATGATCCCGATGGCCTCGGGGAACGTGCTGAGCCCCGACTGCAGGGCCGAGAGCCCCAGCCCGTCCTGGTAGAAGAGGGCCACCAGGAACAGCGCGCCGATGAACGGGATCGAGCCCAGCACCATGACCGCGGTACACGAGCGGAACAGGCGGTCCCTGAGTAGCTTCAGGTCGATTATCGGCTGTCTCATTCGCCGCTCCACGGCGACGAGGACGGCGAGCAGCACCGCGCCCAGCACACAGGTCGCCACGATCAGCAGCGAACCCCAACCTTTAAGGGGACCTTCGGACACGCCGTACATGACCAAGCCCAGCCCGACGGCTGCGAGCACGAAGCCGGGCACGTCGAACCGTCCCGGGTGCTCTACGCCGAAGGGCTCAAGGAACGTCAGGCCGAAGAGCAGCGCGAGCACCCCGATCGGCACGTTGACATAGAACACCCATCGCCATGACAGGTCGGTGACGAAGAGACCGCCGATCACCGGACCGAGCGCGGGGGCGAAGGCGGTGGGGACGACCAGGATGCTCGCCGCCCGGACACGCTCTTCGGGGGGAAAGGTTCGATAGAGCATCGCCATCCCGACCGGCGTCATCATCCCGCCACCGACGCCCTGGAGGATCCGGAAGCCCACCAGCTCTCCCAGGCTCGTCGAGGCACCGCAGAGTGCCGAGGCGACAGTGAAAATCGCGATAGCCGTCAGCAGGACTCGACGACCTCCGAAGCGGTCCCCGACCCAGCCCGAGGCCGGAATAAAGATGGCAAGGCTCACCAGAAAGCCGATCGACACTGAGTCCACGGCATCAAGGCGCACTTGGAATTCACGACCGATGGTGGGCAAGGCAACGTTGACGATCGTCGAGTCCATGATCGTCATGAACAAGGCTGCCACGTACACGACACCAACTGCGATCTTCTGGCTCATGGGGCGGACGCTCACCATTAACGAGCAAGCCTCATACTCATACTGCCGCGCGGCGTGGCCCAGGCGGCTCGGGTGACCCGGTAGGCGGTCGCAGGTTCGGTATGAGCCCCGCTCGATCGGCGGTCCCTGCGCCACCAGCGAGCGTGCGGGCGGGTGGCTGGCGCTGTGCGGAGTAGTGGCCCCGGGGCGTCTTCCAACCTAGATCGCGGGCGGCAAGCACCCGCGCTGATAGCCCCGTGGGACTTGTGAGCTTACAGGCGCTGGGAAGGATCGGCGTGACCACCATCTCAAGCCTAGCCTCAGGTCCGAGGGTGCTTCCGAGTTCGCCCAAGCTCCGGGCGTCCCGCCAACCCCACCCGCACAGCAGTACGTTCCGGACAATCGGTTTGGTCCGCTGGCCGGCGTGTGGCGCACGAGCGCTTCGGCGAGTACGACGACGCCGCGTTGGACCGGCTGGCCGGCCTGATCGCGGATCGACTCGCCAGACGACTCGGGGGTGTCGCGCCGGCCGGGCCCGAGCCGCTCGTGGACGCTGCCGAGATCGCGCGACTCCATGGCAAGACCCGCTGGTGGGTCTACGAGCATGCTGGCGAGCTCGGCGCCGTGCGTCTCGGCTCAGGTCCCCGACCCCGGTGGGGTTCTCAGCCGCGCGGGTGGCCGAGCAGCTCGAAAAGGTCGACAAGCCGGCGACCACTCCACCGCCCGAGCCCCCTCCCCGGCGGCGCCGAAGCCAGCGCGCCGGTCGCACCGCGACGGGTGCCCCCCTGCTGCATGTGCGATCGCTCGAGACCTAGATCGACTCTGGCCCAAGCTGCACGGCCGGTGCCGCCCCAGCCGCGAGACCCACCAGCCATCTTCAGCTGGCGGCGAGTAAGCGCCGATCTAGCGGGGTTGGACGCGCCGTTTGACCCGAGTCAGACGCCGTGATGAGACAGAGCCTGCATACTGATCGGCAACCTCCTGACCCGATCCGGAAGCCGATGGCGCGCCCCGCAACCGGACAAGTAGTCAAGCCGACACCGAGTCACCCGAAACGGCACGCCACTCATGGTCTTCTACGTCGACCGTCTCGGCCGAAACTACCGCCTTCGCGCGCGTCCGCTGTCGCCGCGCTCGATCAACATGCAGCTCGATCTTCTGACGCAGATCCTCGCGGTGGCCGTCGATCACGGCTACATTCCGAGTAATCCGGCGGTGGGAAAGCGCCGCCGACACCGACCCGGCCTTCACGCTGCGGGTCTACGCGCACACGATGCGCCGCAGCGATGACGAGCGTGAGCGACTCATGGCGCTCGTCGAGGGCCACGTTTGGGCAGCGAATGGGCAGCAAGCGCTCGATTCCGGGGCTCAAGCGCAACGAGCGAACGACGCCTGACCAACAGAAAGCCCTGCTATTAGCAGGGCTTTCGTAAATCGGGGCGCCCGGATTTGAACCGGGGACCTCACCGACCCGAACGGTGCGCGCTACCAGGCTGCGCCACGCCCCGATGGGGTCAGTATCCCACAGGCGCTCGCCAATCCGCGTCTGGCCAGCGGTTCCCAGCGTGAGACTCAGTGGCCGAGGAGCCTGCCCACGGCGCTGGTCAACTTTTTGGCTGTGCCACTCACCGCCGACGGGATTCGTCTGATCACCCCGGACGCAGGGCGGAGAATTGGCGCCGCGCCCAGAACCTGGCTGACCTTCTTGAGCACCGGACTCTGGGCGAGCGTCTTGCCGAGGTTGTTGGTCGTGCCCTGCACCACGGGCTGGGCCCGCGCGGTCGCGACCTTCGTGACTGCGCCCAGGGTGCTGCTGCTCGCTCCGGGGCGGGCCGGTGCGGAGAGCGGAACGCTGATGGCCGGAGCGGATCCCCTCACTCGGGCCGAGCCCGAGGCGAAATGCGTTACCGGGGCGGACCGGGGGAGCGATGAGAACCGGCTCGGGCGCTCCATTCGAGGCCTGGCGATGACCACGGGGGGCGCCGATCGCACCTGCGGCCGGGGCTCCAGGCTCGGGGCAACGCCCAGCGGCGCGCTGGTGAGGGCCGGAATGGCCGGGTGCACGGGTCGGCCAGCGTGATGGAGCGGCCCGCCGATGCTTCCCGACCCGGCGATGGCCAGCGCGGCGACAGCGATCGCGGCTCCGCCGAGCAGCGTCGAGACGCCGGGCTCGGCTGCCCCGGAGAGCGCCGGCAAGCCGGATTGCGAGCCCGCGACAGCGGCAGCGCGGGCGGCGCGGCCGAAGGGCCACAACCGCCAGACAGGGAAGGGCAGCAGGCCGGCGATCTTGGCCCCGAGGCCCGAGCGCCCAACGGCGTCATCGACGCCGGCCAGGTGAGCGGTGACCCGGCAGGGCTGGCAATGGGCCAGGTGGCGGCTCAGCTGACGGCGCTCACGCACGCCCAACGAGCGTTGTGAAGTCAGCTTGCCGCTCTCAATGGCCGTCTGGACCTGCTGGCAGCGCCGTCCGCTGGCCAGCTCCCCGTATTCGGCCCCGAGCTTGCGGCGGGCACGGAACAGTGCGCTTTCGACCATCTGGCGCGACATCCCGATTCGCTGGCCGATCTCGTCGTAGGACAATCCCTCGAACTCGCGCATGACCAACAGCTGGTGATGGCTCTCGGACAGACCGCCGAAGGCGCCGCGCAGATCATCGAGGCGCTGCTTGCTCTCCATCGCCGCTGGAGGCGTGGGAGCGATGGACAGAAGCGCGCCGCGACCGCCTGACAGCTCGGCGTCGCCGTCGAGTGACACCTCGCGGCTGCGCTGGCTGCGCCGGTGCTCGTCGATACATGCGTTCTTGGCGATCTCGTAGATCCACGGCTTGAAGGCGATTGACTGCTCGCTGCTCCGTAGGCGGCGCAGCGCGGAGATGAAGACCTCCTGGGCGAGGTCCTCAGCCCGACCGTGGTCCCGAATCCGGCCGCGGATGAAGATGGCGATTCGCTCGCCATAGCGGGCGTAAAGCTCCTCGAAAGCCCGGTCATCCCCATGACGCGCTCCAGAGATCAGCTCCTGCTCCGTACAAGTCGGAGCGAAGGACGCGGAGCCAAGCATCACTGCCATTCTGGCCTCACTTCAGGTTGAGAAAGCCACTCCCTACCGCGGCGCTTGAGTGAACTTTAGCGTTTATTAGACGGTTGTCCAGACCTTGTCTACCCGGCCAGGGCTCCGGAAATGCAAGGTAGTTGGATCAGAACTGCGTGGATATCCGTCCGTTCAGTTTGCCCGCGTCCGGCCGACACGGCATACTGGGTCCACCTTGTGAACGGCAAAGGAGAGGAGCAGCCATGGCCAATCACCTGACGCCCACCGAGCTCGCACGCGAGTCCGGCCTGGAACGGCGCGACGTGATCGTCAAGTGCATCGAACTGGGCGTCCCGATCTTCAACGGTCGGATCGACAAGACCCTCTTTCTCTCGAGTCTGCGCGAGGCTCCCGCCGCCTCGCTGGGTCAGCCTCAAGTCGCCAGCGCTTAGCGCGGCGACCCGCTCACCCGCGCCCCGCAGTCACGGCCGGCGCGGCCGCTTTCACCCCGTTTCGCTACTGCTGAGCTGACTGTCGCAGCAGCGTGGATGTTGTCTGCTCGAGGATCTTCCGCCAAGCCCGCGTCGATTCGCGCTCGGCCTCGAAATGGCGCATTACCTTCCGCACGCGGGTGGCGGAGATCTCGATGCCGTGGCGAGCGCAGATCCGCTTGAAGCGGGGATAGTCGTTGGCCAGCTTCAGCGTCACGGACTGGAAGCCGTGCCGGGCGATCTCGACCCGGGAGGTGAAATTCATAACGCTGGTCTGGAACATGAGCT
>JBDTEE010000140.1:0-6239 GCA_039922645.1 Solirubrobacteraceae bacterium | reverse complement strand
GGAAGCGCGCCGGATCGTCTCGGACCGCTGAGGGCCTGCTCGCGGCCGGGGACGCCCCACCGGCACTGATACCGTCAGCGATCCGAATGGCTGTCTGCTATCGCCATCCCTCGCGTGAGACGGGGGTTTCATGCTCCTCATGTGGACGGCCCATCTGCCCGGACTGCATGACCCCGACTCCGGTGGGGATGCGCTGCCCCGAGTGCGCGCGCGATCGCACGCGCGTGAAGACGATCCGCTCAGGCCCGACCACCCCGGT
The DNA here is from genome assembly GCA_039922645.1 of Solirubrobacteraceae bacterium. Classification (GTDB taxonomy): domain Bacteria; phylum Actinomycetota; class Thermoleophilia; order Solirubrobacterales; family Solirubrobacteraceae; genus Palsa-465. The sequence goes on along the minus strand of JBDTEE010000140.1, from coordinate 5,980 downwards.
CGTCACCCGGGCGCTGATCGCGATCAACGTGCTCGTGTTTTTCGCGGAGACGGCCACCGGCACTCCGCTGGGCGGAGCCACGGGCCTCAATCCGGGCACGCTGTTCGCGAAGGGAGCGCTGGCTGGACCATATATCGCGCAGTCGCATGAGTACTGGCGCCTGGTGACGGCCGGATTCCTCCACGACGGCCTGCTGCACATCCTGTTCAACATGGTCTTCCTCTACTTCATTGGCCAGATGCTCGAGCCGGCCGTTGGACGGCTCAACTTCGCGGCGATCTATGGGGCTTCTTTGCTGGCGGGCTCCTTTGGGGCGCTGCTCTTCCAGCCCCTCGGTCTCACCATCGGTGCCTCGGGCGCCTGCTTCGGTGCGCTCGGGGCGCTGATCGTGGTGGCCCACTACCGCGGAATATCGATCTGGCAGAGCGGGCTCGGACTCACCCTGGTCATCAACATCGTCTTCTCGCTGAGCGTTTCCGGAATCTCGATCGGCGGTCACCTGGGCGGCGTCGTCGGCGGCGCGATCTGCGGTTGGTTGATCGTCAACCTCGGTGAGCGGCGTAACCTGCCCGCCGCCGCGTTGGCCGGCTGCGCGCTGGTGGGAGTGGTCAGCGTCGCCTTGGCTATCGCCGTGGCCAGCGGCCACGGACTGACTCCGAACGGGATCGGCTTCGGCGGCGGGATCTAGCCGGGCGCCGGGGCCGCCTGTAGAGGCCGGGCCAGCCCCGGCCTCTACAGCTCGACCCTGAGTGCGCGGTCGGCGGGAAGATCCTCCGCGGGTGTCAGCTCGGGGTGCAGGATCGAAGCCAGCAGCTCTAGACCGTCGACGATCCGCGGGCCCGGACGCGAGAAGTAGGCCGAGGCGTCGACCGCCACCACCTCGTCGGCACCCAGGGCGGCAAGCTGACCCCGGTGCATCTCAGCCTCGCGATGGGCGATCTGGACGTCGTAGCCACAGGGCATGACGATCACGATGTCGGGCTGGGCGGCCTGGATCTCCGCCCAGGTGCGCTCCTCGGAGTTCTCGCCCGGAAAGCCGAGGACGTCCTCGCCGCCGGCAAAGGCGATCAGTTGCGGGGTCCAGTGGCCGGCCACGAACGGCGGGTCGAGCCATTCCAGGGCTACGACCCGCGGCCGCCGGGCGTCCTTGACCGCCACGCGGACACGGTCGATGCGCTCGGCCGCCGACCGGATCAAATCCACCGCGACGTCCTTGCGGTCGGTGGCCTGGGCCAGCGTGCGAGCATCGCCCAGCACCTCGCCCACGGTGTGAGGGTCGAGGGAGACCACCTCGGGCCGGCTGGGGATCTCGTCGGCGATCGCTCGTACGTCGTCGTAGGACACCGCGCACACCGAGCACAGTGCCTGGGTGACGATCAGGTCTGGGGCCAGGTCGTGCAGAGCGTCGGCATCGAGTTCGTAGATCGATTCCCCGGCCAGGGTGCGCTCCTTGACCGCGGCGTCGATCTGGGCCGCATCCAGCCCCGGCGGGAGCACGTCGCGGGTGATCTTCGGCAGTTCCTGCGCGGGCGGCGGATAATCGCACTCGTGGGTGACCGCGACCAGCTCGGAGCCGAGACCGAGGGCGAAGAGCATCTCGGTGGCCGAGGGGACAAGGCTGACAATGCGCATCAGGAGGGTTTGCCCGCGGGGCGACGGTGGGAGGAAGACAACGGGATCACCGGACTAGGGAGACGATATGGCTGAGCTGCTCAATGACGATGAGATCGCTTCAAGGCTACGCCGGTTGGCGTGGGAGCGGGACGGCGATGTCATTACGCGGGAATGGCGTTTTGATGACTTCAGCGAGGCGCTGGCCTTCGTCAACCGGGTGGGCGGAGTGGCCGAGGAGGCCAACCATCATCCCGACATCCTGCTCCATGGCTGGAACAAAGTGAGGCTGTCGTTGACCAATCACTCGGCGGGGGGCTTGACCGAGATGGACTTCACGCTGGCCGTGCAGTTCGACGATCTGCAATGAGCCCGGCGCCGGGCTGATCCGGCGGCGGCTTTGAGAATCCAGCGGGGGCTGCTGCTACCGTTCGCCGCGTCGCTGAATGAACGACGACCTCTACCGAAGTAGGCACGCGCGGAGCCGGGGCGTCCGCGCGACCCGAACGAGCCATCGTGCGCAGGGCTGCGGTTGAAAGCCCTGTTCATCATCCTGACCGCGCTTCTGGTGCTGGTCAATGCGTTCTTCGTGGTCGCCGAGTACTCGCTGGTCCGTTCCCGCAAGGGACGCCTGCAGGCGATGGCCGAGGAGGGGCGTCGGGGGGCCCGCCTGGCGCTGGTCGAGATGGAGGAGATCGGCGACTACATCGCCGCGTGTCAGGTCGGTATCACCATGGCCTCGATCGGTATCGGCGCGCTGGGCGAGCCGGCTATTGCCCATGTGTTCGAGCCCGTGTTCGGCGACGCGTTCGGCCACTCTGCCGCCGTCGTCGTGTCGGTGGTGATCGCCTACCTGCTCATCACGGTGACCCAGAGCATCGTCGGCGAGATCGCCCCCAAGCTGTACACCATTCAGCACGCGGAGGACCTGGCGCGTCGTGTCGCCCGCCCGCTGCGCTTGTTCCGGGTTCTCTTCCACCCGGTCATCGTGGTCCTGAACGCGGCCTCCAACACCCTGCTGCGGGCCACCGGCACCGATCCGGACGCCGAACCCGAGGGCGGAACCCCGGATGAGCTCAAGCGGATCATCGCCGACTCCCGCTCGGGCGGGAGCATCGACGTGGGGGAGGCCAACATGCTCACCGGCGTCTTTCACCTGCACGAGCAGGAAGCCCGTCAGGTCATGACGCCGATCCCCGCCGTGGTCACGGTCGATCTCTCGGAAACCGTGCAGGACGCGCTGCGGCGCTGTGTCTCCACCGGTCACTCCCGGCTCGTGGTCACTGAGGACGACAACCAGGATCGCGTCAAGGGCATCGTCCATGTCAACCAGCTGGTCAAGCTGATGATGGCCGACGGCTACGAGGCCCACTTCGGCAAGCTCGTGCGCGCCGCCCCGATCGTGCCCGAGACCAAGCCGCTGGATGACCTGCTCGCCGATCTGCAGCGAGAGCGCACCGAGATGGCCATCGTCATCGACGAATACGGGCGCACCACCGGGATCGTCACCACGGAGGACATCATCGAAGAGGTGGTGGGGGAGATCGATGATGAGACCGACCCTGCCGGCGGCGCCGTGCGGCGCCTGGCCAACGGCGACTGGTTCGTTCGCGGGCATGTCGCGGTGACCGACCTCGAGGACTACGGGCTGCACCTGCCGGTCGACACCGATGCCTTCAACTCGGTCGGCGGGTTCGTCTTCGCCGAGCTCGGTCGTTTGCCCAAGCGCGGCGATCAGGTTGCCGCTGACGGCTATTCGATCCGGGTCGAGTCGGTGCGCGAGAACCGGATCGAGGCGGTCCGGATCCGCCGGCGTAAGTCTCAGACCGAGCCGACCGGCACGCCGACCGACGCCTGAGCGCCGGCCGGTCCCACACCCCCTTGCCGGGGGCTTGCAGCATTGGTTACAGTTTCCCCCTCGGCAAGGACCGATGGCTCGAGATCGCAGCATCTGGACATCCGGTGGTTGAGAGGAGAGAGAGTGAAGCCGGCCCTTGCGAGGGCCGGCTTTGCGTCGCGGCCGGGCCAAAAAGAAACCGGCCCGCTGGGGACGGGCCGGTTTCGTGCTTCTGGGGAGGAGGTGCTGCTATGAGGTACTTCGCGTTAGGTATGTTGGGGTTCGGATATGAACGATCGTTAAATCCTTCGGTGGGCCGACATAAGTTCAGTCCCCCTCGGGACCTCCAACCAGCGGTCTAGTCGTAGTCGTAGAAGCCGCGGCCGACCTTGCGGCCCAGCGCGCCGTCCTGGACCAACTCCCGGAGCCGGGCAGGAACCTCGGCGCCGATCGTCTCGCCGATGGCCTGGGAGACATCGAGGCCGACGAAGTCGAGCAGAGCGATCGGTCCCATCGGCATCCCCGCTCCGAGCGTCATGCAGCGGTCCACATCCGCGGGCGCCACGCCCGTCTCGGTCATCAGCTTCACAGCATCGAACAGGTAGGGGAAGAGCAGCCGGTTGACCACGAAGCCGGGCGTGTCGGGCAGCTCCACCGCCGTCTTGCCCAACGCGGCGCATAGGGCCCGGGCCCGGTCGCGGACCTCGTCCTCGGCCTGCTCGGGAAAGACGAGCTCGATCAGCTCCATCCGGGGGACGGGGTTGAACACGTGCAGCCCGACGAAGCGCTCGGGGCGGCCACTGGCCTGGGCGAGTTCCTCGATGGAGAGCGAGGAGGTCGTGGTGGCCAGGATGGCGCCCGGGTCCGCGGCAGCGCCCAACTCGGCCAGCAGCGGGGTCTTGTGGTCGGGATCCTCGACGACCGCCTCGACGATGAAGGTCTCGCCGTGCAACGCCTCCCGGTCGGTGGTCACGGTGACCCGTTCGGCGTCCTCGGGGGCGCCGGCCTTGGCACACAGCTTGGCCACTGAGGCCCGCGCGCGGTCGGCCGAGGCGTCAGAGCGCGCCCACAGGACGACATCCCGGTGACGGGCGGCGGTGGCGGCGAGGCCGCACGCGATCGTGCCGGCGCCCGCGATGGCGAGTCTTTCGTGCAAGGGATCTCCTAGGTGGGGTGGCCGCGGCGCCATCCAGACGCCCGCTTGGCTCCGAACAGTACGTGAACGTTCAGTGGAGCGCAGGCCGGTGAGCGGGTCGCGCGGGCTCTGCTAAACCAGGGGGCCGCGATGGGTCCCACCTCCGACACAGTGCTCGCCGCTCGCCTCCACGCGCATGGAGAGCCCGTCCAGGTCGAGCCGGTGGAGTTGCCCGAGCCGGGGCCCGACGAGGTCCGTGTTGAGCTCGAGTTCGGCGCGGTGAACCCGATCGACCACTACATCGCCGAGGGTCGGGTGGCGCCGGGCGGCCCATTGCCCAGGACGCTGGGTGGAGAGGCGGCCGGACGAGCTGACGGCCGAGCAGTACTTGTGGCCGGCGAGGGCCTGGGTGCGGTCAGAGACGGCACCTGGAGCCAGTCGGCCGTTGTTCCCCGCGCTGCCGTGGTCCCGCTTCCCGAGGGGGTGGAGACCCGAGCAGCCGCCGCCGTGGGCATCGCCGGACTCACCGCGCTCAATGCCGTGCGCGATCTGGCTCGGGTGATCGCTGAGGATCGCGTGCTGGTCCTGGGCGCCTCCGGCGGAGTGGGCACCATGATCATCTCGCTGGCGCGGGCCGCCGGCGCGACCGTATGGGGCCAGACCGGCTCGGCGGAGAAGGTGGATGGGATCGTCGCTCACGGCGCCGACCGCGCCATCGTGGCCGGACCGAAGGAACTGTCCGAAGCAGTGGCCGAGCTGGCCCCGACGGTGGTCTTCGATCCGCTTGGTGGGCGGTTCCTTGATCCGGTGGTGCGAAGCATCGAGCCCCGGGGGCGGATCGTCTCGCTGGGCGTCTCCGCCGGCGCGGAGGTCACCTTCAACCTGCAGAACCTGTATCGCAAGATGGTCACGCTGTACGGGTACGGAGGCATGCAGCTTCGCCGCGAGGAGCGCCGCGCCGGCCTCGAGACCACGCTGAGGGCCCTGCGTGACGGTGAGCTGATGATCACCATCGATGAGGTGTTACCGCTGGCTGAGGTGAACGCGGCCTTTACGCGCCTCAGCGACCGCCGCGTGCAGGGCAAGCTGTTGCTTGATCTGCGCTGAGGAGGCGGTCAGGCCGCCGACCAGCGGAAGCCCACCGGCTCCGGGGCGGGGGGCAGCGGGCTGACGGGCAGGCCGGGCACCGGGTCTGACTCGTGGAAGCCCACGGGAGCGAGATCGTTCGGGGTCTCGGCGTGAAACAGCGAGGCCAGATATTGGGCTTGGCCGCGCCCCGGGCCGAGCTCGAACTGTCCGCCGCCGTAGGCGCCGATGCCGCGCTCGGCGCAGTAGTCGTAGGTGTCGCAGAGGCGCTGCAGGCCACCGATCCGCGAGGGCTTGAGGTTGACCATCCG
>JBDTEE010000139.1:0-9436 GCA_039922645.1 Solirubrobacteraceae bacterium | reverse complement strand
AGCGGCATCAGGTTGCTGGACTCGTCGCCCGCGGCCATGACGATCTGCTCGAGCACTGCGGTGACGGCCGCCTCGTCGCGGTCGCTGCGGGCAGCCTGGACGCGCTCGATCTGCTGGCGCTCGAGGTCGGCATCGATGCGCAGGATCTCGGTCGCCTGCTCGTCGCCCTCGGTGTAGCGGTTGACGCCGACCACCGTGCGGCGGCCCGAATCGATCTCCATCTGCAGCTCGAAGGCGGCATCGGCGATCTCGCGCTGGGGGTACCCCTGCTTGACCGCCTCGACCATGCCACCGAGCTCATCGATCTTGGCGAAGTACTTGTAGGCCTTGGCCTCCATCTCGTCGGTCAGCGCCTCGACGAAGTAGGCGCCACCCAGCGGGTCGATCGTGTTGGTCACGCCGGTTTCCTCGGCGATGATCTGCTGCGTGCGTAGAGCGATGCGGACCGCGTCCTCGGTGGGCAGAGCCAGCGCCTCGTCGTAGGAGTTGGTGTGCAGCGACTGGGTCCCGCCGAGCACTCCGGCCAGCGCCTCGATGGCCGTGCGGACGATGTTGTTTAGCGGTTGCTGGGCGGTCAACGACACCCCGGCGGTCTGGGTGTGGAAGCGCATCCGCCAGGACTCCGGCTTGCGGGCACCGAAGGTCTCGCGCAGCTCACGCGCCCAAATCCTGCGGGCGGCGCGGTACTTGGCGATCTCCTCGAAGAAGTCGACCTGGGCGTTGAAGAAGAAGGACAGCCGGGGAGCGAAGTCATCGACATCCAGGCCGCGGGCCACAGCGTGCTCGACGTAGGTCAGACCGTCCTTGAGGGTGAAGGCCAGTTCTTGGGCGGCGGTCGAGCCCGCCTCCCGGATGTGGTAGCCCGAGATGCTGATCGGATGCCACCGCGGCATGTGCTCGGTGCACCACTGCACCATGTCGGTGACCAGACGCATGGCCGGATCGACGGGGAAGCACCACTCCTTCTGAGCGATGTATTCCTTGAGGATGTCGGTCTGGATAGTGCCGCCGAGCCGCTCGCTGGGAATGCCCTGCCGCTCGGCCGCCACGACGTAGAAGGCGAGCATGATCGCGGCTGGGGCATTGATGGTCATCGAGACCGTGACCTGATCCAGAGGGATCCCGCCGAACAGGGTTTCCATGTCATCGACGGTGTCAACGGCAACCCCCTCCCGGCCCACCTCACCCAGCGAGCGCGGGTGGTCGGAGTCGTGCCCCATCAGCGACGGCATGTCGAAGGCGGTGGAAAGTCCGGTCTGCCCGTGGTCGAGCAGGTAGTGGAAGCGGCTGTTGGTCTCTTCGGCGGTGCCGAAGCCCGCGAACTGACGCATCGTCCACAACCGCCCGCGGTACATGGACGGGTACACCCCGCGCGTGAACGGATACTGGCCCGGAAGCCCGATGGCCGCCTGGTCGGGCAGATCGTGCTCGGTGTAGAGGGGGCGAACCTCCTCGCCGGAGAGCGTCGTGAACGGCGCGTCGCGTTCCGGTGTCATGCCGTAGGCCTTGCGCCACTCCTGGTAGCTGACCGGCATGTTGTCGATCACGGCCATGTTCCGGGTCATGTTACGCGCGTGAAGCTGAGCAGCATCAATGCCTCCGGGAGAGCGTGGCCATCAGCATTATCGTTCGTCCGCGTAATACAGATTGTTCCTGAGGAGGCAGACGATGGCCGTGCGCGCGCTGGGTGTCAATCACATCGCCTTCGAGGTCCACGATCTCGATCGGAGCCTCGAGTGGTACGCCCGCTGGTTTCAGTTCGAGCTCCGCGGACGGCGCGGCTCGATGGCCTGGATCGACCTCGGCGATCAGTTCATCGCCCTCACCGAGGGTGGGCCCGAGGTCCCCGACCGCAGCCGTCACGTCGGTCTGGTCGTGGACGACAAGGAGGGGCTCCGGGCTGAGTTGCTCAGGGCCGGCGAACCCGTCGCGCCGCAGGGCTCCCTGCGGATGCGCGACCCATCGGGCAATCTGCTCGAGATCGTCGACTACCGCGATGTCCAGTTCTCCAAGACGCCGGCGGTGTTGCGGTCCCTTGGCGCTGAGGGGCTGACCAAGCACCCGGCGGCGCTGGACGAGCTCCGGGCCAAGGGGCTGGCCGATGACGGCGGGGGCTGAAGAGTCGGTGGCAGCCGGGGCTGAAGAGTCGGTGGCAGCCGGGGGCTGAGGCCATCCGGCATCTGCGCCCGCGCGACGAGGGCACGCAGGAAACCACCACCGTTGAGCTGTTCTTCGACCTCGTCTACGTGCTGGCCATCACCCAGCTCTCGCATCTGCTCATCACGAACTTGAGCTGGGCCTCGGTAGGGCAGATGGTCTTCCTGCTCCTGGTCGTGTGGTGGGCATGGATCTACACGACCTGGATGGCCAACTGGCTGGACCCCGGGTCCACCCTGGTGCGAATGCTGATCGTGCTCGTCGGGCTGGCCAGCCTGCTGATGGCCGCCGCCATCCCGGGGCGTTCGGCAAGCACGGCCTGCTGTTCGCGGCGGCCTACGTCGGACTTCAGGTCGGCCGCAACCTCGGCGGACTGCTCCTGCTCCGACGCAAGCATCCCCTCGGCAACACGTTCGAGCACCTGCTGGCCTGGAGCGTCATGGCCGGAGTGCTTTGGCTGGCCGGGGCGTTCCTGCACGGCGGCGACCGGATCATTCTCTGGGCTCCGGCGCTCCTCATCGAGCTCGCCGCGCCGTTGGTTTGGTACTGGCTACCGGGCCGGGGCGGACTGAGCGACATCGGGCACCCGGTCGACGGCGCCCAGTTCGCCGAACGCTGCCAGGGTTTCATCATCATTGCCCTGGGCGAGTCGATCGTGGTCACCGGAGCCACGGCGGCGCGGGCGGGACTCACGGCGGCGGCGGTGGGCGCGTTGGCCATCGCCTTCCTGGAGACCTCGGCCCTGTGGTGGCTGTACTTCGGCGAGGTCGCGATCCACTCGCGCCGCCAGATGGGCGAGAGCGAGGACGCCACGGGGATGGCCCGCGACGGGTATACGTATCTGCACCTCCCCATCGTGGCCGGGATCATCCTCAGCGCGGTGGGCACCGACTATCTGATCGGGGCGCCGGGACGCACCCTGAACGCTGGACAAGCGGCGGTCACGCTGGCGGGGCCGATTGTCTACCTGGCCGGCGAGCTGGCCTTCCGGATTCGCATGATCCATCGCACCAACAACAAGCGCACGCTGGCCATCCTCGTCCTGCTCGCGCTGGGCGCCGTCGCCACCCGCATACCCGTGTGGGTGCTGGCCGTGATCATCACCGCGGCGCTCACCGCGCTGGCCGTCTGGGAGTACGAGCCGGGCCAGTCTCGACTCCGACAGCTGATTGCCGCACGACATCCCTCTCCGTAGCGCGGAGGCCTTCGACTTCAGATGCAGCTGAGGGGTTGTCACCCCTCAGCCGCTGGCCGACGTAGCAAACGCCGGGGCGCGGATGCTCTCACGACCCCTCCCTCGCTGCCCGCCGGGGTGGCCCGCGGCGCCCGGGCCAGCCGTCTCAGACCGGCGACGACGGCCGCCCCAGCCCGTCGGCCAGATCCCCGAATCCGGGGGCGATGATCGCCCCGGGCTGAGCCAGCTGCTCCTCGGCCACCAGGGCCTCAGCGGTCAGCATCAGCGCCGCCACCGAGCCGGCGTGCTGGATGGTCAACCGGGTCACGCGCAGAGTCCGGTACGGCGGCTTCTCCGGCTCGATCCCGTGAGCGGCCAGACTTTCGAGCAGCGCGTCGAGGTCATCGACGACCGGCGCCATGTGGTTGTAACCGTCGCCCAGGTCATACGGCTGATCGCGGCCCACGTTGACCGTCAACTCGAGCACGTCCCGATCGCCGGGCAGGCCCAGGTAGACGTTGTAGGCCGACTAGAAGTTCAGCGCGCCGCGCTCCTGGAACCCGAGGTGTCCGTAGAACTCGAGTGATCTGTCGATGTCCAGAACGCGAATACATGTGTGGACGAACTTCGACATCGCTTTCCGACAATAAACCCATGCCGCTGCTGCGATCAACCAAGGAGTGGGCCTCGGAGCCACGACGCTACGAGTTGCTCGACCGCGCCCTCGAGCGGCGGCTGCTTCCCGACGCGCTCCTGAGGGCGGGCTCGCTCTACGGCGCGTGGGACCGCGAGCGCCGGGAATCCGCCGGCGGGGTCGAGGCCCAGCAGGCGCGCCTGCGCGCCGTGGTCAGCCGCATGTCGAGCGGTCCGGTGGCCGAGCTGCCCGAGAAGGCCAATGAACAGCATTACGAGCTCCCGGCCGCGTTCTTGGGGCTGCTCCTGGGGCCGCGGCGCAAGTACTCCGGCTGCCTGTGGCCCGAGGGAGTGAGCACCCTGGCGGAAGCCGAGGAGGCCATGCTCACGCTGAGCTGCGAGCGCGCCCAGGTGGCCGACGGGATGCGGATCCTCGATCTCGGTTGCGGCTGGGGGTCGCTGTCCCTGTGGCTCGCCGAGCAGTATCCGGCGGCGTCCGTGGTCGGTGTGTCCAACTCCCACGGTCAGAGGGAGTGGATCGAGTCAGAGCGCGACCGTCGCGGGCTCTCGAACCTCGAGGTGATCACGGCCGACGTCAATGACTTCACGCCCGAGGGACACTTTGACCGCGTGATGTCGATCGAGATGTTCGAGCACATGCGCAACTGGCGTGAGCTCTTGCGCCGCATCGCCGGCTGGCTCGAGCCCGGCGACGGTAAGGCGTTCATCCACGTGTTCAGCCACCGCACCCTGCCCTACCGGTTCCTCGGCACGTGGGCGGCGGCGCGTTTCTTCACCGCCGGGCTGATGCCGAGTCACGAGCTGCTCAGCCATTTCCCCGACGACCTGTTTGTGGCCGACGAGTGGATCGTCCCCGGTACGCACTACTCGCGCACGCTGGCCGCCTGGCTGGCCCAGTTGGATGCGCGGACCGAGGAGGCGCTGCGCATCCTGCGCGACTCCGGTCGCAGCGAGCGCGAGGCACGGCGGCTGCTGGCCACCTGGCGGCTGTTCCTGATCTCGACTGAGGTCATCTGGCGCTACCGGGGCGGGAACCGCTGGCTGGTCAGTCACTACCTGCTCGAGCCGCGGCGCTGAGCAGCCGCGCCGAGGCCGGGGCTGAACGCGTCCCCGGGCCGGTCAGTCGCGCCGGCGCGGCGGCCACGGGAAGAACCCCGAGGTCCGCTTGATGTACTCGGCGTACTGCGGTCGGCGCTCGGAGATGTCGCGCTCCAGCAGCGCGGCGCCCGAGACCCGGATCAACAGGATGCTCATGACCAGCGGGCCGATGAAGGTCCACCAGGTCCCGCCGGCGGGCAGGACGATCAGCCACAGGCCCCACCAGACGCAGAAATCTCCGAAGTAGTTCGGGTGGCGGGTGAGGCGCCAGAGGCCGCGATCCATGACCTGCCCCTGGTTGGACGGGTCGGCCTTGAAGCGGGTCAGCTGAGCGTCACCCACCGCCTCAAACAACAGCCCGACGAGAAACAGCAGCACACCGGGAATGATCCAGCCGTTCAGATCCCCGGGGCGGGTAGCGACGACCTGCAGCGGCAGCGAGACGACCAGCACCAACAATCCCTGCAGGCCGAAGATGGCCACCAGGCTCCAGGGCACGAAGCGCGCGCCCAGACGCTCGCGCATGACCTTGTAGCGCCGATCCTCCTCGGGGTCGCCAAGCTTGCGGCGGAACAGGTGCCAGCCGAGACGCAGACCCCAGAGGGCGGTCAGCGCGAACAGCAGCCAGCGCCGTCCCAGGCAGCCGTTTCCGGCCACCAGCCCGGCCAGGGCGACGAGGACGAACGCCGGGCCCCAGATCGGGTCAACGATCGAAACGTCCTTGATGATGATGCTGAGGAGCCACAGGAGGAGCATCAGGACGGCGATGACAATCGCGGCGTACCCGGTGACGGCGCCCGGGGCGGCGAAGACAGTGGCAAGCGCGAGAGGGGCCATCTGGTGAATCATGCAGATATGAGCACTCGGCCTGAGGCACATGCCCTGGACGGCCTCCGGATCCTCGACTTCTCCCGGGTCCTGGCCGGCCCGTTCGCAACCATGATGCTGGCCGACCTCGGCGCCACGGTCACCAAGGTCGAGCGCCCCGGAGGCGGGGACGAGACGCGCAGCTGGGGCCCTCCGTTTGACGCGCGCGGGGACGCCACCTACTTCCAGTCGGTTAACCGCAACAAGGAGAGCGTCGTGCTCGACCTGCGCGCGCCCGCCGACCTGGAGCGGGCCCGTGAGCTGGCCACGGGCGCTGATGTGATCGTCGAGAACTTCCGCCCCGGGGTGATGGATCGCCTCGGACTGGGCTACGCCGCGCTCCAGGCCGAGCGCCCGGGGCTTGTCTACTGCTCGATCACCGGCTTTGGCGCCGGGACGGGCGCCTATCTGCCCGGCTACGACCTGCTCGTCCAAGCCCTCGGCGGCCTGATGAGCATCACCGGCAACCCCGACGGCGAACCGCAGAAGGTGGGGGTGGCGCTGGTCGACGTGCTGGCCGGGCTGTTCGCCTCGGTGGGGATCCTCGCTGCGCTGCGCCATCGCGACGCCTCCGGCGAGGGTCAGCGGGTCGAGGTCGATCTGCTCTCGGCCCTGCTGGCCGGCCTGGTCAACCAGGGCTCGGCCTACACGATCGCCGGTGTGGTGCCGGGACGGTTGGGCAACGCGCACCCAAGCATCTCCCCCTACGAGCTGTTCGACACCGGCGAGGGGGACCTGGTTCTGGCCGTCGGAAACGATCGCCAGTTCGCCTCCCTGTGCACCGTGCTGGGTGCCCCGGAGCTGGTCACCGACGCACGCTTCACCACCAACGAGCAGCGGGTCGACCATCGGCCCAGGCTCCGCGCCGAGCTCGAAGCGCGGCTGAGCACGCGAGCCGCTTCGGACTGGGCGGCTGAACTGACCGCGGCCAGGGTGCCCGCCGGGGTGGTCAACGATCTGGCCGGCGCCTTTGCCCTGGCCGAGACGCTGAACCTCAAGCCGGTGGTGGAAGTGCCTGGGCCCGACGGCGAGAGCGTGCGGCTGACCCGCAACCCGATCCGGCTCTCCCGGACCCCGCCGAGCTACCGCAGCGCGCCGCCGCGGTGGCCCGAGACCGGCGATTGAGCATCAATCACGATGCTCTCGCCGTCGCGCAGGACCCGGTAGGCGGTTCCCGCCGTCTCCAGGTACTCAACGACGCGCTCCATCTCCGCCGAGACCGGGGTCCCCGAGCGGTAGTGCGGCACGATCGCGAAGTCGGTCAGCTTTAGACCGTCCCACAGCGGCTTCACTCTGCGGGGCGGCTTATCCACCAGCTCGAGTCCGCGCAACGTGCTGCCGCAGACGCACGCTCCGGCGGAGAACCCGACGTAAACCAGCGAGGCGCCGGCCAGCCGGTCGCGGAGGACCGCGTCGAGCCCGCTGCGACCCATCGCCTCACGCAACACGAACGCGTTGCCGCCGGCGACCCAAAGCACCTCGGCCTCAGCCATCGCCGCGCACAGTCGTTCGGGGCGGCGGTAGAAGCGCCGCAGGTCAAGCTCGAACGGCGATAGACCACCATCGAGGAGAAAGCCGAGCTCGTCCCCGACGGCGCGCCGGCGGGCGCGGCGCCCGGCGCGGTCCTGCGCGTTGGCCACCACGGCCACGCGGGCTCCGGGACGGATCAGCCCGACCAGACCCGCGACCGGCTCGGCCGGGCGCGAGGAGGCCAGGAAGACGCGCACGGTGGCGTTAGGCGGGGAGCGCCGCCTCGATCGCCGAGACGATCTCCGGGTCCTCGGGCTTCACCTTGGTCGCCCAGCGCGCGATCAGCTTGCCGTCGGCGCCGACCAGGTACTTGGTGAAGTTCCACACCGGCGGCCCGGAACCGGGCTGCTTGGCCAGGTCACTCCACAGCGGCGAGGGATCCGCGCGGACCGAGGTGGGTTGGGTGAGCGGGAAGGTCACGCCGTAGTTCTTCTGGCAGAACTCCCCGATCTCCTCGGCCGAGTCGTACTCCTGGTCGTTGAAGTCCGCCGAGGGCGCGCCGAGCATCTGCAGCCCGCGCTCGCCGTAGCGCTCATAGAGGGCTTGCAGACCCTCGTACTGCGGTGTGAAGCCACACTTGCTGGCCGTGTTGACGATCAGCGTCGGTTTGCCACGCAGCGAACTCAGGTCGAGTTGGCCGCCGTCGAGCAGCCCGACCTGATGCTCGTAGAGGTCGGTGGGCTCATCCAGCGTGGGGGTGCGCTTCAGGTGAATGCGCACTGTGGAGAAGATGCTCATAAGAGCTATACGTCGCCGGGAGGCAAAAGGTTCACCAACGGGTGACGAGCGAGCGGACGCTGTAGACCACGCCGCCCAGTCCGATCAGCTGCCGGAACCAGTTAGCCCCCTCGGTGACCTCCTCGTAGGCCCAGTCGAGCAGAAGCAGGTTCGACAGGTTTCGCGCGCCGCGCCCGGCTTCATCGCCGAGCTGTGCGGACACTCCGCGCGCGACCATGGCCACGATCAGCGGCTTGTTGGGGAATTGAAAGATGGGAAAGCGACGAGGCAGGTCTTGAGCCTACCGAGCCCGGAATCCGGGCCAGCCGATGAGTCCATCGGAACATTCCGCCGTTTATGGCGGCCCGGCGAGACCCACTAGGATCGGCTGACCTTGCTCAGCGCCTTCCTTCATCGCTGCGGTTTCCAGGCCCTGTCCGGGGCACCCCTCGCCGCGGATCGCTGAGGTGGCAATCGCCTACGACAGGACGGGCGAGGGCCCGGCGTTAGCCCTGCTCCATCCCCTGGGCGCCGACCGCCGCGTGTGGTCGGCGATCGTTCCGTATCTACGCGACCGACGCGAGCTGATCCTCATCGACCTGCCCGGGTTTGGCCAGTCCCCCCCGCTGTCCGGCGGCAAGCCGACACCTCGCGCCCTGGCCGGCGCGGTGGCCGAACTGCTCCGCACGCTGGACCTTGACCGCGCGCACGTGGCCGGCAATTCGCTGGGCGGCTGGGTGGCCCTCGAGCTGGCCCTGCGGGGTGCCGTCCGCACGGCAACGGCGATCGCTCCCGCCGGATTGTGGCCCTCACCGCTGGTCCCCAAGCCCAGCGCGGCTCACCTGCTCGCCAGTCGGCTCCTCCCGCTGGTCGGGCCGGCGGCCGCCACCGGACCGGGGCGGCGCCTGCTGCTGGGGAGCGCCGTCGCCCATCCGAACCGGGTTCCCCCCAGCGAGTCCACACACCTGGTCCGAGCCTACGCTCAGGCTCCGGGCTTTGTCGCCGTCAACAACGCCATGCGCGCCGGGCGCTTCGAGGGCCTGGAGCGCATCCGCGTCCCGCTCACGCTGGTTTGGCCCGAGCACGACCGGCTCGTCCGGCGCCCACCGTGGCTGCCCGACAACGTTCGCAATGTGACTCTGGACGACGCCGGTCACATCCCCATGTGGGACGCGCCCGAGCGGGTGGCCGACGTTCTCTTCAGCGCTAGCGGCGGCACCCGCGAGGCCGAAGAGATCA
>JBDTEE010000138.1:0-3999 GCA_039922645.1 Solirubrobacteraceae bacterium | reverse complement strand
CTCGGGCGCCTCGATGCCGTCACCGGTGAAGGCAATCCCGATGCTGGCCGTCACCTCCACGACCACGTCGGAGAGAAGGAACGGCCTGGACAGCTCCGCGTGGAGACGAGAGGCGATCAAATCGGCGCCGGACTGGTCGACCAGGCCCTCACAGAGGACTACAAACTCGTCGCCCGACAGCCGAGCCAGGCTGTCCCCCGGTCTCAGCAGTCCGGTTAAACGGTTAGCCACCGCCACCAGCAGTTCATCACCGATCTGGTGACCATAGGTGTCGTTCACGTGTTTAAAGCGATCCAGATCGACGAAGAACACGCCTGAGATCCTTCCCGAGCGATTGCCGACGTCGAATGCGTGCTCGAGCAACTCCAGCATGAGCACCCGATTGGGAAGACCGGTCAGCGGGTCGTGAAGAGCCGCATCACGCGACTGATCGGAGGAATTCTGAAGGTCCGAACGCGCCTGAGCGTTGATCAGATACGCCGCCGCAACATCAGCGAGCGTCTGCGCACCGGTCAATGACCGGGAAGATAACGCGCCGGCCGTGTCCCGATACAGGTCGAGCGCGCCTAATTGCTGATCCGCATGACGCAAGGGAAAGGTAAACACCGCCCCGAGCCCTGACTCAAGCGCCCGAGACGCAAAGGTCGGGAAACGATCATCCAGGCGTAGATCAGGCACCGAGATCGCCTCACCGGTGGTGAACGCCGCCAGACACGGCCCTTCGACCAACTCGGTCTGCAACTTCTCAAACCGTAACGCTGACTCGTCCGAAGCAGCCACATACCGCGGCTCGAGGCCCGCCGCAATCAACGTCACCCCCGCGGCCGAGATCGGCATAACGTCCACGATCCGCTTGACCAGATGATCCAGTATCCCCTCGATGCGAAAGTTCAGCAGCATCGTCCGAGCGAACTCGCTCAGCACGTCTGCCAGGGCCTCGCTATCCATGGCGCAGACCGACACGGCGGTCCATCATTGGCGAGGTGGGCTTCATCCGCGACCGTCCTTCTCCGCTGAGCATCCACGAATAGACGGTCAAGAACTGGATAGTCGCTGCGGCGCCCACCCGGTTTCAAACGACGCAAGACGTGAGATACCGAACCCCTTCTAAAAGTTGCTCGGGTTTATCCCAACGACAAGCGTAGCGGATTGTCACTGGCTGTAAAGCAGGTGGCGGTGATATCCGCCGTTAGGGGGATAGGGTTAATGGGTGGGTCGTTGCTCACTACCGAATGGCTGTGACTGTCAATACCTACCTAAACCGTTAGGAACCCGGTATCGCGGCAAACAGTGGCAACCTGTGAGTGGGGGTGCCTCGAGCCGATGAGCGAGGGCTCGGCGGCGAGCCAATTCGGGGACTTGAAGAAATCTCGGCGACCGGGGAGTACCTTGACGAGAGACGCGGCGTCGAGATCGATATGGTCGGCGCACGAGCAGGAGGGAGTGACGTGATCCAACACATCGTGGTGCTCAAATGGAAGCCGGGGACGACCGACGCGCAGGTCGAGGAGGTCTTTGCTCAGGCGGGGCAGCTCGTCGATGGGATTGCTGGCGTGGAGCGGATCACGCTCGGGCGTAACCGAGGGGAAGCGGAGCACGGATACACGCACGCGTTCATCGTCAACCTTCGCGACGACGAAGCCCTCACCGAGTACGTCAATCATCCGGTGCGGCAGCGATATGTCACTGAGGTCCTGGGCCCGATCGAGGAGGAACGGATCGAGATCGAGGTGCCGGGAGATGGCTCCGACCTCCATACGCGGAGGGCCAGCCTCAGTTGGGAGTGGGGGACAACCCGTCATTCGGCGAGCGCCGATGCGGCCGCGCTCCGATGGGAAGAGAAGGAGCGTTGAGGCCTAGAGCGCGACCGCTGGACGCCGCGACCCGCGCAGGTATGCTCGATTCATGTCGAAGTCGGCAAGCGCGCTGGGAGAGTTCATTCGCCGCCAGCGCGAGCTGCAGGAGCTCTCGATGCGGCAGGCCGCGGAGATGGCAGGCATTTCCAATCCGTACCTGTCGCAAATAGAGCGCGGGCTTCGGGCTCCGTCCGAGTCGGTTTTGAACGCGATCGCCGGTTCACTGCAGACGTCGGCGGATGTGCTGCGCGAGCAGGCCGGGGTTCCGCGCGAGCCCAATGACGCCTCGCCGGTCATCGACGCAATCCGCGCGGACGGCCGGCTCACGGCCGCCCAGCGCAAAGCGCTGCTGGAGGTCTACAAGTCCTTTACCGAGTGACGCACGAGCGCCGGACTACCTGAGCTAGTAGCGGCGGCCAGTGCTCGCTGAGCGCCTCGCGGCCCATGAACAGCCCGAGGTGACCACCGCTGGTCGTCCGGCGCGTAACGGCAGCGTTGGGCGTGCTGGCGGCGTCGGCCAGGGCGAATACCTGGTCGGGTGGGGTGATGTGATCGGTCGCCCCGCCAAGCAGGTTCAGCGGGCACCGGATACGGGCCAGCTCGACCCGTTCGCCGCTCACTTGCAGATCCCCGCGCACGAGCTTGTTGTCGCGGAACAGATGCTCGACGATCCACAGGTAGAACGCCCCGGGGATGTCCTGGGTGTGCTTGAACCAGTCCTCAAACTCCCGGTAGCGCGCGACGTGGTCCGGGTCGTGGACGTTGACGAGTAGCTGGGCCTGGCGCGCAAGTTCGTTGTCCGGCTTGATCAGAATGAAGCCGGCGAGCATGTGCTCGCCCTTGAGTGTCCCGCCGCCCGCGGCTACCAGCGCCCGGTAAGCGCTCAGATCGCCGCCGGGGGCCATCCGCTCCATAACCGCGCCAATCACGGGCTCGCCTGCGTGGAAGTCGATCGGTGCGCCCGCGATCGTCAAGGTGTTGACCCGCTCGGGCGCAAGCGCCGCGTAGATCGTCGCGAGCCAGCCACCCTGGCAATCACCGATCAGGTTGACGCGTCCGCCGGCGTGCTCGACAGCGCGGTGAACGACAGCGAGGTAGTCGTCAATCGTGGTGTCGCGTGTCTGGGGCGATGCGCCAATCCAGTCCAGCGAGAACGCACGCGTCAGCCCGGCATCGAGGATCGTGCGCATCTGGCTCTGCTGCGGCGAGTAGTCGACGATGCAGGAGTCGTGTCCGGCCTGGGGCGGGAGCACGAGAGTCGGCACGATTCGCGCCCGCGGGCCGGCGGTTGAGAAATCCCGCAGCCGTGCGACCGGGGCTTCGAACACGATCTCGTGCGAGGTCGACCACGACGGTCGGCCGCGCTCAGTCGAGACCTGAAGCCAGCGTCCCCAATCTCGTGCGAGCTCGAATGGGGTGGCCCCACGCTCGAGCGCACCGGACCAGTAGTCGCCTACGCTCCGAGCCAGCGCGGACCAGGCAGCGAACCCGTCTTCCAGCGCAATGTCCTCAAAGCTCGGCGGGCAGGTCTGGGACATTCCGTTCCTTTGTCTCGGGGCGACCGCCATCAATGGCGGTCAGGGAGCTGCTATCCAACGGTCGCGGAACACCTTAGCGTGCTCCGCGACCGCTGATCGCCTCTCTACGCAATCAGCTCGCGAGCTGCTGACGTGTACGCCGAGGCCAGCTGGCGGGTCATGTCGACCTGCGTCGCGACGACTGACTTCAGAGCGTCGTTCTGAGACTGCTCGGCGAGCTTCTGCTGGAAGGATGTGACGCCTTCCACGAGCTTGTCGTAGCTGTCGAGGTAGAGGTTGCCGGCGTGCTTGCCGGCTTCGACGAAACGCTCATTGAGCGCAGCGACCTGGTCGCTGGCGTCGTTGAGATTACGGGGGGTCTTGGTGGCGGTCGTCATGGTTATTCTCCTTGTTAGCAACAGTGTTAGCAACTTAGCAGATCCAGGGCTAATTTGCAAGCACAGCAGACGGTGACCACCAAGGCGCCCCTGTATCTCTGCGCGCTCCCTATGGCTCGAAGACGATCCGGGCGGCAACGCGTCCGGCCTCGACGTCGGCGATGGATTCGTTGATGGTCTCGAGCGGACGTGTCTCGCGGATCACCTTGGTTTTGCCGGCGCAGTGGA
>JBDTEE010000137.1:0-9504 GCA_039922645.1 Solirubrobacteraceae bacterium | reverse complement strand
CATCAGCGCCCAGGGGGAGAAGGCGGCCAGGATGATCAACGTGGTCCCAGCCAACATCTGCGTGACGCTGGGCAGGTCGGTGTGTCCGAGGGCGGCGCCTCCTAGGTCCAGGACGGCGACGATGGCGAATTTCGCCAGGATGAGCGCGATGAGCATCTCGATCGCTCGGGTTGCCCACACGCGGCGGGCCGGCCAGACGAGGGCGGCGAAGAACAGCGGCAGCATGAGGACGATGACGTACACCGCTGCTGCGCGAATGAGCAGCTCGATCCACAGCGTCAGCGTCGCCGCCACGGCGAGCAGGCCCACGAAGAACAGAGGGAAGGCCGAGAAGCTGCTGAAGCCAGCACCCACTAGCCCGACATGGGCCACCACGGCACTCGAGTCGCCCGAGGCGGCGGAGACCAGGGCCGACATCTCATCCGAGGCCGCGAGCAGAAGCTGGGTCAACGGGGCGGCGATGCCGACCGCGAGCAGGCCGAGGGGCAGGTAGCCGAAGGCCGCGTGCAGCAGCAGGCTGAGATCGGAGCGGACCATCGCCTGGATGGCGGCAGCGAACAGGAACGGCAGCGTCAGCAGGGCCGAGATTCCCGCCATCCTCCAGTAGGTGCTGGAGAACCAGGTGCTCTGCAGTTGAGGCCGCGTCGTGGCCGAGATCACGCCCGCCGTCTTCTGCATGACGCTCCGGGCGCCGTCGACCACCCACTTGCTGGCGGCCGTCAGGACCACGGCGGCCGTGAGCGCGCGGACCGGTGCCCCCGCACCGGTCAACGTTTCCACGGCTCGGCCGACGTGCCCACCAAGTAGCTTCTGTCCCGCCTTCAGGACCGTCCCAGCGTGGCGAGCCGCGGAGCAGACCTTCCCTGCCAGCCCGCTGACCAGCCCGGCCAACGTGCAGATCGGCTTGGTCGGGTCAAACGCCTGGGCCGGTGGGGGTGAAGAAAGACCGGCCAGCGTGACCGTCAGCAGGACGGGAGCGATAACGCGGGCGATGCCTCGGGTCATCGGGCCGTCGTGCCGAGGTGCACGAAGAAATTGATCATGCCCGGTGCCGCGCCGACGACGAGGGCGGCAGCGGCTGAGATCAGAGCCGCCATCCGGCCGCGAGCCGCGTAATGGTGGTTCTGGGTGTGGGAGGCGACCGCCCAAAGACCGCTGCCCACGAACGCGCCGAGCAGCGCGATGGCCAGCGACCAGGCTTCCGCCCCGTTGACGAGCTGCTGCAGGACATTGCTTCCCGGCAGCCCGCGCAGGTCTGGGTGGGCCGTGACCGCCACGGAGAGAAGTGCCACCACTATCCACCTCCTGAATCTAATTGAGCCAATTGAAGTGTCTGCAACCTAGCAAGTGGTGCGGATAGTTGTTAGCCTTAAACGTAAGAAGTTAGACTCAATTGGATTCAAGGGGTAAAAACATGGAGCAGCTTGTTGCAAGCCTGCAGTCGCCCGACGATCCGGTCGCGACCCTTTACGCCACCCACTCCGCGCGCCTGCGGCGGATCGTCGGATCGGGGATCCGGACCCAGGAGGCGGTCATCGAGGATGCCTGCCAGATGGCGTGGAGCCGCCTGATTCCCCGCCTGAGCACGGTCAATCCCGAGGCCACGCTCTCCTGGTTGGTCACTACGGCCAGCCGCGAGGCGCTCAAGCACACCCGACGCGGGCAACGCGATGTCTCCCTTGAGGCACTTCTCGATGACGAGGCCGAGCTGCCCGTCGTCGCCGGGCCGGAGGAAACGGTCGCGTTGCGCGAGCGGTTGAACGGGATCAGCCGGCTCCCCGTCCGTCAGCAGCAGCTCGTGTGGCTGGCCGGCCTTGGCCTCAGCTACGAGGAGATGGCCGACTACACACGCTCAAGCCGCCGTACCGTGGAGCGCCAGTTGCTCCGGGCCAAGCATGCGCTCCGGGATGCCGCCTAAAAGATGACTCGCGCGGGAAAAACGACCCCTGCGGTCACTTTTTCCGCGTGAGTGGGCCGTCGCCGGCCGCCCGGCTCCGGAAATGCGAAGGCGCCCGCGCGGGCGGCTAGAGACGCCGACGGCTAGCGCCGCCGGGCGCGCCCGCGCCGCCGCCGGCGCTTCTCGGCCGGGCTGAGCTTGCGGGGCTTGGGGGGCGGCTTTGAGCCGCTGCGGCCGGCGCTGTCGGATCCGCTGTAGGAGCCACCTCCCGCCCCGGGCTTGACCGGCGCCCGGCGCCGGGCGTCGCGCCAGATGAAGAACGAGATACCGGCCAGGACGACCAGGGCGGCCACGGCGATGGCGATCGCCTCACCGCCGCTGATGGAGGTGTTACCGGCCGAGTTGGTCGAGGTCCCGGCCGCGACGGCGTTCGTCTGCGTCAGCGTCGCCGTGTTCGACGAGCTGACCGGCGGCGCCGGGAAGTTGGACAGCGGGCTCGATGCGTTCCCCGACAGTGCGCTCGAGGAGGACGACGAGGACGACGAGGACGAGGACGAGGACGAGGCCCTCTTACCACCGGCCGCCGCGGCCACCCCGGGCCCGACCAGGGCAACCGCCAGCGAGACCAGAACCGCCGCGGCCCCAGACCGGCGCCGAACCAACGAACCCGAACCCGAACCCGAACCCGTGAAGCTCACCGCTCCGAGGCGAGCGGTGATTCCATCGCCGGGGTGTTCGGCGGATTGCGGTACGGCTCCTCGTTCTCCTGGTGCTCCTCGTGGTAGACGCTCTCGGCGTTGACCGCCCAGATGTCGTGGTTGGAGCCGAGAAGGATGTTGTCGACCGCGCGCATCGAGGTGAGCATCGAGTGATCGGAGTTGTTGTAGCGGTGCAAGCCGTTGCGGCCGACCTGGATGAGGTTGTCGATCGTCTCCAGCCAGCCGCGGATCGTGGCCACGCGCTCGCCGTAGAGCTCGTCGTAGATCGGGTAGGCCTTGTGGACACGCTCGACGAAGCCGAACTTGACCCGATCGGCGCGACCGAGGTGAAGCTTCTCGATCTCCTGACCCGCCATCGCGACCAGATCGTCGTCCTTCATGTTCCAGAGCTCGTCGCCCTCGAAACAGAAGTACTCCATGCCGATCGAGGAGGCGTCGACGCCCTCGGGCACCATCCACGGGCTCCAGGACTTGAAGTTCTGGATGCGCAGCACGCGCACGCCCGGCTGATGGATGTAAATCCAGTTGTCGGGGAACGGGTCCTCGCCGTCGATGACCAGCAGCACGGTCAGGAACTCGCGGTAGCGCAGACCGCGGGCCGCGTCGCGGACCTCGAGCGGAGCCTCGGGCTCAGCGATACCGACGGTGGTCCGCAGCGGCAGCGAGGAAATGACGTGCGAGGGGTACAGGGTCTCGCCGCCGGCGATGACCTCGCTCACGCGACCCCCGGAGGTCACGAGCTTGGTCACCGGCGCGTTCAGCCTGACTTCGCCGCCATGGGCCTTGATGTCGTCGGTCATCTGCTCCCACATCTGCCCGGGTCCGAACCGCGGGTAGTTGAACTCCGAGATCAGCGACTTGATCTTGTTGCCCTCGTTGCCGAAGAACGCTGCCTTGGCGGCGGAGAAGAACGAGAGTCCCTTGATGCGCTGGGCGGCCCACTCGGCGCGGATCTCATTGGCATCCACGCCCCACAGCTTCTCGGTGTAGGTCTTGAAGAAGTGGTTGTAGAGACGCTTGCCGAAGCGGTTTGAGACCCACTGCTCGAAGCTCTCCTCCTTGCCCTTGGGCTTCACCGCGGCAACGCAGTAGGAAATGAGGCAGCGGGTGAGTTCAACCGGGCCAAGCTTCTTGATCACGTCGACGCCCTGCAGCGGATACTCGAGGAACTTGTCGTTCCAGTAGATCCGCGACTGACGCGGACGCTTGAGGAACTCCTCCTTCATGATCTCGTGCCAGAGGTCGTCCACTTCCTTGACCTTGGTAAAGAAGCGGTGACCGCCGAGGTCGAAGCGGTAGCCGTTTCGCACCTGGGTGCGGGCGATGCCGCCGACATGCTCGCTGGATTCGAGAATGATCACCGGCTTGCCCTTCTTGGCCAGCAGATAGCCGGCGGTCAGCCCGGCCGGCCCGGCGCCCAGAACGACGACGGGGTGCTCGGGCGTGATCTCGACGCCGGCGGTGGTGGCGTCTTGGGGCTGAGGGGTCACTTGAAGTCCTTAGAGCTTTCGGTATAGGAGCGCGCTGTCGGCGACGCAGCAGGAGCCTCGGTAGAAGTGCGGAGCCCACGCAACCGGCTTAAGGCTCGGATTGGAGGCGAGGAGTGCCCCCCATTGGGCTGACCGCCGCCGGACGAGTTCCGTCCACGGAGACTGCCAATTCTGTGCTCCCTCGGTCAGAGGGCGCATAAAGAGGACCTGCTGGTTAGGCCTCAGAGTAGCAATCAGGCGGTTTAGCGTTGTGTTCGGATTGGCGTTCTGCAGGCGCGGAAGCGCATCGACCCAGTTCATCGACTGCGGGTCCGTCACCGAGCCACTGGTGTTGGCAAAGCGCAATCCGGCGGGCAGGTAATACCAGGCCAGCGGTACCTGCTCGGGCTGACCGAGGATGACCAGGTCGCCGCGGTGCAGCAGCGGACTCATCGCGGCGGCCACGTCGCGGATGTCGCTCTTGTTGTGCGGAGTGAACTCCGAGGGGTTGGCCCAGAAGAGGATCACCAGCAGCAGAGCGAGCAGGCCGACGCCCTTGGCCCGGGCCATGCCCGCCGCGGCGATCAACAGCAGCGCGCCAAGGATCGGGGCGAAGTAGCGGTAGGCCCAGGCCGGGGAGAAGTGCGAGACGATCCATCCGAAGCCGAGGGTGCCCACGGGCAGCAGGACGAGGGTCCAGATGACCAGGGACGGCTTGGTACGCCAGCGGCCCCGGTACAGCAGGCTCGCCACCCCGACGGCGCCGGCCAGGAACAGGGCCACGGTGCCCCGGTCCCCGCCCATCAGGTTGCGGGAGATCTGCACCGGGGCGCCGAAGTTGGGCGCGCTGTCCCACGGCGAGCCGGTGTGCTGGGCCTGGTAAATCAGCGTCGGCAGCCAGGGCAGGTAGAGGACGGCAGCGATACCGAAGGTCATCACCCCATCGCGCAGCAGCGCGCGCGGCTCGTCGCTGGCCCGCCATACGAACAGGAATGCGATTCCCGCCCCGATGCCGAAGAAGATTCCCCAGGCGTGGGTGTAGAGCATCAGCGTCTGACAGACGGTGAACAGGATCAGGTAGCGCCTTCGGCGGAAGATGAAGCCGTGGATGAACCCCGCCATGGCCAGCAAGCCGAGCAGGGCCATCAACGAGTACATCCGCGTTTCCTGGCTATAGGCGGTCAGGAACGGGTTGAGCGAGAACAGGATCGTGGCGATCAGGGCCGCCCAGCGACCGAACAGGCTGTTGGCCAGCCAGGCCCCGACCGGGATCGTCAGCAGGCCAAAGATGAGCGAAAGGACGTGGGTGGAGGCCTCTGTGGACCCGAACACGCTCATCCAGCAGTGCAGGAGCATGTAGTAGAGCGGTGGTGAGCCGTCGTGGCGCAGTACGTGCGGGATGTCGAATAGGGCGTGGGTGGAGATCCCCACCGAGAGTCCCTCGTCCATCCAGAACTGGCCGCCCAGGGTGCGCGTGCGCAGCACCCCGGAGATGACCATGGCGATCAGAACGATGACGCCGCCCAGGAGCCAGAACGGGTAGCGGGCCAGGCGGTCCGGGATGCGGAGGTCGAACTCGGGGTCGTCCCGACGTGACTCCGGAGGCCGGGCGGGCGCGCGATCAGGGACGGTTACGGTGGCCACTGGCTAACTACCTGATACCCGTCTCATGCGGCCCCCGTTACCCGGCGCAGTGGGTGAAGAGCCGGAAGCTGCGAACCTGGGCGACGAACTTGTAGGACACGTTGGTCCATGCGCGGACGATGGGCAGCTTGATCCCGCCGGTGTGGGCACTGGTCTGGAGGATCACGTTGGGTGGGGTGCCCGGTTCTTCGGCGTTGAGCGGTGAAGGCTCGATGCGGTCGGTGTGCACCCCCAGCGTCCAGGCGACCATCGGGACCTGGAAGCCCTCGGTCATGACGGTGCCGCAGCGCAGGAGCTTGGCCGCGCCCCCACCGTCGCGGACGATCGTGGCCGCGTCCTGACGTAGGTGAGCCTGGTAGACGAGCGCGCGGTGGGTCTTCTGGATATCGATCAGGTTCGCGCCCACCCAGTTGGGGATGAAGGCGAACACGAGGGCCGCCAGAGCGACGGATGCCCACGCCGTGCCCGGCGTCGGTCTGGCCGTGCCGGCCGAGCGTGCCCGCGCACGCAGGCCCGCCAGCAGGTTGCCGAGCTCCTGGGCTCCCCAACCCCAGGCCACCGCTCCGCAGATGTCGACCATGGCGGAGCCGATGACGAGGTAGCGGTTATTCCCCGAGAATCCGGCCTGGGTCATGATCGCGATGACCACGAACCACGTCACGCCGAGCAGCCCAAGGCCGGCCGTCGCGATTTGCGCCTGCGTGCCCCGGGTCCGCAACCCGGGACGGCCGGGCTCGCGCCACGCCCGCCAGACGATGAAGCCGACCATACCGATGAGGACCGCCGCGGCAATCTTCAGCCGCAGCAGAATCGTCGGCCACGCGGCGTTGACGAGCTCCGAGCAGAACGGACAATGAGCGAAGGCCAGGCTGTTGGACCGGGGATGCTGGGCGCGGGTCACCCCCCGCAGGAAGTGACCGGAACCCCAGTACTCGGGCAGGAACCAGAGCACCGGGATGAGGACGAACAGGGCGATAATCAGCCGCCGGGCGCCGGGGTCCTTCCAGAACAGGTACAGGCCGTAGGGTCCCCAGAAGAGCCAGATCTCGGGCCGGTCGAGCGCCGCCACGAAACCGAGCGCGAAGGCCTGGCGGGGATGGCCATCGAGGGCGCGCTCCAGGGCGATGAGGATCACCACGGTGGCCAGACCTTCGGAGTAGCCGAGGGCGTTGTCGGAGATGTAACCCCCCGACAGGGCCAGGCCGAGAGCCGCGATCACGCTAGCCATCACCGCCGGGGCGACAAGGCTCACGCCATCGAGCTCACCCGCGCTGCGCGTGAAATAGGTCCCTACCTGGCGGGTGAGCCGGAACGACAGCCGGAACACCATGACCACGGCGGCGAACGCTCCGGCGCGGGCGACGACGAGCCACAGGTCGGGCTCGGCCTGCCCGAAGGGCGCGAACAGGGTGGTGAAGATGACGGGCAGCGGCTTCCACGAAGGGCCGTCGACGGTGTGCAGGTTGAGGTGAACGATCTCCCGGCCCCATACGAGCCAGGCCCACGGGTCATAACTCGGGGTGGAAGGGATCAGCAGCGAGAGGGCGGCCACGACGATCGCCACGCCGGCCAGCCAGAGATAGAAGCGGCCCGCGGGCAGCGTGCGCAGAGCCCGCAGGCGGGTGTCGGACCCGGCGCGTGAGGGGCGCGCGGTGGGTTCGGCTACGCCAGCCGTCGAGGCAGAGAGCTCCGGGCTCATCCCTTCACTCCCTGCGCCATGCAGGCCTCGACCTTTTGGAGCAGGCTGTCGGCGGCCTGGTTGGGATACAGCAACGCGCTGCCGATGACCTCAGCACTCTCCACCCGGCCGGAGATCTGGTCGCCCTGAGCGACACCGGGGGTGGGGGTGAACTGGACCGTCGGACCACTCGGCTTGGCGCCGATCTGAAGCCACACGCGGCCGAACTCGGTCACCGGGATGTGGTCCTGATGCAGGCACTGGACGTGGGCCGTGCGCGGATCGTCAATACCGTTCTGGCTCTTGATCTGCGCTCCGCGCGAATCGACCTCCGGCTTGGCGGCGATGCCACAGGCCGACAACAGAAGGGCCGCGAGCACGGAGACGAGCACCAGCTTCGCGGAGGGCATGCCGGGAGAGGGTAGAGGATGATTCCCGCTGTGCTCGCCCTTGCCACCCTCAGCGGACCGCTGCCGAAGCTCGGCGTGGTCGTGGTCGCGGCGCTGGCCGCAGCCACGCTGCTCACCGCTGACCGGCGCCGGCGGGCGCTGGCCATGGCCGGAGCGCTCGTGCTCTCGCCGGTCCTGTTGCTGAGCGCGATCTGGAACTCCCCCCAGCTCGGCGTGATTCATCGCCATCCGCTGTACGTGGCGATCTTCGCCGTGGTGGCCCTGGCTGTGCTGTGCGCCGCCGCCTGGAAGCTGGCGCCGCGCTTCTACCTGATTGCGCCGCTGGCCGTGCTGGCCCTCCCCTTCCGAGTACCGATCCAGGCCGGCGGTGCGGACCGCAACCTGCTCGTCCCGCTCTACCTCGTGGTGGCCGTGGGCGCTCTGGCATGGCTCGTCCCCGCGTTGCGCGACAGTCGCGGCGGGGGGGCAAACGAGCCCGAGATCCACGGCGCGGAGGGTTGGGCACTGTGGGTCGAGCGGCTGCTGGCGCTGTTCATCGTCCTCTACGGGGTCCAGGCGGCGTACTCGCCGGGCTTCCAGCCGGCGCTGCAGAACATGGTCTTCTTCTACGTCCCGTTCGCGCTGCTCTACGTGCTTCTGCGCAGCGTGCGCTGGAACCGGGAGATGGCCCGTACCTGTCTGCTGGTGATCGTCGGGCTGGCGTTGATCTTCGCCGTCATTGCCTACGTTGAGTACGCGACCAAGACGATCATCCTCAACCCGAAGCTGGCCGTCACCAACGATTACCACACCTACTTCACGGTCAACTCGGTCTTCTTCGACCCGGACATCTTCGGGCGCTTCCTCGCCCTGGTCATGATCTTCCTGGCCGTGCTGCTTCTGTACCCCCGCGCGGCGCGCGAACAGGCCGTGACCAGCGCCGCCCTGGCCGCGCTGTGGGTGGCGCTGGTCCTCACCCTCTCGCGCTCGAGCCTTGGCGCCCTGCTGGTCGGCCTCGGCGTGCTGGCCGCGCTGCGCTGGCGGCCCACGCGCGCGCTCTACATCGCCCTTGCGGTGATCCTGGTGGGCGCGATCGCCGTTGCCGCCACCCCGCGCACCTTCGGCCTCAATCAGGGTCTCAACGGCGCTTCGAGCGGACGCGGTGGCCTGGTCAGTGGGGGGATCAGACTATTTGGCGACCGTCCTGTGTGGGGCTATGGGTCGGGCTCCTTCGAGACCGAATACCGCCGTCACAACCGGGCCACCGCGACCAGCCTCTCGGCCTCCCACACGATTCCGATCACGGTCGCCGCTGAGCAGGGCCTGATTGGGGAGGTTGTCTACCTCGGTCTGGTCATCGCCGCGCTGATCTGTCTGATCCGCCGAGCCCGGGGAGATCCGTTGCGCAGCGCGCTCGCGGCGGCCTTCGCCGCGCTCGTCTTCCACACCATGCTCTACGCCGACTTCCTCGAGGACCCGGTCACCTGGGCCCTGCTGGCGGTGGGCGTGTCGCTGGCCGTGGTCGGCCCCGTAAAGACCGAGCTCAGTCCGCGTCGGTCCCCGCCGACGCACCTGGCCCGCTCCTGACCGCGTCGGCATCGGCGGCGTCAACGCCCGCGGCCAGCCGTAGCAACAGGTCGTGAAGCTGATCGCGCTCCGCTCCAGAGAGCGGCGCGAGGAGCTCCTCCTGGGCGAGCTTGGCCACCCC
>JBDTEE010000136.1:0-15826 GCA_039922645.1 Solirubrobacteraceae bacterium | reverse complement strand
ATCGGCGATTACTCCTCACCGCAGGCATTGGTGGCGCTCGGCGTTCTCGCCGTGATGACCGTCGGTGGCGCGGCCGCGTCGTGGCGGGCGCGCTGCAGAAGCCGCGCCGGCGCTTAGCCCTCCTCCGTCGCGGCCGCGGTGTGGTCATCATGAGGCGGGGCGGCGTCGCCGCGGAGAGCCATCCCCCGCAGCGACCCCGCGCCCCCGATCATCGCGGCGGTCGCGAGGAGCGCTCCTGCGGCCCGGCGGTGGCCCAGCGCGGCCATGGCCAGGCCCGCGATCAGAGGTGGGGCATCCCATCGCGCCAGTCGCGCCGGGTCCATCGGCGGGCGCTCAGCGTGACCGAACCACGACCACGCGGCGCCGGAGACGAGTAGCGCCTGACGCCCGGCGAGAGCCCAGGCCGGGCCGCGGGCCAGCCAACCCGCGCGCCGCGCTCCCCGCACGGCCGCGGCGCGGAATGCGAGGTCGGCGAGGGTGTCGAAGTCCCGGCCGAAGCGGGTCGGGCCGCGCCGTCGGGCGAATCGCCCGTCGAGCAGATCGGTGGCGCCGGCAAAGCCCAGCAGCGCCAGGAACAGCACAGCGTCGGGAGGGGCGCAGGCGGCAAAGGGGACAACCGCCCCACGGCTCAGGGTGAGCGCGTCGGCCACCGACAGCTTCTCCCGTGGTGCCCCGTTAAGTTCCTGCACCATGCCGAGATGCCAGTCGAGCATCAGGGCCTGGGTCATCCACCAGCTGGCGAGACCTCGGATTGATGGGGGTTGGCCGCCGCGGCGAACGACCGCCCGGCGCAGTGCTGCGGTGGCGAGGCCGCCGCCGAACATCCAGCGGACGGCCTGAGCAGACAACGCACCCCGCTGCCGGCGAGTGTCCGCGGCCCTGCGGAACGACTCACCGAGGAAGCTCTCCCAAGCGGCTACGTCATATCGGGATGAGCGCAACGCTGCCAGCTGAGCGGAGGCCCACTGTTCGCCTTCGGTGGGTGCTGAGCGCCCGCGAGCGCTCACCGCAGCGCGTCGATCGACCGCAGCGCGGCGAGAGCCGGGCGGGCGAGGGCGCGCGTCCGACCGCCGAGCAGGCGCGCCCGGAGGTTCGCGTCGGCCGCACGCGCGGGACCCTCCGCGAACGTCGGATAGGCATGCACGGCGCGCGACACGTCATCGATGCGGCGTCCCTGGGAGATCCAGGCCGCCAGCTCGGCGATTGACTCTCCGCCCGCCGGCGCGCATACGGTGGCGCCGACGAGGCGACGCCGCGGATCGCCGACGAGCGTGGCGAACCCGTAGGCTTCGCCGGCGGTGACGGCCCGGTCAAGTTGCGCGTACTCGAAGCTCGTCGTCGTAGCCTCGCCCCACCGCCGCCGAGCATCGGCCTCGGTGAGACCGACCCGGGCGACCTCTGGGTCGGTGAAGGTGACCCACGGGACGGCGGCATAGCTCGTCCGGCCGCGGGCGCCGAACAGCGCGTTAACGGTGGCGATCCTGGCGTGGTAGGCGGCGACATGGGTGAACGGAAGCGCGCCGGTGACGTCGCCGACGGCGAAGATCCGCGGCCCGCTCGTGCGCAGCCGCTCGTCAACGGTCACCGATCCCCGCTGGTCGGTGCGTACCCCGACCGAGTCGAGTCCGAGCCCGCCGGTGCGCGCCCGGCGCCCGACGGCGACGAGGATCCGGTCAAACGGCACTCGGTCTCCGGCCGACAGCTGCACGCCGCCGTCCGTCACCGTCTCAGCCGTCACCCCGGTGCGGACATCGACGCCGTCGCCGCGCAGGCGCGCCTCGATCAACCTGCTCGCCGCCGGCTCCTCACGCGCCAGCAGCCGCGGCGCCATCTCTACCAGCGTCACCCGGCTGCCGAGCCGTGCGAACGCCTGCCCGAGCTCGCAGCCGATGGGGCCGCCGCCAAGCACCACGAGGCGCGGCGGCACCTCGGACAGCCCCCACAGGTTCTCGGTGGTCAAGGGCCCGGCCTCATCCAGACCCGGGATCGGCGGGCCGGACGGCTCAGAGCCGGTGGCGATGATCGCCGTGCGCCAGCTCAGCACCCGATCACCCGCCTGGATGCGGCCCGGACCGAGAAACCGGGAGTCGGCCTCGATCACCTCCACTCCCTCGCGCCGCAGGCGCTCCACGGAGTCCTGGGGGGCGATGCGTCGTTGAGCGCCGTGGACGTGGTCCATCACCTGGGCGAAGTCGATCTCCGGCTCGTGCGGGGCCAGAC
Source organism: Solirubrobacteraceae bacterium (assembly GCA_039922645.1). Classification (GTDB taxonomy): domain Bacteria; phylum Actinomycetota; class Thermoleophilia; order Solirubrobacterales; family Solirubrobacteraceae; genus Palsa-465. Next base: position 13,606 of record JBDTEE010000136.1, on the reverse strand, counting down.
CGACCGCATCGGCGTGACGCATGCGGTGAGCGAGATTGGCCGCGGCGATCAGCGCCTTGCTCGGCACGCACCCCGTCCACAGACAGTCACCGCCCGTGCGCGCCCGCTCGACGAGCGCGACGCGGGCGCCGGCGCCGGCGGCGATGAGCGCGGCGACGAGGCCTCCTGTGCCTCCGCCGATGATCACCATGTCGTAGTCGGGGCGAGGTTTCATGCCATCGGGAGCTGCTGGGCGAGGCGGATGTTCTCCTGCGGGTCGAGCACCGAGTGCTGCACGCACGCGGGCACGAGACGGTCGTCTTCGGGGTGGGCCATCGCGTAGGAGCACGCCGACAGCCGCTCCTGGGCGGCGCGCACGTCCGGATCCTCGGCCACCTCCCCGCGCTGCATCGCCTCCCAGGCGGGACGGACGACGGCGGCGTCCATGAACGCGTGCACGACGAACGTCATCCCGCGGGGGTGGCCGCGCAGCAGCGCCAGCGGTCCGGCGCGCCGCGCGAGCCGAGCCGCCCAGCCCACGGCCCGGCCGGGCAGGGTCGGGTGGCGGATGAGCAGCCTGGCGAGCGCGAGCGCGAGCAGCCCGGGCGGCCGGTCGAAGTCCATCCCGCCAACGGCATCGAGGAAGAGGTCTCGCGCGGCGAGATCTTGCGGATCCTCGTCGTCGAGCAGCGGCGTCCAGCGGCCGGCGGCGAGGATCCCGTAGGCGGTCCGGTTGCACCGCACGTCCCCGGTCTGCAGATGGCGCCACGGCAGGCGGGCGCCGACCCCGCGCTCGATCTCGCGCCACACGGCGTCGATCGAGACGTCGCTGAACTCCTCGCGCCACCGGGCGGGGTTGCCGACGTAGGCGGCGGGCTGGAAGGACAGCATCCCGAAGCCCATTCGCATCGCCTCGTGTGTCACCTCAGCCACCTGATCGAGGTTGCGGGGAGTGACGGTCATGTTGTGAGCGAGGTCGAAGCGGACTCCGTGCTCGCGGCGCAGCCGCTCGAACAGCTCGACGAAGCGCCGCCGGTGGGCGTGAAGCTCGGACTCCCGTCGTGGGCGCGGGGTGCCGCGCCGGCCGAGCATCAGTGAGTCGAAGTGCCCGGCGAAGCGCAGGAACTCGAACCGGCGCTGCCCCTCGCCATCGAGCGCGAGCCGCTTCAGGTAGTCGTAGTCGAAGTCGCCGTGGGTCATGCTCATCGGCTTGCGGCTGTGGCGTTGCATCACACCCAGCGCGGCGGCGTGAGCATCGGGACCGAGCAGCGTCACCTCCCCGCCGATCAGCTGCGCGTGCTGTCCCGTCCCCCGCACCCGGCGCAGGTACCCCATCTGCTGTTCGAGCTCCACCACCGTGTGCTCACCGTCGGTCCTCACCCGGTTGGCCTCGCGAGCGTGATAGCACGGCGTGCAGGCGAGGTTGCAGCGTGGGAACACCCCGTGGGTGCCCTCGCAGCCGGCGTGGCGGCGCCCGAGCAGCTGGGAGGGCGTGCGCACATGCTCAGGCAGCTCCGCCCACCGGCGGGCGAGCGCCCGCTCGGTATCCGGGTCGACCGGCTGAGTCCTATGCCACAGCTCGCGCAGGCGGGATGTGAGACGGCCGATCATGCCTCGGCCAATGCCTCGAGCGACATGCCGCGCGCCTCGATGCCGCGCAGCCACCACACTGCGGCCGCACATGCCCCGATCAGCCACAGGCCGGCGAGGACGGCGAACCCGCTCCACAGGCCGAAGCTCGAGGCGCTCTGCGCCAGCCCCACCGCGCCGAGGATCGCGCCAACGCGCCCGACCGCGACGCTGGCGCCGATGCCGGTTGCGCGCAGGTGCGTGGGGAACAGCTCCGAGAACGTGGGATAGGCCGACACCCACGCCGCCGTCGCGCACAGCACGGCCAAGGTGAACGCGGCCAGCGTCAGTCCGGCCGAGCCGGACGCGGCCGCCGCCGCGACGACCAGCATCGACACCGCGGCCGCGCTGTAGGCGGCCAGGACGGTCGGCTTGCGACCAATCCGGTCAAGCGCCCAGCTGACCACCAGCCCGCCGACCAGGCCTCCAACGTTGGCGACGACGTAGAAGTACGGCACCGCCGTTGCCGAGACGTGCACCCGCGAGTCGGTGAACACGAACACCGACAGGAACGTGAACAGCCCGTAGTAGGCCGCCGCCTCGGAGAAATCGAGCGTCATGCCGAACAGCAGCCGTCCACGGTGATGCGTCCACAGCTCATGCAGCTGCTCACGGACCGACGTGGTGAGCTCTGCGGGCAGGTACTCCGCGCGATCACGCGGAATGCCGCTGACCCGTTCGATCACAATATTGGCCTCCGACACGCGCCCCTGTGACGCGAGCCACCGCGGCGACTCCGGGATCAGACGCCGTGCATACAGGCCGTACATGGCGCTGACCGCGCCGAACAGCAGCGCATATCGCCAGCCGCTGACGCCCAGCACCGCGGACACGAACAGCACTCCCACGAGGCCGGCGACGATCCCGCCGATCGACCACATGTTCATCACAGCGGCGTTCGTGCGGCCCCGCAGCCGGGCGGGCATGAACTCAGCGATCGCCGACGCAACTGCCGAGTACTCACCGCCGACGCCCAGTCCCGTGAGGAACCGGAAGAAGATGAACACGCCGAAGCTCGGCGCCGCCGCACTGGCCACCGCTGCCAGCGAATACAGCACCAGCGTGGCCACGAACAGGCGTCGGCGCCCGAGACGATCCGCCAGATATCCGAAGGCAGCCGCGCCAAGCCCGATGCCGATGAACCACACGACGAACACCCAGACCTGTGCTCCGTGCGAGAGATGCCACTGCTTGGCGATCGATGGGATGACACTCCCGATGATCTGCACCTCGAACGCGTCTAGCGCCCAGCCGATCCCTAGCGCCGCCGCGATCCTCGTGTGCAGTGCACTCCAGGGTGCGCGGTCAAGCCGATCGGACATGCAACCTCCTCTGAATCTGGGGATGAGACGATCCGATCATCTGCGTCACGCCGGCTGTCCGGGTGGGCCGGGTCAGCAGCGGGCGGATCGCGGGCGGGCAGAAGCCGGATTGCAGGAGACGGGCGGCGTCCGCCGGAGTGTCGAGGTCGTGGACCGCGTCGAGCACGGCGGCGGACAGGCCATCCCGCCGCAGGAGATCCAACGCGCTCTGAAGGACGTGCGGGCCACCCCAGAGCTGAACCGGGAGGGCGAACGCACCGGGCGCCGGACGCGCGAGTGCGATCGCGGCGTAGCCACCGTCGTGCGCCCCGATCAGGCCCGCGTCCCATCCACCCTCCAGCACGAGCTCCAGAGCATCGACGTCCCGCGGGCGGAGCGTTGGACTGTCGGTCCCGAGCACCGTCAGCGGTCCCGTGTACTTGGAAGCGACGTGCGCCACCGCGTGAGTGAGCCGCTCGCCTAGGTCGCGTCCCTGTTGTGCGAAAAGGGCCACGGTCGCTGGAACGAGCGCGGCGAGCTGCGGTTTGGCATCCGGCGGGTCAAAGGCCACCCACACCGGCCGGCCGCTCGCGTGCGCCCACTCGGCCGTGTGCCGGATGAGCTGCGCCTGCAGCGCGGCGCAACCGTCGGCGCTGAGCAGCGGCTCGAGGCGCGTCTTGCACGCTCCGGGTCGCGGCGCCCGGGCCATGATCAGGATCGCTCCGCTCACACCGCGCACCGAAACGCCGCCGGTAGGCTCCCGTCCGCCTGGCGCAACTCGAGGAAGCGCTCCACCACGAGCCGCTTGCCCTCGGCCAGCGAGACGTCACCGGGGGCCACGAGCAGGTCGGGACTGGCCCCAAGATCGCCGCCGATCGGGTGCCAGTGCAGCCCGTCTGCGGTCACCGTCAGCTCCGGCGCCACCACAGCATCTGAGACCGCGAGCGCCCCGTCCTGGGCTGAGGCGAATCCCCGACCGACGAGCGGGCGCACCGCGAAGGCCTCGCCGACGACACCTACGTCGGCGAGCAACTGCCGCAGCTCGTCGACCTCGCCGGCATTCTCCGGGGTCTGCGTCATCGCCACGCGCAAAGGCAGTCCGAGCTCACGGGCGACGCCGATGCCATCGAGCGCCCGCTCAAAGGAGCCGGTTCCCCTCCAGGCGTCGTGGGTCGCGGCCCGGGCACCGTCGAGGGACGTCTGGATGGTCAGCCTGTCGCGTCCGGCGAGCCGCTGCAGCTCGCGCCCGCGCCGTCCGACAAACAGCATGGCGTTGGTGAGCACGACGGTGGGGAGGCGCTCACTGGCGTAGAGCAGCATCGCGACGATGTCTCGCTCGATAAACGGTTCGCCGCCCGTCAGATAGACCTCCTCAAAGCCGTTTTGGACCGCCTCGTCGACCAGCGCGCAGACCCGCCCCAGTCCCAGCGAGCGGGGGTCGGCGCGTGGCGAGGAGGCGACCACGCAGTAGCGGCAGGCGAGGTTGCAGTGGAAGTTCGTGTACAGCCACAGCCGCGCTGGAAAAGCCGCCGTTCCGAATAGACTGACGACCGGCCGCGCGTCGTCTGACCTGGCGGCAACATCGCTCCAGCCCAGCCCGTCCTGCGCAAACCCCGACGGCAGCGCCTCCCGATAGACGTGGAACCGTCCTCGGGCACGCTCGCGCGGCGGGACGATCTCCAGGCAGGTCGTCCACCAGCCCGTCTCGATCGTCTCGACGAACACCTCCGGAAGCCCCGCCTCCCGCATCGAGCGCGCCTGCGCTCGCCAGTCATAGGCAACGGGAACAAGCTCCGCGCTCGCGTGGTCACCGTCGAGCTCCAGCACCGCGTACCAGGCGTCGGTGCGACCGTCATTGGCCGGGCGTCCCACGGCGCCGACGTTGACCACGAGCGTGCCATCGACGTGCCGCTGCCAGGGTATTCCGGTGTGGGTGCAGAGCAGGACATCTGCGCCGCTGAGGGCCACGCGCATCCGCAGCTCGTCATCGCTCAGCGACTCCCACACGAAGTCGTTGATCGCCAGCGGCGAGCCGTGAACCACGTGTACGTCGACGCCGCCGATCGTCTCACGATGCTCGAGCGGCAGGTCGCGCATCCAGGCGGCGAACGTTGGGCTGGTGCTCGCCAGGGTGTGGTCGTAGATCAGCTGCGCGTAGTGGTTGTCGCGCTCGTCGGCGTACCCACAGCCGCAGTCGGCGTCACCGCGCGCGATCGCGACGTCGTAGTTACCGGCGATGCACTGCACCCCACGGTCCGTCAGCAGCGGCCAGATCCCGTCGCAATCGGCGCCAAAACCCCCCAGATCACCGAGGCAGAAGATCCGCTCACAGCCCCGCGCCTCGGCGTCATCGAGCACCGCGCGCAGCGCGAACGGGTTGGCGTAGGGTCCTCCGAGCGCGGCGATCCGAATCATCTCGTTGTTCGACCGGCCACGACCAACGAAGGATTCAGCGCTGAAAAGAACATCGACGCTGGGCAGGGTCAGGCGGGCCGGCGGGCCAGTACGCAGAGCGATAGATATCCCCGCAGGCTCCAATGCACCGCGGCGATCTCGAAGCCGGCCTGCTCAAGGGCCGGACGGGGGTTGAGGGCACGCAGGCCGCCGTAACGACTCGGATGGCGCCTCGCCAACTGGTCCAGCGCTGATCCCAGCAGCCGCAGTGGACCGCGCGGCGGTATCGACGGCGTGACCGTGACCAGCCGACCACCCGGGCGCAGCACGCGCAGCAACTCACCCGCCACACCGGGGATGTCGGTGTCCGACAGGACCTGGAGCAGGTAGGCGGCCGTCACGGCGTCGAAAGCACCATCGGAAAACGGGAGACTTCGCGCATCGGCCACCCGGACCGACCACCCGGCGGGCAGATCCGGGACGCGGGCGAGCATCGCCGCCGACTGATCGACGCCGGTCGCCTGCAGCCGGCCGGGATGACGCGCAAGCTGGCGCAGGACCTCACCCGTTCCCGTCCCGACGTCAAGGATGCGCTCACCGTCCCGGGAGGCGAGTAGCGCCACAGCGCGCCGCACTGCGCCGCGCTCGAGCCATAGCTGCCGGTCGTAATGCGCGCTGACTTGGTCCCAGACGGTTGGAGGTACGGTCACGGGAGCTTCTCGATCGCTTCAGATGTGGCCCCCGGGTGGGTCGGGAACCGATCGCAGTGTCGCGCGCTCGACCCCCCCGGCTGCGGATCCTCGTGCTCGGCGAGATCGTCAGCCGGTACGACCTCGATCCCGGTCCAGAACGCGACCCGAGACTTGATCTTGCGGATCCACGGATACGGGTGACGGTACGTCCATGCGCCGTTCGGGCTCTGCGCGCCCCCCGCCTCCACGTGGTAGTAGCTCGCCAGACCCTTCCACGGACACAGCGACTTCATCCTGCTCCTGCGGAGTACCCCGGGGGCGACGCTGTCCAGCGGGAAGTAGTGGTTGCCCTCGACGACGATCGTGTCATCGCTCTGGGCGATCGTGATGCCATTCCAAATCGCTCTCATGTCCACGTGGACTCTCGTTTCGAACAATCGATTCAAACCGCGCGCTCAGCGAGACGGCTACCGCTTTGGCAGAGGGTTCCCGCCGTCGGTTGGCCACGTCACGAACCCACCTCATAACACGCTACAGTGTTGCAAGATGTCCTCCGCGCCCCTCCTCGACGGCCCGTTTCTGCTTCCGGCGTTCCCGACTGAGCCGGACCTGCTGGCGAAGTACTTCAAGGTCCTATCCGACGCCACACGGGTACGAATCCTCGAGCTGCTGGCCGGCGACGCGGAGATGTCGGTAAGCGAGCTGATGGCCGCGCTCGGGCAAGCCCAGTCGCGCGTGTCCAATCACCTGGCGTGCCTGCGGTGGTGTGGCTTTGTCGAGACTCGCCGTGCGCACCGGGTCGTCTACTACCGGGTTGCCGATGACCGGGTGCTGGAGGTGCTGGGGCTTGGGCGGGCGTTGCTGGCCGACAACGCCGAGCACGTCGCTGCCTGTCGGCGGGTGAACGGCGGAGGGTGCTGATGGCCGCCGGAAGCAAGCCGCCCGTGTTGGCGGGCTTACTCGGCGGGATTGGTCTCGGCGCCGTGCTCGGCGTCGGGGTTGGCCTGGTCGCGCTCGTCGCGCTGACCACCGCTGTCGTGTCTCGCCGTCGACTGCAGAGATGCAACCTGAGTAGTGATCGGAGGTCGGGCCCGTGAGCGTGTCCCTGGAGATCGCCGGCATGACCTGTGATGCGTGCGCTCGTCATGTCGCGGGCGCCCTGGAGCGGGCGGGCGCGACCGAGGTGGAGGTCGACTGGCGTGCGGGTCGAGCAAGCGTGAATCCAAATGGTGTGCCCGGTGCGGTTCTTGCCGGCTCCCTGGAGGGCTCCCCCTACGGGGTCGATCGGGTCAGCAAATCGGGTGTGGCGCCGCGCGCCGGTGCCGAGTTTGATGGGTACGACCTGGCGGTCGTGGGGTCCGGCGGGGCGGCCTTCTCGGCGGCGATCGCCGCGTCGGAGCAGGGCCGGCGCGTTGTCATGGTCGAGCGTGGCACGGTCGGGGGGACCTGTGTGAACACCGGGTGCATCCCGTCCAAGGCGCTGCTGGCCGCCGCCGAGGCGCGCCACCGCGCCAGCCGGCAGCCCTTTCCGGGGGTCCGCACCGAGGCGGGTCCGGTCGACTTCGGTGCGTTGATCGCCGGTAAGGATGACATCGTCCGCGGGCTGCGCCAGGAGAAGTACCTCGATCTCGCCGCCGACTACGGGATCGAGCTGTTGTCGGGTGACGCGCGGTTTGTCCCCGGCCCGGCGATCGCGGTCGACGACCGTCGCGTCGAGGCCGCGCACTACCTGGTCGCCACCGGAGCCGAGCCGCACGTCCCGGACATCCCCGGGCTGGCCGAGAGCGGGTTTCTGACCTCGACGACGGTGATGGAGCTCGACCATTTGCCCCCGTCGCTGCTGGTCATCGGGGGTGGCTACGTGGCTCTGGAGCAGGCACAGCTGTTCGCTCATCTCGGCGCTCAGGTGACGATGCTCGTCCGGTCAACGATCGCGCGCGGCGAGGAGCCGGAGATCGCGCGGGCGCTGCGTGAGGCGCTCATTGCCGACGGGATCACGGTCATCGAGAGAGCGGTCGTCCAGCGCGTCACGCGAGACGGGGACGACGTGGTCGCCAGCGCCGACGGCCGGGAGTATCGGGCCGAGCAGTTGCTGGTCGCAACCGGCCGTCGCCCCCGGACGGCCGGGCTGGGGCTGGAGGAGATCGGCGTCGGGGTGGGGGAGCGCGGGGAGGTGCTGGTCGGGGCCGGTCTGAGCACGTCTAATCCGCGGGTGTCGGCGGCGGGCGACGTGACCGGTCATCCGCAGTTCGTCTACGTCGCCGCTCAGCATGGCAGCGCGGTTGTCGCCAACGCCTTCGAGGGTGCGAATCGACGCGTGGACTACCGCGCCTTGCCGCGAATCACCTTCACCAACCCAACGGCCGCGTCGGCCGGGCTCACCGAGGCGCAGGCCCGCCGGCAGAGGATCGAGGTGGAGGCCCGGGTGCTCGATCTGGCGGTGGTGCCGCGGGCGATCGTCAGCCGCAACCCAAGAGGGCTGGTCAAGCTCGTCGCCGAGCAAGAGACAGGCCGTCTCCTGGGTGTGCATCTGCTCGCTGACGGCGCCGGCGACGCGATCCTTGCCGGCGTCTATGCGATCGAGGCTGGGATGACCGTCGCGCAGATGGCAGGCAGCTGGAACCCCTATCTGACCGTCGGTGAGGCGATCCACCTTGCCGCGCAGTCATTCACCCGCGATCCAAGCCGGCTGTCCTGCTGCGCATAACCCTCAGGCGACGAGTTTTCTCGTCGCCCCATGAAAGGAGTTAGCGATGTCTGAACGTTTTGATGCCGTGGTGATCGGTAGCGGTCCGGCCGGGGAGGTCGCGATCTCTCGGTTGGTTGAGCAGGGCCTGCACGTTGCGCTGTGCGAGCGGGAGCTGATCGGCGGCGAGTGCGCCTACTGGGCGTGTATCCCGTCAAAGACGCTGTTGCGCCCCGCCGAGGCGCAGGCCGAGGCCCGCCGGGTCGCCGGCGTCTCGGAACCCGCAACGGACTGGCCGCAGGTCGCGAAGTACCGCGATTTCATGATCCGCGAGCTCGACGACAGCAAGCAGGAGACCGGTTACCGAGACCAGGGCGTGGATGTCCGGCGCGGAGAGGCCCGGATCACCGGACCTGGACGGGTCGAGATCGCCGGAGCTGTCCTTGAGACCGACCGGATCGTGATCGCCACCGGCAGCGATGCCCGCATCCCCGCGATCGATGGGCTGGAGCAGACCGGCTACTGGACCAACCGTGATGCCACGACGGTCAAACAGCTTCCCGCCAGCATCGTGATCCTCGGCGGAGGTCCCGTCGGCATCGAGCTGGGGCAGTTCTTCGCGCGCTTCGGCACGAAGGTGACGCTGGTGCAGTCGGCCGCGCGGCTGATCGATCGCGAGGACCCTGCCGTCGGCGCGCTGATCGGCGATGCGCTGAGCGAGGATGGGATCGATGTCCGCACCGGCGTGCATGCCACCTCGGCTCGTCGGGAGAACGGGGAGCGCGTCCTTGTCCTCGACGATGGCACCGAGGCCCGCGGTCAGGAGTTGCTGATCGCCACCGGCCGCAGCCCGCGGATTGAGCACCTCGGGCTGGAGAGCGTCGGGGTCGAGGCTGATCCAAAGGGCATCACCGTCGACGAGCGGTGCCGGGCCGGGGATGGGGTCTGGGCTGTCGGGGACGTCACCGGCGTGATGCCGTTCACCCACGTCGGCATGTACCAAGCCCGGGTCGCCAGCGCCGACATCGCCGGCCGGGCCGCTCGCGCCGACTACGCCGCGATCCCCCGCGTCGTTTTCTCCGATCCCGAGATCGCCGCCGTCGGCCTCACCGAGCAACGGGCTCGCGCCGAGCACATCGACGTTACGACCACTCGCGTTGAGCTGGCCGACGCGATCGCCCGGCCCTGGACCTACCAGGAGAACCCCGGCGGCGCCCTCGGGCTGCTCGCCGACCGTGAGCGCAAGATGCTGATCGGCGCCTGGGCCGTCGCGCCGCTCGCCGGCGAATGGATCCACCAGGCCGCGCTGGCGGTCAAGGCACAGATCCCGCTCGAGGTCCTGCGCGACACCGTCGCCCAGTTCCCCACCTTCAGCGAGGCATACCTCAAAGGGTTCGAGCGCCTCGATGCCTGACCAGCGAACTGCCCCTGCGGTCGCCGTCTTCGACGTCAACGAGACGCTGTCGGACCTCGACGGGCTCGCTGCGCGTCTTGAGGATGCCGGCGGGGACCCAGGCGTTCTGCCCGGGTGGTTTGCCGCGACGCTGCGCGACGGTTTCGCGCTCACCGCTGCCGGCGGCTACGCCGGCTTCGTCGAGATCGCCGCCTCGACGCTGTCCGGGCTGCTTTCCGGCGCGGACGGTCTGCGCGGTAGCTCGCGGGACGTGGCGGAGCGGATCGTGGAGTCGATGGCGGAGCTTGACCTGCACTCCGATGTGGCTGCGGGGCTGAGGACGTTCCATGCGTCCGGGGTGAGGATCGTCACCTTGAGCAACGGGTCGAGCCAGGTCGCCGAGTCCTTGCTCGAGCGGGCCGGTGTGCGCGACCTCGTGGAGCAGTGCCTCTCGGTCAGCGGCGCGGGGCGCTGGAAGCCGGCGCCGGAGGCGACCGGGCAGAACCTCTCCGAGCTCGCTGCACTCCTCACCGCCAGACGCTGACGATGTCAGGTGCGAACGAACACGTGCAGCGGCTCGAGGTCACCGTGGACGGCGTCCCGCTGAGCTACCTGCACGCCGGCTCGGGACCGCCGGTCCTGCTCGTACACGGCGCCTTCTGGAGCCGCGTCTGGAAACCCGTGTTGGCCGACCTCGCCCGCGCCGGCTACGAGGCCTACGCACTCGACTTTCCTGGCTTCGGCAAGTCCGGCGGGCAACTGAGCCGCGCCGGCGCCACCGTCCCGGCGCTCGCCACATGCGCCCAGCGCTTTCTCGACGCGGCCGGCGTCACAGGCCCTCTGACCGTCGGCGGCCACGACATCGGCGGCGCGGTCGCGCAGCACCTCGCCGCTTTCGAACCATTGGTGCAGCGGCTCGTGCTGATGAACTCCGTGCTCTATGACTCCTGGCCTGTTCCGGCAGTCGAACGGTTCCGCGACCAGACCGTCGCCGATGCCATCACCGTCGACGAGCTGCTCGAGGCCCGCGCCCAGAGCCTCGCCCGAGCCGTGTCGCGCCCGCTCAGCGATGACGAGCGCGAGGAGTGGCTCGCCCCCTGGCACGCCGAGGACAGAGTCCGCTCGTGGACCGTGATGGCCGGTGCCGCCGACGCCCGCTACACCCTGGAACTCGTCGACCGCCTACGCGACCGAGCGCTGCCCACCCTCCTCCTCTGGGGCGACGAGGACGAGTTTCAGCCCGTCGGATTCGCCGAGCGCTACGCCGAGGCGACGCATGCGCGACCAGCTCAGGGTGGCTGAGCTGAGACGCAGCACACGGCGGCTGACCTACAGGCCCCAAGACGTCACCCTGCATCGGTCTCCGAGCGGAGCCCTGAATCGTTGGATGGCTCGGCTGAAGTTCGTCGAGGTCTGCGAGCAGCAGCGTGAGACGACGCTGCACTTCGCGCCGGTCGTGACGGCCGGGAGTTGCTCATAGCGCCCACCCCAACCTCGGCCGGAGCCCGTTCGCGGTCGGGGCGGTCGTGCCCGTGGCGGGCGCATCTCCGTGCGGCGGCCGAGCCGGCTGCGATGCAGTTCCGTCCGATCGAGACACTGCTGCGCCGCCGCGCCGCCGACGGCCCGCTGTTCGAAGTGAGCACGCTCGTGCCGGGGCGCATGCTCGTGATCGGCAGCGCCGAGATCGCACACGAGATCCTGCACGCACCATCGGCAACCTATCTGGCGGGCGCCGCCAACCGGCGGATCCTCCCGCTGTTGCCCGACGACACGGTCCTCACGCTCGACGGGGAGAAGCACATGGCGCGCCGCCGCCTGCTCGCGCCGATGCTCCACGGCTCCGCCCTGGAGCGGCTCGCGCCCGCGATCGCGCAACTCGCCGCCGAGGAGGCCGATCTGTGGCCGACCCACACGTCAATCACGATGCTGCCGCGCCTGCGCTTCCTCGCCCTGCGGCTTGCCGCGAACGTGCTCTTCGGGATCGAGACCCGCCATGATGCCGAGGTGCTGGAGGGGCTCGTCAGCAGGGCGCTGCCCGCGTACGGGATGCTTGCCGGCAGTCACTCGCTGCGGCGACTGGGGTCGCTCAGCCCGCAATCGCTCACAGGACGCCGGTGGGTTGAGTTCGCCGGCGGGCTCCGAGACCTCTTGGGCGAGCGTCATCCCCAGGTCACACAACTGGTCGGTGGCGACCAGTTGTTCGCGCTGCTGCTCGCGGCCCACGAGACGACCGCCGCGGCGCTGGCGTGGTCGGTGCACGAGCTTGCCCGGGCGCCGGAGGCGGCCGCCGCCGTCGCGCAGAGCCGCGCGGGCCAGCGGCCGTGGCTCGATGCGGTGATCGAGGAGACGCTGCGGCTGCGCGCCCCGCTGATCGACATCGTCCGCACGCCCGCCGAGCGAGTGACGGTCGCCGGCCGGAGTGTCGAGCCGGGGACCCTGATGCTGATCCCCCCGCCGCTGATCCACCGGGAGGGCGGCGGCGATCTCCTGGGCTTCTGTCCGGGGCGCTTTCTCGCCGGCCCACCGGACCCGCGCACGTGGCTGCCGTTCGGCGGCGGGGACCGCCGCTGCCTGGGAGCCTCACTGGCGTTGTTCGAGCTGCGCCACGTGCTTCCGCTGCTGCTCGAGCGCTTCACGCTCCAACCCGCTACTGCGCGATCCGAGCGAGCACGGCTGTACGGAACGGCACTGGTCCCCGAGCGAGGCGCCCGGGTTCGTCTGACGCCGCGCAACGCCGTCTTCTAGCCCGCGGCGCGCGCAGCGGCGATCTCGTCGATCGTCGGTCGGTCTTCGGGGCCGCGGCTGCGGTAGATCCACGCGACCCGTTCGACGGCGTCGAGCAGCGCGTCGCCGCCGACCTGGAGCGTGTCCTCGTGGGCCGCCTCCGGCCTGCCGCCAGGTGCTTGCGGCAGGGCAGTCAGGCGAGCTGGCGTGGGAACACGATCAGCGTCTTCTCCCGGCCAGCGAGGCCAGCGAGACGGTGCGCCCGTCGGTGTCGCTCAGCGCCGGGTCTGGGAGCCGGTCTCCGGGCGACAGGAGCATCCGCCGCTCCGCGCGAAGCCGCGCTTGAGCGCTTCCAGGCTGACGCCGCGAGCCTCGACCCCGCGCAGCCACCAGATCCCAGCGGCCAGCGCGCCGATCGACAAGAACGCGGCGAGGGTGGCGAACACGGATCAGCCCCGCGGCCGCCTACTCGCGCGTGCAGCGCTGCGGCGGCGATAGCACCCGCTTGCGCGTTCCGCGAGCTTGGCAGCAACGTCGCGGGTTCCAGCCGCTCGAGATCGGCACGACGCTGCCCCCGGCACACCGCCGGATCCCGGCCCTACGACCAAGCCTCACGCTGCCTACAACTCTGCGGCGTGAGTGCTTTCACCGATGATCTGGGGCACGCCTGACGAGCACTTCGGCGACCAGGGATGCGTCCAAGGCGCCGTGGCTGGACGAGCGCTTCACCACGAAGGAAGCGTCGGCCCACATCGCGTTATCCGTACTCCGATCTAGTCACAAGTGAGCGCATCGAGGAGCCAGCGGG
>JBDTEE010000135.1:0-20442 GCA_039922645.1 Solirubrobacteraceae bacterium | reverse complement strand
CCCTCGCTGGCCTGCTCGACCACGCCGGCGACATCGACGCCGAGACCGCGCGGCTCCGCCAGCGGCCGGCCGCCGGAGAGCAGTCCGTGCAGCACCTTCCAGTCGATCGGGTTGACCCCGACCGCGTGCACGGCGACCCGGATCTGACCCGCCTCCGGATGGGGCTCGGGCAGGTCCACCACCTCGAGCACCTCCGGACCGCCAAATTCACTGAACTGGACCGCTCTCATGATCTTCTCCTGGTTCGAAGCGAAGGCGCAGAACTACGTTAGCCCGGCCAGTGTGCGCGCACGGGCGAACACGGCGTCGAGCATCGGCTCGGTCAGCCGGCCGGTGAACGTGTTCTGCTGACTGGGGTGAAAGCAGCCCAGGAGCGTGTAGTCGCCCACCTCCGCCTCGGCGCCATGACCGAAACGCGGGCGAGGTCGCGCCAGCTCGACACCGGTCCCGGCCAGGGTGCGCAGAGCGGCGGCCCAGGCGAAGCTGCCCAAACAGACGATCACGCGCACGCCGGGCAGCAGATGCAACTCTCGAGCCAGGTAGGGCAGACAGTTGTCGCGCTCGGCCGGCGTGGGTTTGTTGGCCGGCGGAGCACAGCGCACGGCCGCGGTCACCCAGCAGTCGCGCAGCCGTAGGCCATCGCCGCGCGAGCGCGAGAGTGCCTGGTTGGCGAAGCCGGCCCGATGCAGCGCGCCAAACAGCCAGTCACCCGAGCGGTCCCCGGTGAAGATCCGCCCCGTCCGATTCCCACCGTGGGCGGCCGGCGCCAGCCCCAGCACCAACACGACCGCGTCCGGAGCGCCGAAGCCGGGCAGTGGCCGGCCCCAGTACTCCTCCCCGGCGAACGCGGCTCGCTTGACCGTCGCCACCTCCTCGCGCCAGGCCACCAGCCGCGGGCAACGACGGCACGCGACGACCTCCGCCTCGAGCGCCCCCAACCGCGAAGGGGGCGTCATGCCTCGGCGTTCGGCAGCAGGCCGAAGATCAGCCGGTCGATTACCGGCGCCAGGTCCAGCACATCGGCGGGAACCCCGAGGCGGACCTGACGCGAGACCAGCTCGGCGATGGCCCCCACGACGGCGAAGGGATCGTGGGGAGAGGCGAATCGGCCGATCAGACCCCGCTGGGCAGCGGCGGCGTTCTCGATGTCCAGCACCTCGGCGAAGGCCTGAAGGATGGCGTCGCGGCGCTGGGCCGCCTCGGGTCCGGCGCCGATGATCTCGACCAACAGCGTTTGGGCGAACTCGGGATGCTCGGAAAGGGCGGTCAGGAACGCGCGGGTTCCCGCCTTCATCCGTTCGTGCGCGTCGACGGGCGCGCCTGCCGCCGCCGCGGCCATGGCCTGCCGGACGGTTCGTACGGCCAGCTCGAACAGAGCCAGAATGCACTCTTCCTTGTTGGCGAAGTGCTCATAAAAGGTGGCCTTCGACATCCCCGCCCGGCGGGAGATCGAGTCCGAGTTGGTGCGGGCGTAGCCGCGCTCGGCAAACTCGAGCGCGGCCGCGCGCAGCAGGCGATCACGTTGCAGCGGCAGTCGCACCTCAGGTGGCGGCGCGTGACGCCCCCTGGCCGCGGTCACGGTCAGCCCCTGAGCGCGCGCCCGTAATGGCGCTCGTAATACTCGCGGTAGGCCCCGGAGCGGATCGGCTCCCACCACCAAGAGTTGTCGCGATACCAGTCCACGGTATGCGCCAGGCCTTCGGAGAAACGCATGCGCGCCTGCCAGCCCAGCTCCTGGAGCTTCTCGGAGGACAGCGAGTAGCGCCGGTCGTGCCCGGGGCGATCGGTCACGTACTCAATCAACGAGTCATCCGCTCCGCTCAGCTCGAGGATCCGCTGCACGACCTCGAGGTTCTCGCACTCATCGGGGCCACCGCAGTTGTAGGTCTCGCCCGGTCGTCCGTTGGCCAGGACCGCGCCGATGCCGCGGCCGAAGTCCTCGACGTAGAGCCAGTTGCGGACCTGTTTGCCGTCGCCGTAGACGGGGAGGGAATCGCCGGAGAAGGCGTTGAGGATCATCAGGGGGATCAGCTTCTCCGGGTACTGGCGAGGGCCGTAATTGTTGGAGCCGCGGCAGACCAGTGTTTCCAGCCCGTAGGTGTGGAAGTAGCTGGCCACAAGCAGATCGGCACCGGTCTTGGTCGCGCTGTACGGACTGGAGGGCGCCAGAGGCGACGATTCGGTGAAGGAGCCGGTCTCGATCGAACCGTAGACCTCGTCGGTTGATACCTGGACATAGCGCAGACCGCGCTCACGGGCCGCCTCGAGGAGAACGTGCGTGCCCTGGCCGTTGGTCACGCTGAACGCGAACGGGTCGGCGATCGAACGGTCAACGTGCGTTTCCGCGGCAAAGTTGACCACCGCCTCGGCGCTATCAACGGCCTCGGCCACCCTGGCCGGATCCTCGATCGCTCCCTCGACGAAGCGGATTTCATCCTCGACGCCCTGGAGGTTCTCCCGGCGTCCGGCGTAGGTGAGCTTGTCCAGCACGGTGACCTCGTCGCCGTGCTCGCGGACTCGCAGCTCCACGAAGGTGGAGCCGATGAAGCCGGCGCCGCCGCAGACCAGGAGCTTCATGCCGCCACCTCGACCCCGGCCAGGAATTCACTCAGCCCCTGGCGCCAGTGGGGCAGCCCGGGAGGGGCATCGTCACGCTCGCTGCGCAGGACGCTGTAGGCCGGGCGGGGCGCGGGCCGGGGGAACTCCTCGGTGGTGCATGGCGAGATCTCGCAGCGGGCCTGCGCCCCGTCAACGATTGCCCGCGCGAACTCAAACCAAGAGCACTCTCCCCCGGCGGCCAGGTGCAGCACGCCAGGGGGCCGAGATCCGGCGGCCAGCCGCACCAATGCGGCCCCCAGGTGGCCGGTGAAGGTCGGGCATCCGATCTGGTCGGCGACCACGCTCAGCTCGTCGCGCTCACCCGCGAGCCTGAGGATCGTCTTGGGGAAGCAGGAGCCGCTGGCGCCAAACAGCCAAGAGGAACGGACGATGGTGTGCCGGTCCGGGGCGGCCGCAGCCAGCGCATATTCCCCCTCCAGCTTGGATCGTCCGTAGCCCGACATGGGAAAGGTCTCATCAGATTCCAGGTAAGGCCGGGTATGTGTCCCGTCGAACACGTAGTCGGTGGAGACATGCACAGTCCAAGCTCCGGCCGCCGCGGCAGCGGCGCCCACATTCCCGGCACCGGTGGCGTTCACCGACCGGACCTCGTCGTAGCGATCCTCGGCGCCGTCGACATCCGTCCAGGCAGCGCAGTTGATGACCACCTCGGGTTCTGCTTGCGCGATGGCCGCGCCAATCGCGTCCGGGTCAGTGATGTCGAGATCCGCCCGCGTCAACGGGAACGTCTCGTGGCCGTGGCGTTCCGCCGCCTCGCGCACGTCGTGTCCGAGCATCCCGCCCGCGCCGGTGATCAGCATTCGCATGGCCGCCAAGGGTAGACGGAGGCGGCCGGGCAGGCGCGCGGGGGGTCTGAGAATAAGCCTGTGGAGGCGGCTCGTTTTCGAACGGTTACGCTCTTGTTGGCGTGGGGGCCTGCGCCTTTCGCGGGGACTATGAGGCGTTTAGATTCACTCATTATCGACGCTCGGATCCGTTTCCTGACCGTTCGACAGTCGGCCGCGCTCGCCATCGCGGTGCTGGCCATCGACGCCGTTTTCTTTGGCCTAGACCCCGCCGCTGTCCACCACGCCGCGATCGCGTACCGCGGCCTGTTGCCCCCTGAGACGCGCGTGATCTCGGTCATCGTCGGACTCGCGCTGCTCACCGTGGCCCCGCGGGTGCTGCGCGGCACCCGGAAGGCGTTGTCGGTGGCCACGCTGGGTATTGGCGTGCTGGCCGCTCTGAGCGCACTGGAGGGTCATTGGACGCGCATGATCATGCAGGTCGTGCTGTGCCTGCTGCTCGTCAGGGCCCGCGAGGCCTTCCCCCTCGGTTGCCGTAACCGCCCGCGCCGCAACGTCGCCCTGGCCGCCCTGGGCGCCTGGGCCGTGGCGTACCTGACCCTGCGCTTGGCTCCGCTGGTTCATGTCCACCTGGCCCACCGAATCGTCCCTGCCTTTCACCATGCCGTCGGCCCGGGCCATCTCAATGCCCAGTGGCTGTCCGCCATCGAGGTGCTCATCGCCGCCGCGGCGCTGATCTCAGTGCTGGCTCTACGCTCGCTGCTGCGTCCCCAGCCGAGCGAGAACCGGCACGTCGAACACGAGTACCGCGCCGCCCGGGCGATCGTCGAGCGCTATGGCCAGGACTCACTCTCGCCGTTCATGTTGCGCCCCGACAAGGCGCTTCAATTCGCCGCCGGCGGAGTCCTCTCCTACCGGGTCATCGGGGGGACGGCGATCGTCTCCTCCGACCCGGTCGCTCCTGAGGGGGCCACCGCCGACGTACTCGCCAGCTTCCTTCCCGTAGCCCATTCCCGCGGCTGGCAAGTCGCCCTGTGGGCAGCGTCGGCTCGCCACCTGGAGGATTACCGAGCCCTCGGGCTGCGGGCCGTGTGCGTCGGCGAGGAGGCATTCGTGGCTCCCGCGCGCTTCACGCTGGAAGGCCGCCCGGTGCGCAAGCTTCGCCAGTCGGTCCACCGGGTGGCCCGGCGCGGCTGGGAGATAACGGTGTGCGAGGGTCGGAGCATCGGGGTGGGCCTGGAGCGGGAGATCGACCAGCTCGGAGACCGGTGGCGCGCTGATCATCCCCATCTATACGGCTTCGCCATGGCCATGGGGGCCTACGAGCCGGGTGTACGCCCCGATGATGTCTATGCCCTCGCGCGTTCGCCGGAGGGTGAGCTCGGAGCGGTCATGCACTTCATCGGCCACTGCGGAAAGCTGTCGCTGGACACGATGTACCGCGTGGGTGAGACGCCCAACGGCCTCAACGAGGCCTTGGTCGCCCATACCCTGCAATCCGCACGGGAGCATGGCGTGCCCGAGGTGAGCCTCAACTACGCCGGGCTGGCCCACCTGCTCCGGGGTCGGTCCGGGCGCAGCCCGATCCGACGGCTCGGCCAGGCCGTGCTCGTGGCCGCGCTGCGCCGCCATTTCCAGATGGACCGGCTGATGCGCTTCAACGAGAAATTCTCACCCGAATGGCGTCCGCGCTACCTCGTCTACGAGACCCCGGCCGCCCTGCCCCGCTCGGTCGTGCGCGTACTCCAGGCCGAGGGCTACCTGCCCGAGGTGCGGATTCCCCGACTCTCCCGTTCCGGTTCCCCCCTGCCCCGGCCGCTGGCCGGATCGACGCAGGCGGGGGGCGCGGGCTAAGCAGGAAGCCTGTTGATGCGGGGCCTCTGGGCGCGGATTAGCGTCCTGCTAGTAGCGCTGGCCGTCCTGTTCACGGGCCTTGATGGTGCCTACGGGTACTGGGAGTCCTACTACCAGAGCCGCGGCTTCAACCCGGTCCACCTGCTGGCCGGCGCCCAACCGGGCCGGCGGCTGTGGGTCCATTTCTACTCAGCCGCGCTGCACCGCAACTACGACTACCTGGCCTACCTTCCTCCCGGTTACGACCCGGTCCACCACCGCTATCCCGTCTACTACCTGCTGCACGGGAGTCCGGGCCGTCCCCAGGTCTACACCGGCATCGCCAGCATGCCCACCCGGATGGATAACCTGATCAGCCGGCACCGGATGGCGCCGATGATCCTGGCCTTCCCCGACGGTCGGATCAACGGCAGCGCCTACTCCGACTCCGAATGGGCCAACACCCGAGCGGGGCAGTACGAGTCCTACGTGCTGGACGTAGTTCGCGATGTGGACCAACGTTTCGCGACCCTTGCGCAACGGAGCTCTCGGGTCATCGCCGGCTTCTCGGCGGGCGCCTACGGGGCGATGAACCTCGCTCTGCACCACCCCGAGGTGTTCGGCAACTTCCAGTCCTGGTCGGGCTACTACCGCCAGTCCCGGACCGGCGTGTTCGCACACGCCACACCCGCTCAGCTGGCCGCCAACAGCCCGATCGATGAAGCCTTGCGTCCGTCCCCACTACTGCGGGCCAACCCTCTCCGCGCGTTCCTGTTCGTTGGCCGCGACGACAACGCGAGCCCGTTGGAGAAGCCCATGGCGGTCGCGCTGGCCCGCGCCGGCTCTCGGGTCACCTACGCGCTGTACAAGGGAGGGCACGACTGGCAGCTCTGGCACGCGCACGTCAACCGGATGCTGGTCCTGGCCTCGACCGACGCCACCCGTCCGCTCGCAGCCGGCCCCGGAAGCGCCGTGAACATCACTCCGGGGGTGACACCGCTTCCCAACGGCATTGGGCGTCGTCGTCACTCCGTCGCTGTTGTCCCGGAACAGCACCGGACCAGACGGCCGCCTCTGGTCCGCGGGCGATTGCAACTGGTTGCCCTGCACATCCACCTGCGCCGTCCGGGGCGCCTCGGGCTCGGAGTGCTGCTCGGCGGGCTGCTCCTGGCCCTCGGGTCGGCGGCGCTCATCAACCTCGGCTTCCTGTTCCAGCACCGGGGGCTGAGCCGGCGGCCCGAGGCGGGATTGCTGAAAACCCTGCGCGGCGCCTTCCGCACTCCCGTATGGCTGGGCGGCCAGGTTTTGGGCTGGATCGGCTTTGGAGCCCAGGTTCTCGCGGTGGCCATTGCCCCCCTGGCCCTGGTGCAGGCCTTCGCCGCCGGTGGATTGGCCCTGTCGGTCCCGCTGGCCGCTCGCCTGTTCGGTCATCGCATCACCCGAGGCCAGCGGGTCGCCGTCCTGCTCATGGCCGCTGGCCTGGCCGCCTTGCCGTTCGGCTATGGCGCGGCGCACGACCGGCTGCAGGCGGGAACTCTCGCCATCGCCCTGGCGGTGATCGCCGTCCTCGCTCTGGCGGCGACGGCACTCCGGTACCGGGGCGCGCGCGCGGTCGCCGCGGGCGCGCTTTACGGTGCCGCGGACGCCGCCATCAAGGCGGTGTCGGTAGATCTCGGCGCCGAGGGCGTCAACGCGCTGATCTCGATTTGGACGATCGTTGCCGCCGTGGGCACCTTTGCCGGCTTCCTGGCTTTTCAGTCGGCCCTCGCGCGGGACAGCGCGATCGGGGCAATTTCCCTTATGAACGGCTTCGCGGCTCTGGTCGCGCTGGTCTGCGGCCTGACCGCCTTTGGGGAATCACTGGGTTCGGACACTGTCGCGGTGATCGGCCATGTGATCGCCATTGCCCTCGTGCTGGCCTGCGTGCCTCAGCTGGCTGCCGCTCAGACTGAGATAGCCGAGGGGTCCACGACCGCCGCGGGCCTGCCGGCCTCGGCCCCGGCTCGGGCGGCCGAGTGCCGATCTCCGGGGTAGCGCGCACGCGAGCGCGAAGACCAGTGCCTCGAGCCACGGACCGGTACCGGGCGTACGGTGAAGCAGAACGTCGCTGAAGCGGAGGTTGCGGGTCAGCGCGTAGGAGGCCTGGGAGGCGAGAATGAGCAGGACCAGGGCGATCACGCCGGCGGCCAGTGCCCGGCGGCCGGGAGACAGGCGGACGGTGAACAGTCCGGTCAGCCCACCGGCCAAGATCCAGGCCACGACCACGGCCAGCACCGGCTCGCCGTCGAGGCCTGCCAGCTGAAGCAGGGGCAATGAATCGCCCACCTTCGGACCAGCGCTCAGCAAACCAGCGTGCCGCAGCAGGTACAGCCATCCGAGACCGGTGAGCAGTCCAATCAAGACGGCCAGCAGCACACCGAACGCGATCAAGATAAACAGCCCGACCGCGGACACCCGCTCCGTTGACAGGACTCTTGTGTTAGTCATGGAAAGCAACCTGGTGAGACACGCGGCGAGCTTACGCCGCTGATGTTTGCTCCGCATAAGCCACCTTCACCAGGTCCGGAACTTGACTCGAGTCCCTTGTCACAATCGCCGATATGGACGTGAAACGGTGAGGCGCCGGAGGCTGTTGGCTGGACTGATGTTCGTCGCCGTGGCCGTGGCCTCCTTCGCCGGCGGCGCCGCCGTCGTGGTGGCCAGCAGTGTCCCCGAGCATGCCACGTACTCCCGGGCGGGCGCTCAGACCGGCGCGGTGACGTGCCGGTCCCCCGCCCTCGGTGGGAGTCTGCCGGCGATGGTCTACCTGCCGGCCGGCTACAAGGGGGGGACGGCTCGGTACCCGGTCGTCTATTTCCTCCATGGGCTTCCGGCCAATCCCACGTCCTATCAGGCCAACAGCTTCGTGGCCGCCTCCGTGCCTTCAGGTCACCAAGCGGCAATCGTCGTGAGCCCGCAGGGAGCGCGTTCGGCCAATAGCGACCGCGAGTATCTGGACTGGAGCGCAACGGAGAACTGGCCCCGCGCCATCTCACACGATCTGACCACGTGCATCGACCGGCGCTATCGCACCATCCGCCGCCGGGCCGGGCGGGCTCTGGTCGGGCTCTCGGCCGGCGGTTACGGTGCCTTCAACGTGGGCCTGCGGGCCTTGGACACCTTCGGGGCAGTCGAGTCGTGGAGCGGCTATTTCGCCGCCACTGATCCCGTCGGTGACAAGGTCCTGGAACTGGGGTCCAAGCAGGCCGACGACGATGCGCGCGCGCCCTCTGGCCCGGGGCTAGCCGCGGCCCTGAAGCACTATCCATCGCTGCTGGCCTTCTACATCGGGAATCAGGATTCGCGCTTTCTGACCACGAACCGCCAATACGACGGGGCGTTGAAGGCCAGCCACGTCGCGCACGTGTTCAAGGTGTATTCCGGCGGTCACACCATGGTCCTGTGGTCCGGAGAGGCGACCCGCTGGCTGAGCATGGCCCTCACCGCCCTCGTCGCCGAGCGCCGCGGAAAGGTCCACACCTCCGCCGGCCTGGAGAGCGGCGTGAGCGGGGGCTCGGGACTTTGAGTTCCCAGCGCGCGCTCCGGGCCTTCGATCGCTGAGCGGCCTGCTCCACCTGGACAAACCACCTTGTCCGCCTGATGCTGGCACGCGCTGTGCTCAGGCGATATGACTAGGGCATGCCGCTTGACGTGCAGACACCGGCGATCGTCTCCGAAGGATGAACTTCGCGATCCGCTACCTGACGCAGTACGACTACGACGCCGATGTCGTGGACAACCTCAACGCGCTGCGGGTCAAGCCGCACGGCAACGGACGCCAGCGCTGCGACGAGTTCAGCGTCCGGCTCACTCCGGAGGTCCGCCTGCATCGCCACACTGACTACTTCGGTACCGAGGTGGTGGAGTTCGAGGTCTCACGCCCTCATCGCCACCTGACCATCGACGTTCGGGCTCGGGTCAGCACCAATGCCTCGGCCGAGCCGCCGCAGGCCACCTGGGACGCGCTGCGCGAGCCCAGCTACCGAGAGGCCGGAGGAGAATTTCTCCTCCAGACCGACGACGCTCCCGAGCATCCGGCCCTGGCCGAGCTGCTGAGGATCACCCGAGCAGCTTCGACGCCACTGGCCACGGTGCTGCTGGTCTCCGAGCTGATCCCCGACAGCTTCGAGTACCGGCGCGGCGCCACCTACGTCGACTCCAGAATCGCCGACCTGCTCGAGGCGGGCGCAGGCGTGTGCCAGGACTTCGTGCACCTGGGACTGTGCCTGCTGCGTCACCACGGAATCGCGGCTCGTTATGTCTCCGGCTACCTGTTCGCGGCCGGCGGAGACGACGCCCGCGAGTCAGTGGAGGTCGACACCCACGCCTGGCTCGAGGCCCTGCTCCCCGTTTCCGACGGCGGCGATCCCGTGTGGGTCGGGGCCGATCCGACCAACCGCGTCCTGGCCGGGGAGACACATGTCAAGATCGGCCACGGCCGCCACTACGCCGACGTGCCGCCAATCAAGGGCGTCTACCGGGGAGCGGCCAGGGCCGAACTCGATGCGCGCGTGACCATGACCCGGCTCGAGCGCACCGACCCGGCCTCAATCGCGCGGTCCTAGTCGGTCCACCAGTTCTGGATCATCTCGCCGTCCCCACCGTCGGGGCGGTCGTTGCCCATGGCGATGTAGGCCAGCCCGTCGGGCCCGCTCTCGAACGCTCGCACCACGTGCGGGGCGACGCGGATCACGTCCCAGGGCTTGACCTCGATGATCTCGTCGGCCAGGCGTATGCGGCCCGAGCCCTCGAGGATCACGTAGGCCTCCTCCTGCTCGCGATGGCTGTGGCCGAAGGGCTGGCGGAAGTTGGCTTCGGTGCGGAAGAAGCTGATCCCCAGGTGCTCTGACTCGATATCCCGGCGGGCGAATCGGGCCTCCATTCCGGGCATTCGCCGGCGGCCATGTTCTCGACATCCATCATGTTGGTCAGCGTGTAATCGGACATGTGAAGAAGTCTATTTTGTCTGTCCCTGGCGTCGAGGTGGTGGTAGCGTCGTGGCATGGGAGAACGGACGCAGTACACACCAGGGACGTTCAGCTGGACCGATCTGACCACCACCGATCAGGATGCGGCCAAGACCTTCTACGGCGCCCTGTTCGGTTGGGAGTTTGAGGACAGCCCGGTCGGCGATGGGGTCGTCTATTCGATGGCCAAGCGCTCGGGCAAGGACGTTGCGGCCATCTCGCCGCAGCCCGAGCAGCAGCGCGAGGCCGGGGCACCTCCGGTCTGGAACGCCTACATCACCGTCGAGGACGCCGACGCCAGCCTGGCCAAGGCGCGGGAGCTCGGGGGCAGCGTCCACGCCGATGCCTTCGACGTGATGGAGGCCGGCCGAATGGGCGTGGTGCAGGATCCCCACGGCGCCTACTTCCTCGTCTGGGAGCCCAAACAGCACATCGGCGCCGGACTGGTCAACGCGCCGGGAGCGCTGTGCTGGAATGAGCTCGGATCCCCGGATCTCGACGGGTCAGCCAAGTTCTACGGCGACCTGTTCGGCTGGACGACCTCGCCGATGGAGGGCTCCGAGATGCCCTACCTGGTGATCCAGAACGCCGGCCGGTCCAACGGCGGTATCCGGCCGCCGATGCCGCCCGACGCGCCGCCGTTCTGGCTCGTCTACTTCGCCACCGACGACCTGGACGGCACCCTGGCCCAGGTGGGCGAGCAGGGCGGAAACGTGCTCATGCCCGCCACCGACATCGGGATCGCCAAGATCGCCATCGCCCAGGACCCCCAGGGCGCTGTGTTCGCCCTCTACGCAGGCCAACTCGAGGACTAGTTTGGTGCCGCGCGCAGCGGCGCGGCACCGTCATACTGGGCGCGGTGCTAAGAGGCAGGCTCCTCGTCGCCGTGCTGCTGTGCGCGCTGATCGCGGGCTGCGGGACTGGGTCCTCGTCGTCGTCGTCGCGTAGCGTACGGGCGTCCAGCCCGGCGGGCTCTGCGCCGTCAATCCCACGTGCCCACCCGCAGGCGATCGAGCCGGTGGCGGGAGCGGCGGCGGCCGCACCCCAGCCCTCCGCAGACCAGGCCGGCGTCAGCGTGGGGCCGCCGAGTCCGTCGCTGCCCCAGCCCGTGACCGTGACCGAGGTCCGCCAGGAGCTGGCTCAGAGCGGAATGACGGCCAGCGCCAACCAGGCCACCTTGACCGCTGGGGGATTGGCGGTAGCGCCCATCGGCGCCCCCGCCGCCGTCCAGGAAGTGATCGCGGCCGGCAACCAGATCGCGCGGCTGCCCTACCACTGGGGCGGCGGGCACATGACCTACGAGGACACCGGCTACGACTGTTCGGGGTCGATCAGTTACGTATTCGCCGCTGCTGATCTGCTCAGCCAGACCGTCACGTCCGGCGAGCTGGTGAACTACGGCAGACCGGGGCCCGGGAAGTGGATCACCGTGTTCGCCAACGCCGGCCACACCTTCATGATCATTGCCGGGCTGCGCTTCGACACCGTGGCCCTGGCCGAGACCGGGTCCCGGTGGTCAAACCGGCGCCCCGATGAGAACCTGAGCACGTTCTCGATCCGCCACCCGCCGGGTCTCTGAGCTTCTCTGAGCTTCTCGCGCGCTCGCGGGCGCGGGCGGCGTGCGGGGTCAGGCCGCGTCAGGCCGCGGTGACGAGCCGATCGTCGAACTCGAGTAGCAGCTCCGTGAAACGCTCCACGGACTCGACCTGCGGGCAGTGGCCGATCCCCTCGAGCACCTCGAGCCGGGCATCGGGTACCGCGTCGAGCACCCGCGAGGCGCCCCGGGAGAAGACCAGGCGGTCGCGATCTCCCCAGACGAGCAGGACCGGGACCGAGATCTTTTCGAGGCGGAAGGGGTCTCGCAGCTCCGGCAGTAGGCGATGCGCGGTGTCGAGGTACTGAGCCACCCGGGCGCGCTGGCGATGGTGACTGGTAAACGCGGAGATGACCCCGGGATCAATGGACGCCGGAGCGGCGAAGGCGAGCCGGCGGTAGAGGCGAGCCACCGCGGAGCGCAGCACGAAGGCCGGCACGGGCGTGGGTAGCGAGACCAGCGAGCGGAGGATCGGGTCCCGCTGCACCAGGTGCAGGAGACGGCTCATCTCCAGGCCGGCTGGCGCGACCCCGACGACACCGGCCAGCTCATCGCCGCGCCGCTCGGCCAGCCGCAGCGCGACACAGCCGCCCAACGAGTTGCCGACCGCAAGGACCGGCCTGCGCTCCCGACCGGCGGCATAGCGGGTCAGCGCGGCGACAAAGCGGTCCAGCTGGGGAAGGATCGACGTCGGGGCCAGGCGGTCGGCGGTGCCGAACCCGGGCAGATCAACGGCGACCGTCCGCCGGCCATGGCGGCCCAATACGGCGAGGGTCTGCCGCCAGGTGTCGGCGCTGTCGGCGTAGCCGTGCAGCAGCACGATGGGAGCGCCATCACCCTCCAGCTCCAGGGCCCGCGTGCGGTAGCCGGCCAGCGTCAGACGATGCTCGAAGAGCGGCTGAATCACCGCGTGACCTGGTCTTCCCTAACCGGCTGACAGTCCATTGTCTTTGATCCTCAGAGTCGGGGCAGGAGGGTCGACCGGACCCTGGGGACGAGACCTACCTCGATAATCGTGCCCACTTTGCGGCATGTTCAGCCGTCCGGAGGGCACTTTATCTTCGCTGGCATGCAAGTCCGGGACTTCGCCGATGGTGCGCTCATCGACCAGGTGCTCCTGGTGCGAGGGGCCGATGTGCGCAGCCGCCGAGACGGCTCGGAGATGCTCAGGCTGACCCTCGGGGACCGCACCGGGTTGGTCACCGGGATCATCACCACCGAGGTGCCGCGCGTCGCTCAGGAATGCCCGGTCGGGTATCCCGTGCGCATCCAAGGACGCTTCACCCGCCACGAGCGGTTCGGGCCGCAGATCGAGGTCGAGTCGGTACGGGTCGCTGATGAACACGAGTTCGACCCCGCCGAGCTGATGGACAGCCCATTGCGCTCCGCCGCTCAGATGGAGGCTGACCTGCGCGAGCTGGTGGCCACGATCCAGGATCGCCACCTCCAGCGGCTCCTCACGCTGCTCCTCGGAGAGGCATCGCCCACCTGGGCTCTGTACCGCGAGGCCCCGGCGGCCAAGCGCTACCACCAGGCCTACCGCCACGGGCTGCTCGAGCACAGCCTCGGAGTGGCTCAGGCCGTCAGTGCGATATCCGCCACCTTCCCGGGCATAGACCGCGAGGTTGCCGTCACCGGCGCGCTGCTGCACGACATCGGCAAGCTCGAGGCCTACGAGATGCAGGGTGAGGCCATCGAGATGGCCGACGAGGGACGCCTGTTCGGCGAGATCGCCCTGGGCTACTACCGCGTGCGCCGGGCCATCGAGGAGCTTGACGGGTTCCCGCCGGCCACTGCCCGCGCAGTGCTGCACATCATCCTCAGCCACCACGGCTCACTGGAGCACGGCAGTCCCGTCATCCCCTGCACCCGTGAGGCCACCCTGGTGCACATGATCGACAACCTGGGCGGTCGGCTGGGCAGCTTCGACCGCCTCGAGAAGAGCCTCGCCTCGGGCTCCGAATGGTCCGTGTTTGACAAGGGCATCGGCGGGGGCGCCTACTTCGCCGGCGCCCCGTCGATCACGCGCCGCGCCGCTTAGCGCGTTCAGCAGCGAGGCGGGCCACCCTCCACAGGTGCCTTTCCCTGCGACGACCCGGAGCGCCACCATCATCCGACCCGGCCCCCAGGGCGACCTCCCGCCTCCACCCGTAACGAATCTGGGTCGCCCCGGTCCAATTCTGCGCAAATTGCGCAGCGTGGGACAAAGACGAGTTCCTCGTCCTCGGTGCGCGACTAGAGTTGAGGCCGGATGGCGAAGGACACCGAGAAGCTGATCCGGCAGCTGTCGCTGATCTCCTATCTGATGGCCGAGCGCCGCCCGGTGACGGCTCCAGAGATCCGGCGCGATGTCGAGGGTTACAGCGTCATGAACGAGGACGCATTCGCGCGCCGGTTCTATGCTGACCGCTCGGAGCTCGAGGCCCTGGGCATCGCCCTGGCGGTCGAGAAGCCCGTCGACGGCCTTGTCGAGCAGGAGAACTACTCGCTGCCGCCGGAGAACTTCCACCTGCCGCCGATCGCCTTCACCGACAAGGAGCTGGCGGCGCTGCGAACCGCGCTTCAGCTGTTGGACGGGGAGTTCGCCTACGCCGAACCCCTGCGCCTGGCCCTCCAGCAGATCTCCTGGGGGCGCCCCAGCCCGCTGGCCGCCCCCGAGCAGAGCATGGTCGCTCTGGGCATCACCGGATCGGCCGGCGGCCACGATGTATCCCAACGGCTGGCCAAGATCGAGACGGCCATCTTCCGCCGCAAGACCATCGTCTTCGACTACCACACGATGGAGCGCGACGCGCTCGGTTCCCGACGCGTGGATCCCTACCAGCTGCTCTATCAGGGCGGTCAGTTCTACGTCGTGGGGCGGTCCCACGAGCGCAGCGCGATTCGCGTCTTCCGGCTGTCCCGCATCCGGGGCAAGGTCGGTTACGCCACCAAGGCTGAGCACGACTTTCAGCGCCCGGCCAACTTCGACCCCCGCGCCTACGCGAACCGCATCGATTGGCAGTTCGGCGAGCCGGTCGGCACCGCCGAGGTGTGGATCGGCCAGCGCATCGCCTGGCAGATCGAGCGCCACTTCGGTCGCTACGGCAAGATGCAGGCCGCGGGTGAGGACGCCGATCCCGGTGACCGGCTGTTCTCCACCGAGTTCGCCAACTCGCGCCAGCTCATCGCCTGGGTGCTCGGCCTGGGCGAGAATGCCCGCATCGTCGGGCCACCCGAGCTGCTGGCCGAACTGCGGGAGCGGGTCAGCGTGCTGATCGAGCGCCACTCCGGAGATCCGCAGATCGCCGAGCGGGCCGCCGGACCGGGGCCCGAGGCCGTGGCTTCCGGGCGACACGAGCGGGACCGAGCCACGGCGGCCGTCCACGACGAGAGCAACGGCAGCCGCCCCGAGGCCGCCATCCGCCCCGAGCGCTTTGCCCGGCTGGTCACCCTGGCCAGCATCCTCATCGATGCCGGACGGGCGGGCCGGCTGCTCAGCGCCAAGGAAATCTGCACCGCCCTGAAGATCTCCGAACAGGAACTGCGCGAGGACATCTCCGTGCTGAACGTGGTCAACTTCGGAGCCGGCACCTACGTCCTCTACGCCGAGATCCACTCCGACGGCACGATCGAGGTCGACCCCGAGCCCTACGGTGACTCCTTCGCCCGGCCGGCACGGCTGCTGCCGGTGGAGGCCAAGGCCCTCGTGGCAGCCATCGACCTGATCGGTGAGCACATCCCCGAGGGCTCGCTTTCCTCCGTACGGGAGAAGATCGTCGCCGCCCTGGGCGAGGATCCGGTCCATGAGGGGCTTCAGTTCTCCACCGCCGGGGGCGACGACACGGAGATCGCTGCGAAGGCGTCGCGGGCCATTTCCACCCGACGGCTGCTCTCGTTCGAGTACTACAAGGAGAACGAGGACGAGTTCTCCACCCGTCTGGTCGAGCCCTACGCGCTGATCAACGGCCGGGAAGGCTGGTACCTGGCCAGTTTCGATCCCACCCGTGAGAGCGTTCGTCACTTCCGCCTGGACCGGATCAAGTCGGCCACGGTCACCGATCGATCGTTCGAGCCCCGCGCCGACGTCGACCCGGCCCGTGACGTGGACGGCTGGCCCCGGACCGGAGAGGTGCCCGCCTCCCGCCGAGCGCGGGTCTGGGTCTCTCCCGAACGGGCGCGCTGGGCCCGGGAGGAGCGCGGAGCAAGCGGTGAGCTGGAGGACGGATCGGTGCTCGTCGAGCTCGGGTTCGCTGGGGTCGACTGGCTGGTCCGGGAGACGCTCAAGGAAGCCGGCGACGCTGTTGTGCTGGAGCCTGAGGATGCCCGCGCCGCCGTGCGTGCTGCCGCCGAAGCGATCGGCGCCGGCTCCGCGTTGCTCTCTCGCTGAGCCGTCCCCGTCCGCCCCGCTACCCTCCGGCGCTCATGCCAGAGCTAAAGGGACTGATCCTCTCCGGGGGCAAAGGCACGCGCCTGCGTCCCATCACCCACACCAGCGCCAAGCAGCTGGTGCCGGTGGCCAATAAGCCAGTGCTGTTCTACGGCATCCAGGCCATGGCCGACGCGGGGATAACTGAGGTGGGGATCATCATCGCCCCCGAGACCGGCGGGGAGATCCGCACGGCCGCCGGCGACGGCGAGCGCTTCGGCGTGAAGCTGACCTACATCGTCCAGGACGAGCCGGCCGGGCTGGCCCATGCCGTGCTCACCGCTGAGCCCTTTCTCGGCGACTCGCCGTTTGTCATGTACCTGGGGGACAACCTGCTTCAGGGCGGGATCCAGGATCTCGTCGCCGCCTTCCGCGCCGGCGAGCCCGACGCGCTGATCCTGCTCACCCGCGTCCCCGACCCCGAGCACTACGGGGTGGCGGAGCTCGAGGACGGCGCGGTCATCCGCCTGGTCGAGAAGCCGTCTGAACCCAAGACTGATTTGGCCCTGGTCGGCGTGTACATGTTCACCGCCGGCATCCATGACGCGGCCCGGGCGATCAAGCCCTCCGGCCGGGGCGAGCTCGAGATCACCGACGCGATCCAGCATCTGGTCGATCGGGGGCTCCGGGTCGAGCCCCACATCGTTCGCGGTTGGTGGAAGGACACGGGCCGGCTCGAGGACATGCTGGCCGCCAACCGCCTCGTGCTGGAAACCGTGGAGCGGCGGGTCGAGGGCGAGCTGATCGATTCGCAGATCGACGGGCGCGTGGTCGTGGAGGCCGGGGCCCGCCTCGAGCGCTCGGCCGTCCGAGGCCCGGCGGTGATCGGCGCCGGTAGCCAGCTCACCGACTGCTACATCGGGCCCTACACCGCCATCGGGGAAAACTGCGTAATCCAGGGGGCCGAGGTCGAGCACTCGATCCTGCTTAGCGGCTGCCAGGTCAGCCACCTGGAAGGGCGCATGGAGTCATCGCTGCTGGGACGCAACGTGAAGATCCGCCGCGACGAGCGCCAGCCGCGGGCCTACCGCTTCCTGGTCGGCGACAACTCCGAGATCGCCATTCTTTAGCGTCGCGATGGGCGGCGCTAAAGGGGCTTCTCGCCCCAGAAGGACGCCACCGGATTGGCGTTGAAGTTTTCGATCGACCGGTAACCCTCGGATTCGTAGAGATGCTGGGCCCCATTTTGCCGCGGCCCGGTGTCCAGGCGTGCGAGCTCGTAGCCCATGGCCCGCGCGCGGTCCTCGAGCTCGTGCAACAGCCGCCGGGCCACCCCTCGGCCGCGCTGCTCGGGCACGACGTACATGCGCTTGATCTCGCACGCCCGGTTATCCAGGCGCTTGACCCCGCCGCAGCACACGGGCTCGCCGGCCACGCGGCCCACGATGAAGGCGCCGCCCGGCGGACTGAGCTCGGCCTGCCCGGCCCGCGGCATCTGCTCGCCGTCCAGCGCCAGGCCCTCGTACATGATCGCCATCTCCTCGCGCATGGCGCCGATGAGAACCTGACCCGGCCCGCGGTCCACCCGCGCGTCGGCGAACTCGAGCTCAGGCAAGGGCGGGAGCGGCGAGCCGCTCACCTCCGCGCCCGGAGCTCGTTCAGCTCGGCGCGCAGGCGATCCACCTCGGCCTCCAGTGCCGCCACTCGGGCCTCCAGTCCGCCGCCTGGGGAGGCTGGAGGCGCCGCGTGGGCTGGGGATGCCACGGGGGGCGTGGATGCCACGGGGGCCGTAGCGCCGGCCGAGACCGCCGAGCCCGCGGCCTCCGCGGGCGTCTGGTCATCCTCCGAGGCCACTCCCAGCAAGTGCTCGAAGCGGTCCTCCTTCTGGCCCGGCCGCCGGGGTAGGCGGCGGACATAGCCCCGCTCGTCCAGATCGCCGAGAATCCGCTCGACATCGGCCAGGGACGCCAGCGGGGCCATTCGCTCGCTGCGCGACTTCAGCTCACCGGGCGTCTGGGGTCCGCGCAGCAACAGGACACCCAGCACGGCCAGGGGTTCGCGCTCGAGACCCAGAGCCTCCTCGGCCAGATGGCGGTACTTGACCGCTCGGGAGCCGTGATAGCTGGCCATGCGGGCCAGGCCG
The DNA here is from genome assembly GCA_039922645.1 of Solirubrobacteraceae bacterium. GTDB lineage: Bacteria > Actinomycetota > Thermoleophilia > Solirubrobacterales > Solirubrobacteraceae > Palsa-465. The sequence goes on along the minus strand of JBDTEE010000135.1, from coordinate 2,114 downwards.
TAGCGGGACAGACGCTGCGCCGCCTCGCTCACGGTGTCCTCGTCATAGCGCGTGACCGGATCGCGATTGGTCGACTGGTTGCAGGCCAGTCGCAGCGCATTGAGCGAAAGCGGATACTGATCCGGCGTCGTCCAGCGCTTCTCGATCAAGCATCCGAGCACCCGTTGCTCGGGGGCGGTGAGCTCACCGAAGTGCACGGCGGCGAGGATACGCCAGCCGGCGCCCCGCCCAAAGCGAACCGGCGCTGTCGCGGCCGCTCGACAAAGGTGGCAAGGCACTAGACCTTGGTGGCATAGGGCAAGGAAGTCCTAAAGCCGTCACTCCTCATATGCGCGTATGCACAAGGATGGCGCAGCTAGTGGCTCTGGCCGCGGCGCTGAGCGCCGCTGGTTGTGGCGCTGGCGCAAGCGCGCCCTCCCACCAGGTCAACCTTTCCATCAGCGCCCCGACCAACGGGGCGACGGTGGGCGTGCACCAGGTCACGATCACCGGAATCGTCACTCCGGCCGGAGCTCAGGTGGCCGTAAACGGCCAGCCCGCTCAGGTCACCGGCAGCAGCTTCAAGGGAACCCTGTACGTCTCGACCCCGAATCAGAAGATCGTCGTCAGTGGGGCCGCCCACGGCTATCTCGGTACCCAGGCGAGCACGACGATCAGCTACAGCCCCAACGTGGCCGCACAACTCGTCGCCACCGCGCCGAGTGCCGTCAAGCCCGCATCGACCCCAGTGTCAAACACGAGCGCCTCGGTGAGCGCGCTGGCCTCAGCCTTCGGGCTCACGAGCTCTCCCAAGGGGATCAGCCAGGCCGGACCGGTAAAGCCCACGGGTGGGTCAAGCTCGCAGCCCTCATCGTCAACGCCGACCGGTGGGTCGGGCACGAGTGGCGGCAACAGTCCCACCTCCGGCAGCAGTCCGACCTCGGGCAGCGGCAGCGCCGCGCCGTCGGGCGGTAGCGGTAGCACCACCCCGGCCCCGCCCACTCCCGCCCAGATCGCTGCAGCGATCCGTCAGGCTTGGGTTCATGGCTGCGTCTCGGTCAAGGACGGGCAGGACATCGTGCCCTACTGCACCTGCACCTACAACCATCTCGCCGGCGAGCTTCAAACTCAGGCCGCCGCGGACCAGCTACTCAACGAACTGAAGCCCTACCTGCATACCGGCGACTTCAGCAAGCTGCCCAAGGTTGTCCGCGACGCGGTCACGGCCTGCATCAGCAAGCTGCCGCCGCTGGATCCGATCACCGGCAGTCCCGTGGTGAGAAGGCTGCCCGGCGTCCAGCACGGAGCCGCGCCCGCGCCCAGCCAGCCGACGCCGACCACCGCCACTCCGGCCCCACCACCCCCGGCCCCAGTGGCTCCCAGCGCCGCAAATTCAAGTCTTCCCCAACTCAGCCGCCTACCGTTCCAGCAGCTGGGCGACGCGGTCTCGGTCAAGCGCCCAGCGGCCACCACGCCAGCTGATTCGCGTGCCGTCAGCCAGGCGGACGGCGGTGCGGCCCAGGGGCGGCTCGCCCCACAGAGTGGCCACCAGTGGATGCATCGCCTCAGCGTCGTCTCCCAGGCCCTGGGCTACGCAGTCCGCTGGGTAGGTGACCACAATGGATCCGGCGCGTACCCATACGGGTATCGCGTGCAGCGGCGCCTCTACCACCATTTCCGCGCCGCCTTCAAGCTCGCGGCCTGACCAGGTCGAGGCTTTGGCCGAGGGCCGCTACAACCTCGTCCATCTCTGCTCGCCGGGTCCGGCTGGGGTCGGCGCCTGGCTGCTGGCCCGGGTGCTAGAGCTGCCGGTCATCGGCAGCTACCACACCGAGCTTGGGCGAGAACGCCACGTTCCTGGGCTGGCTGTCCGGCCAGGAGCTGGCCCGAGTCTACGCCAGCGCTGATCTGTTCCTGTTCACCAGCCAGACCGACACCTTCGGCCAGGTCATCCTCGAGGCTCAGGCCAGTGGCCTGCCCGTGGTCGCGGTCGGCGAGAGCGGCCCGGCCTCGCCGATCAGCTCCGGCGAGACCGGCCTTCTTGCCGCGGCGGACGCCGACGCCCTGGCCGATGCCGTGCTCACCCTGGTCCGCACGCCGCTGCTGCGGGAGCGTCTGCGCAAGACCGCCCTCGC
>JBDTEE010000134.1:0-7128 GCA_039922645.1 Solirubrobacteraceae bacterium | reverse complement strand
TCTCACCCAGCCGGTCACGCAGCTGTGCCAGTCCGGTGAGCGCGCTCTCGAGATCGCCCTGGGCAATAGCCAGGTCGGCGCGCAACAGCTCGCCGGCAAGCGTGTCGGGGTCTATGCCACGGCGCTCAGCCTCGCGCGCCAACAGCGCGTAGGAGTCCTCAGCAAGCGTGATCGTGTGCGCAGGAGAGCCAGCCATCGCCTGTCGAGTCTAAAGGGGCAAACATCCCACTCGAGCGGCGACCAACAAGCCGTCCTCTCCGCCTGTCTAGTCACGTTTACGCTCATCCCGCCCTCAGACCCTGCGCATGAGTCACGTTAATGAGCCAAAACGTGACTCAACGCGCAGATGGCGGTTGCCGAGGCCTCGCCGGCGAGCAGCCCATCGACGAGCTCTGCCTTGAGGCCTCGCTGGCGCCCCTGGGCGAAGTGACGACGACAAACCAGCGACTTTCGTGCAGCACCGTGCCGCCACCAAGCTCCTTGGCGAGCTCATGGCCCTCGAAGTGTCGCTTGTAGACCGTGAAGCGCGAGCCATCGTTGAGGACCCGCTCCTGCCATTCTGCTCGCTCCCGGTCTGGACGCACGGCAGCATCGACCACGACGAGCTCGGGCGCCACTCGCCGCGCTTCGGTCAAGAAGACTTCCCGCTCGCGCTCCTCCAGATGCCCATAGAAATGGGACGTGAAGACGCGATCGAACGAGTCGACGGCAAATGGCAGATCGAGCGCGTCGCCTCGAACCCAGTCGGCCGCGGGCAGACGGTCACGCGCGATCGCGAGCATCCGCTGGCTGTGGTCCAATGCGGTGATCTCGCCGCGCAAATGGCGGGTGAGATAGCCGGTACCGCACGCCACGTCGAGCGTGCGTGCGGGCCGCAGGGCGGCGATCGTCCGCTCAAGGCTTCGGACGTCCTCGTCCCACTCCGGGCGCTTCAGGCCCTCGAATTTGCCGAGGCCGAGATACCACTCGTCATATTCGGGCGCGCGGGTGTCGTAGTACTCCTTCACCGCCGCCGGCGATGTTTGCACGGCCGCGCGTATCGACTAAGGGCGCGGTGGCGACCCATCTCCTTCACTTCAGGCCTGAGAGAAAAGCGCTGGTCCAGAGCTGATCCTGCCCGAGTTCGAGCCGAGCGCGTGCCAGCAGCACGTCAGCGATGGCTCGTCTAGACGCTATGGGCGCGCTCCACCGAGCGCGTGCAGGCCTCTGAGATCCTGTGGCAGTGCTGCGCCGGTTCCTGGAGATCGTGGTGCTACCGCTCAAAGACGACCGAAGGTCCGGGGGGGAGGGGCGCTTGGCGAACGGCGATGGCGTAGAAAGCTCTGTAACGCTTGCTGCGCCGCCTACGAATACAAGATGTGAGCGCAGATTTGCCTGACGCGGATCTTGTCCGCGACCTGCAGTCGGATCCGGGCGCTCTCGAGGCACTGTATCGCCGGCACGTCCGGCGGTTGACTCTGTATACGGCGACGCGCTGCCGGCACCCCGAGGACGTCGCCGACCTGGTCGCTGCGACGTTTGTGGCAGCGCTTGAGTCGGCGGAGATCTATGACCGGGCGCGCGGCGATGTGCTGCCGTGGCTGATCGGGATCGCGCGCCACCTGGCTGCGGACTCGGCCCGGTACGCGCAGCGTGAGCGCGAGGCTTTGGCTCGCGTAGCGGGATCGCGCTCGCTCGGGAGCGATGAGATCGCCGAACTGGAGGAGCGCATCGACGCCGTCCGGGGGACGGCGGAGCTGCAGATCGCCTTAGAGCGCTTGCATCTTCGTGATCGTGAGCCGCTTGTGCTCCTTGGCCATGTCGGGCTCAGTTCTGCTGAGGCCGCGCAGGCGCTCGGAATTTCGCCGGCCGCGTTCCGCGTGCGGCTGATGCGCGCGCGTCGAGCGCTGCGCAAAGCACTCATGCAAGTGTCCGAAGCCGACCACGATCAGGTGAGCGTTGAGGGGGTGACCACGTGAGCGAGCCGTTGAGTCAGGTCGAGCAGCGTCTTCTCCAGGAGTTGTTGTCGTTTCATGCGGCCAGGCTTGAGAACCGGCCCAGCGCGAAGCATGTTGGAGAAAGCCAGGCATGGACAGGGTTCGAGCAGCCGCGCCGGCGCAGCCACTGGGTTCAGAACCTGGTCGTTTTCGCGGCGCTGCTCGCGGTCAGCGTTTTTGCGATCCTGCGCATCGCTGGTGTGGGATCCGGTCCTGCACTTGCGGCCACGCCGCCGCCGCTGCATTACATGGCGCCCGGGCCTGGTGCACCCTCTGGCCGCGCCATCATTTTGCGGCTCGCCAAAACCGCGGCCCGCCAGCCCCTTCCCCCCACTGCGAGCGGTGGGTCGTATGCCTACGTCAAGACGGTCGGCTGGTATCTCGACTCGGCGATCGGCGGCGGGACCGTCACGTCGCAGGTCGTTCCGCAGGTCTCGCAGTCGTGGCTCAGACCGAACGGTTCCGGACGCCAAGTCAATGTCACCGGTGGCCGCGTCGATGACTTCACGGTCCGGTCAGGACCTTCGCTTTTCGTGCTCTCGACCAACCCGACCGTGCTTGCGCGCCAGCTCGCCGTCGGCCATCCGGCAAGCAACGGACCGGCGGAGAAGCTCGTCGCTTTCACCGACACCGCGCGGCAACAACCGATCCCGCCGCCAGCCGAAGCCGCGATCCTGCGACTGCTCGCACGAATCCCGGGGCTGATCAACAGCGGCACCGTGATCGACCGCGCCGGCCGTCCCGGCATCGCGATCAGCCTCGACTCCGCCTACAGCGGCGCCCCCACCCGATACACCCTCATCTTCGACCCCCACACCGGAAAGCTCCTCGGAGAAGACGACACCGTCATCCGCACCGCGCCGGCGCTGCACCTACGGCCAGGATCAGTCATCAGCTATTTCATGATCACCAAGACGGGATACGTCAGCAACACCACAAGCACGCCCTGAGATCAACTCTCCCGTGTCCCGCTTCGATCCGGCACAGATACTCGCGGACTCCGACAGCGTCAGTCCCAACCTCACAACCGGCCCAGACTACCCCTGCGCATCAGTCACGTTCTTGACCCTATTCGTGACTATCGGCCGCCTTCGGGGCGCCTCGGGGTGACTGCGTGTGAGGAGGCCGCTGGGGTCTGACTGGCCGTCGTCTCGCGCAGCCCACGAGCCAGTTCGGCGAGCTCGGCGAAGTGATTGCCGCGGTCGATCGGACTTCTCGCTGTACGCCGCGGACCTGCCTCAGCGATTTGCGGTGCTTCGCCAGGTGCGCCGGCGTCGTGGATGTCCATCAGGGACCGAACGCGCTTGCTGGCGGGTATACCTGGTTGGGGGGCAGTGGGGGAGCGCTTCGGGCGTAGAGGGAGACGTCGACGAAGCGGTCGTTGTTTCCGGGCAACGCGGAATCGAATCTGACGCACCCTCGGTCGTAGAGCTTTTGAGAAGCCGGCTCATACCCCCCGCCGTAGGGGGCGGCGTTGGTTGCGAACCGAGGGCGGAGCGGCGAGCCCTTGAACGCGTGGCGGACGAGGGCGCGCACCGATTTGGCGGTGAAGCAGTGTTGATAGGTCTGGGCGTAGAGCCTCCCCGAGACGCGGTAGTTGAACGTGGAGAGGTATCGGGGAGGGCCCGTGGTGATGTAGACGGTCCGGTGGTTGGACTGCAGCTGCACTGGGAAGCTCGGACTGTTCTGGGCGGGAAAGCCGGTCAGCGAGCCGCATGTCCCGCCGGTGCCCGCGGGTGAGGACATCTGCTTTGGGGTGGGGTGGGCTGGCGGAAGCTTGATGCGCCAAGCGTCGAGGCCCAGCGTGCTCAGCGTGGTTCGCACCTCGCCGGCGAGGATCTGGGGTGACTTGCACGCGCGGTGGCGTTGAATCGCTTCCAGCCGTGCCACCAGAGTGTGCAAGCGAGCCACCGCGGCCGGGTAGGTCGCCGGCAGCGGGCGCCGTCCCAGGCGCCGGCATTGACCGGGGCGGTCGTCGGCGACGTACACGTCGACGGTTGTTGCGTTCTGGCGACAGGCCACGAACCCCAGCGTGGCGGCGTTGATGCCGGTGTGGGCATTGAGGCGATACCACCGCCGACACGTCGCGATGGGCGATTGCCCCACAGACCCATCGCCACCGCCGACGTCGGGTCCGTGCGGCGAGCCGGAGGTCCCAAAAAAGCAGTTGATGTTGCCATCGGCGAGCTTCTTGCTCGAGCCCAGCAGCGTGGCGGCCGCGACGCTCCCGCCGCCGAGAAGCGCTGCCGCGACGAGCGCGAGCATCAGCCCGCGAGGGGACATTCCAGACGGGGACGGGAACCTGCCGCCGCCCCGGCGCCGCGATCGTGACCTCTGGCCAGCGATCGCGGCGTCCAGAGCGTCTCCGAGATCATCGATGAACGGGATCTCGCTCATGAGGGTTCCTCCATCAGCTCGTTGAGACGGGCCAGGCCCCGGTGAACTCGGGTTCGCGCTGCCTCGCGGTTGCACTCCAGCCGCGCGGCGATCTGCTCATAGCCGAGCTCGTCCACGACACGCAGTTCGACGGCTTGGCGCACCTGGTCAGGCAATCGGCTCAACGCCTCCCTGAGGCGCACTCTGTACTCGTCGCCTTCGACCAGGGCGGCGATCCGGGTCTCGGACTCTTCGTCAAGCGCGGGACGCTCGAGCCCCAGCCGACGCGCGGCACGCAGCTCGACCTCGCGACGGCGAAAGAAATGCGACAGCTCCTTGGCGGCGATCCCGTACAACCACGCCGCGCCAGGCCGCCCGACGTCCCGGAACCGATGTCGGCGCTCGTAAGCGACGGCGAACGTTTCGGCCAGCAGGTCAGCGGCAGTCTCGGGATCGAACACGCGCCTGACGAGGTACCGCAACAGCGGCTCGGCCCACCTGTCATACAGCTCGCGAAACGCCGCCGGGTTCTCGCCGGACGCGAGGATCAACTCGGCGTCGGATCGCACCACAGCGGGTCCTATCGTCGATCTGCCCATTCACCTCCCATTACGCCGGCAACGTCTCTCCGCGTTACATCGCGATCGCCTTAGCACTCATTCCCCGGCGAGAGCTACAGCGCGAAAGCCCGGGGCCGAGCAGACCGCCCATATGGATCACGAGTTTGGACATATCCGTGATTGGAGCCGCCAATGCGGATGGCGGACCGAGCGGCCCACCATTCAGTGCGCCGCTCCGGTCATGATCATGATCCCTGCCGGCGTCGGGTGGCCTGAGCTCTGTCCATTGGTGCACGGCGGCGACAGGCGGCTGGGGGGACGGGCGGGGATCTGGTTGACGATTGTGGGCTTGTGGTAGACGTCCCATCCGTTTAGCTGGCCGGTGTTGTCGACCCTCCTGTCGCCCAGCAGGGCGCTGTCGTGAGCGTCGAAGATCAGCTCGAAAGTCCAGCCGGGATAGCTCGCGTCGTGGCTGGTCAGAGCGAGGCCAATGCCGTGGCGGCCGAGGCGGTCAATGACCGGCCCGAGCAGCCGTACCCCGGGGATCGTGGCCGCCGCGCGGTACAGCGCGGCGCGCAGCGCGGGTAACGCGTCATTCTCGGCCAGCAGATCCCCGACGCTGATGAAGGCGCCGGCCGGACCGGGCACGGCCACGCCGGTGATCACGCGCACCCTGCGCAACAGGGTCCTGGGGTCCTGAAGGCTTGCCTGCAGGCGGGAGGCGCCTTCGAGGCCGTAGCAGCCGGGCGCCCACCACGTTTCGGCGCTGTCTGGGCTGGTGCCGTTCATTCCGGTGATGTCGGTGATGCCGCCGTGCAGCAGAGGGCTGTGGGCACGCTCGCAGGCCCGCTTGTTGTGCGCTGAGGGGAACGCGAGCTGGCCGGCCTTCTGCAGGACCAGCGCGGACCCGTTGGCGCTGATCCAACTCTGTACGTGGTCGGGCACCAGCACTGTGCAGTTGCCCTGGACGGTCTCGCCATCGCGTATCGCGGCGAGGTGCAGGTATTGGCCGGGGCCGGGTTGGATGACGGGGCGTGCCGCGGCAACCCTGGCCAGCCGGTGAAGCACGGCTGCCGCCGCGCTGGGCGGGGAGCTTGACCCGTTGCCCACGACGACGGCCACCGCAGCGGCCACGCACGCCACCGCGAGCATGACTGTCGGGCGGGTCCAGCGCCGCCGCCAAAACGGACCGCTTTGGTCACCGCGGGGTCGGCGGGATGTCACCGGCGGCACGCGGTCCTGACTGTGTGTCTGGGCGGCTGCGCGCAGCTCGACGAACTCACGCAGCTCGCCCAACAGCCGCTGCTCAAAGCCGCCCAAAGGGGGCTTGCTGGTCGGGTTCACGATGACGTCTCCTTTGCTTGCCAGGAAAGGGGTGAGAAGTCGTCGGCGGCCGGCCCGGTGAGCTGGTCGGCCAGCCGCCGGCGGGCGCGGTGAAACCGCACACGAGCGGTGACTGGCCGGATCCCCAACGCGCTCGCGACCTCGACGAGCGGCAGATCGTCCAGCACGGCGAGCTCCAACACCGCTCGCTCGCCGTCAGGGAGCTGGTCCATCGCGGCGTACAACCGCCGCGTCTGCTCCTCGGCCGCCAGCCGGTCATTCATGCGCGAGGCGTCGTCGACGTCGAGAAGCTCGCGGCCACGCACCCGGGCCGTGGCCCGCCGCTCGCGACCCTCGCGCCGCAGCCGAGACGCCACCACCAGCCGCGCGATCCCAAATAACCACGCCACCGGCGCGCCCCGGGCTGCTCGGTAGGTCCCGGCGGACTCAATCGCCGCCACGAACACGTCAGCGGTCAGATCAGCCGCCAAGTCGCGATCGCCGACCCGACGAGCGACGAACCGCTCGACCGCGTCAACGTGCTCGCGATAGAACGCTTCAAACGCATCCGGATCGATGGCCCAGCTGGCGCCACCACCTGTTCGCACTGTTGGTCGCTTGACCGGATCGAACCGAGAAGCCATACAACCCTCCTTGGTCGCAAGACACCAAAGCGTTACCGGTACCGGCAGAGAGAGGGGATAATCGTGGGATGACCGATCGCCGCCGCAACATGCGAGCATCGGATGCCGATCGCGAGCAGGTCGTCAAGCGCCTGCGGAGAGCCGCTGACGACGGGCGGCTGTTTGTCGACGAGTTCGATCAGCGGTTGGGGCAGGCGCTCAGCGCGCGTACCTACGGTGAGCTTGACGCGATCGTCAGCGACCTGCCCT
>JBDTEE010000133.1:0-7687 GCA_039922645.1 Solirubrobacteraceae bacterium | reverse complement strand
AGCGCGAGCCCGTCAGCTCACCCCGTAGGCGAAAAACAACCCCCGGATGACTGACTTGGTTTCTAATCGTCGCGCTCATGCGTGTGCCCTGCTCCTCGTTCTGAGCGGACTGCTTCTGCTGCCCTCGTCGGCTTTCGCGGGCGGCAACGGCGGCGCTGGCATGGGCTCGTCGGGCAGCGGGTCGTCAGGTAGCGGCTCCTCGTCCAGCGGCACCGCGACCCCATCGGCGGCCCCCACCGGCCCCGTGAGCGCGAGCGGCGATGGGATCACGCTCAACACGAGTGCCGCCACGTTGCTGCGCCACGGACTCGTGTTCTCCGGGAATGCCCCCTCGAGTGCCGTCGGGCAGACCATCGAGATCGAGCGTCTCGGCCACCAGACCGGCTGGCGCTGGACTCCGACGGTCAGCACCACGGTCGCCTCCGACGGCTCGTTCAGCGTCACCTGGGCCACCAACCACATTGGCCGCTTCTCTGTGCGAGCGGTTATCGCGCAGTCGTCGCAGCCCCACTCAGCCTCGACAGCAACGGCCGCCCCCACGCTGACCGTGACTGTGTACCGCTCATCGATGGCCACGCTGTACGGCCCGGGCTTCTATGGCGACCGTACGGCCTGCGGCCAGCGCCTGACGCGGAGCACGGTCGGCGTAGCCAGCCGCACTCTGCGTTGCGGCACCAAGGTCGCGGTTCTTTACCGGGGCCGGACGATGACCGTCCCAGTGATCGACCGTGGTCCCTACGCCAATGGCGCCGACTGGGACCTCACCATGGCCACCGGCAAGGCGCTAGGCGTCACCGGGACCGCACGCATCGGCGCCGTCTCGTTGCCCCGGGCGCCCAGTGCGACCCCACCGGGCGCCTAGTCCGCCCCGCGCAAACGCGCTCCGGACTAGACCGCGCCACCCGCCGAGGACACGAAGCGGTCCTCCTCGGCCGCCTCGATCAGCTCGGCCGGAGTGCGGCCGTCCTCGCCGAGCACCGCGAAGCCTACGCTGGCCAACGGCGGTGCCCCACGCCACGGCGGGGAGTCATGCACCGCGCGGGTGATGCGCTCAACCAGGGAGCGCGCGCCCGACCGTCCGGTGTCACGAGCAATCACCCAAGCTCGGGAGTGTGTCTCGCAGACCAGGATGTCCTGGCGCCGCACCGCCCGCCGCAGCGCGTGGGTGAACTCGTTGAACGTCGTGGTCGGCTCCGACTCGACGGCGAGCACGCGCTCGGCATCCTCGAGTTCAGCCAGTAGCAGGGAGAGGGGCGCCGTTCCCGTTCGCTGGATCTCCTCGCGCAGCGCACCCACCCATAGGGCCGCCGGCTCCGCCGCGGCGGGCTCGTGGCTCATCCAGGCGCGAAGATGCGGTTCCGGCGCTCCTGGGCACGGCAGGGACGCCGCCGGGCGAGACGGAGGCGCCGCCGCGCCAGGCCGAGACGCCGTCGCAGGAGGCGAAGGCGCCGCAGCGGGAGGCCAACGCGCCTCAGAAGGCTGAGGAGCGACCTCAGGAGGCCCGGGCGCCGCCACCGCACCCTCAGACCCCACCAGCGCACCCTCAGACCCCGCACGACCCCCAGGCTCCCCACCAGGCCGTGGCACGGCTGAGAGCACCGGACCCGGGCTCTCAGCGGTGGCGAGCGTCTCGCCGTGCCGGAGCGCTGCCGCCCGCATGATCGCGCTGACCTGGGCCAGGCGCTCGGCCAGCTGTGAGACCAGCTCGGGGTCGGGATCGCGCAGTTCGGCCCGCAGGGCGGACCACACGACAGCCTGCAGGGCATCCACGGCCTGGGCGGTATCGCGCGCTCCGGCCGCTCCGGCCAACTCCCCCACCCTGCCGGCCAGCGGTGCCAGCGGACCGTCCGGTTCGAGCCGATGTTGGTCGGCATCACTGCCGATGGCTCGCAGAAGGGCCTCGCAGACGCGGGGTCCGTCACGGGTCAGGTCGGTGGCCAGGATGCGCGGCGCATCGTCCAATGGCGCCTGCTCGAGCAGGGCCAGCAGCCACCCCTTGGCCAGATCCTCCGAGCGGTCCAACAACGCGTCGAGCGACGCATCGGCGACCGGTCGGGCCCGCCGGCGGCGGGGTGGGCCTGGATACATCGGCGTCTTGTATCAGAGCCCGCAGTCGGCTCAGCCCGGCCTCCAAGCCCGGACCAAGCCCGGACCAAGCCCGGACCGCCCACCCCGGCCGGACGGCGCGGAGCGAATATGCTCAGCTTCCAGCAGGGGATGTCGAGCACTCTGATCACTGTCGCGCAGGCCCGCGACCTCGTTCTGACCGCGATCCAGCCGCTCGGACCGGAGGATGTGCCCATCGACGCCGCGCTGGACCGGGTTCTGGACGCCGATGTGCGTGCCGCCGCCGATGTCCCTCCGTTCGCCTGCTCGGCCATGGACGGATACGCGGTCATGGCCGGCCCAGCCGGTCGACGGCTGCCGGTGGTCGGCGAGTCCCGAGCCGGAACTCCAGCCGGCAACGCCTTGCAGGAGGGGCAGGCCATCCGCATCTCCACCGGCGCCGCACTGCCCCCGGACGCCGATGCCGTCATCCCACAGGAGTTGGTGACCGTTGAAGGGGATCACATCGAGACGACAGCGGCCGTGGCAGCGGGCGACCATGTCCGCGGGCCGGGTGAGGACATGCCCGCCGGGCTGATCGTGCTTCGCGCGGGAACCCGACTGGGTCCGGCCGAGCTCGGGGCCGCGGTGGCCGCGGGTGCCGGCAGCGTCAGCGTGGCGCGCCGGCCTCGGGTCTCCGTGCTGGCCACCGGCGATGAGCTCCGGGGCGCCGGTGAGCCGCTCGGCCCCGGGGAAATTCACAACTCAAATGCTCCGATGCTGGTCGGCCTGGCTCGTCACGCCGGCGGGGACACTGCCGCCCCCGGGCAGCTGCCCGACGAGCGCGAGATGACCCGCTCCGGCATTGCCGCCGCGCTCGAGCACTCCGACGTGGTGATCATCGCCGGCGGCGTCTCGGTCGGCCCCCATGACCACGTCAAGCCCGCCCTGGCCGATCTCGGGGTTCAGGAGATCTTCTGGAGCGTGGCTCTTCAGCCAGGAAAGCCGACCTGGTTCGGAACCCTGGATGGCGGGCGGCTGGTCTTCGGGCTGCCCGGGAACCCGGTCTCCGCAGTGGTCACCTTCTCGCTCTTCGTCCTCCCCGCCCTCCATGCCCTTCAGGGGCAGAGGACCCGGCGCCAGTTGGAGGCCGAGGCCATCCTCGGCGCCGAGGTGAAACGCAACCCTCGCCGCGAGCAGGCCGTCCGCGTCGTGCTGGAGCGCGGGAACGGGCAGACGACGGCGACCCCTAACGGTGCCCAGGCCTCACACCTGCTCACCTCGCTGCTCGGCGCCGACGCGCTGGCCATGATCCCCGCTGGAGAGGGTGTGCTGGCCGCCGGGAGCCGGGTCAGGCTCGAGGAATTGGCCGCCTGACCGGGCGGTCGCGGGCCGCCCTCGGTCACAATCTGCCCCGTGATCGCTCCCCTGGCGCTCATCATCGCCGCCGTCTCGGCCATCGTCGCCTGGCGCCGCCGCCACGACAACCGGCCACTACCTGCCCACGCGGTCATCGTCTCGCCCCGGAAGTCGACCTCGATCGCCCATGACGGGGCGGTGCGCTCGATGCAGTCAGCCGAGCTGACACTCGACCCGGAGGATCTGGAGCGGATCTGGACCCCGGCCAACCTGGAGAACCTGGCTCGAACCTACTGGCGCTTCCTGTCGCGGGTGACCCTGAACATGATCAAGGTCGTCTACGGGAGGCAGACGCGGTCGGTGATCCTGCTCGTGCGGCCGCTGACCCTGCTGCGCTTCGATGCCCCCGAGTACACCCTCGAGGCCGATCACGGCGAGGTGCGCTGGCGAATCCGCGACGGCCTGCTGGTGGCCCGGCCGGGACGCGGATGTGGCTACCTGTCAGTCGACGTGCGCCGAATGGGCCTGGATGAGCGGGGACGGGCGAAGCTCAAGATCGAGGTCGAGGTGTCGAACTTCTACCCCTCAATCGCCGTCGGATTCAGTACTCCCGTCTACGAGATGACCCAGTCGGCCATCCATGTCCTGGTCACCAACGGCTTCCTGCGCTCGCTGGCCAAACTCGACCTGGAGCAGTCCAAGGTCGGCTTGCTGCAGGGAGACGGAGCGCCGGAGCTAGCTGTACCGGATGCCGAGCGCGCGCATCTTGGCCCGGTCGTGGCGGGCAAAGATCCGTCGCACGGTTCCTGAACGCGAGCGCATGACCAGCGACTCGGTGCTCGCCCCCCGGTCACCCTGGTAGCGGACGCCCTGCAGCACATCCCCGTCGGTCACGCCGGTGGCTGAGAAGAACGCGTCGTCGCCGGCTACCAGGTCGTCACAGGTGAGGATCTTCTCGAGCTGGTAGCCGGCATCGATGGCCGCCTGGCGCTCGTCGTCGTTGCGCGGCCACAGGCGGCCCAAGAGCTGACCGCCGATGCACTTGATCGCCGCCGCGGAGATGACGCCCTCGGGCGTGCCGCCGATCCCCCACAGGAGATCGACTGGGGAATTTTCGCTCACCGCCAGCAGTGCGGCGGACACGTCCCCGTCGGTGATCAGCCGCACGCGAGCTCCCGCGTCGCGCACCTGCTTCATGGCGTCGTGGTGGCGTTCGCGGTCGAGCATCACCACCATCACGTCGCGGATATCGCGGTTCTTGCGTTTGGCGATCAGGTTCAGGGTGTCGGCCAGCGGCCGGTCGAGATCGAGGACGTCGGCGATGTCGGGTCCGCCGGCGATCTTCTCCATGTACACGCACGGTCCTGGATCGAACATCGCCCCGCGCTCGGAGAGGGCGATCACCGCCAGGGCGCTGGGCATGCCCAGGGCGGTCAGCCGGGTGCCCTCGAGCGGATCGACCGCGATATCGACCTGTGGCGGTGTCCCGTCGCCGATGTGCTCGCCGTTGAACAGCATCGGCGCCTCGTCCTTCTCGCCCTCGCCGATGACGACCACGCCGTCCATGGAGACCGTGTCCAGGACCTCGCGCATGGCGTCGACCGCGGCCTGGTCGGCCCCCTCCTTATCGCCGCGGCCGGTCATACGAGCGGCGGCCAGGGCCGCAGCCTCGGTGACGCGGACCAGCTCCAGCGCCAGGTTGCGGTCCGGCTTACCGGACGGATGGGAAATGCTCACAGGACCCCCGGGGGTTTACGCCGGGCGCCGCTCTCCTGGGCGCGCCAGACTGAGCCGAACAGGATCAGCACGTCGGCGATCAGAGCCACCCACCAGCCGATGGTGATGCTGATCTCAGCCTTCGGGGTCCCCGGCTTGTCGATCACGCCGACGAAGATGGTCATGATCAGGGCGACCATTGCCACCACGGCGGTCAGCTCGCCGCGGGGCCAGGACAGAGCGTGGCCCCGGACGATGATGTAGCCCAGGATGGCCGGGGCCAGGGCGGCGATGAGGAACACGAACTTGAGCCCGGAGAGGGCCACCCAACCCGAGCAGTCGGTGTTCGGGCCGCGACAGGTGCCCAGCAGGGCGTGCTGGTTGCCGAGCGTGTACCAGCTCAGGAACAGCGAGATGAGGAGCAAGATCCCCCCAATGCTGGCCAGCAGCTCGCCGCGACTCAGGGCCTTGAAGTTCATCGCGCCGGAGCCTAATGGTTTTCCGTCAGACTCCGCTCATGGTGTTTCGGGCGCTGTATCCGCGGGGCGGCGAGGTCGAAATCGAGGACCATGTCTGTGATCTCGACCTCCGGGCCGGCGCCACGCCGGAGCGGCCCTACACCGTGGCCAACTTCGTCTCCACGGTTGACGGGCGAGCCAGCTTCCAGGGTCGTTCCGGAGCCCTGGGCGACCAGGGGGACAAGGCTATGTTCAGAGCGCTGCGGGGCGCCGTTGACGCAGTCCTGGTCGGCACCGGGACCCTTCAGGGGGAGAATTACGGCCGCCTGATCCGCGATCCGGACGCCCGTTCCCGGCGCCGCGCCGAGGGGCTATCGGACGAGCCGCTGGCCTGCACCGTCACCCGCAGCGGCCGCCTGCCCGTGGAAATCCCGCTGTTCGCCGAACCCGAGGCAAAGGTGATCGTGTTTTCGAGCCGCGAAATCGACCTAAAAAACGTGGCGGCTCAGGTCGAGGTCGTCCGCATCCCCGAGGACAAGCTGAGTTTCGCTGCCGCACTGGCCCACCTGCGGGGACACCAGAACGTGCATGCGCTGCTCTGCGAGGGCGGCCCCACCGTGTTCTCAGGCCTTCTGTCCGAGGGGGTGGTCGATGAGCTGTTCCTGACGCTGGCGCCCAAGCTCGTCGGCGGGGGGGACGAGCCCGCTATCACCGGCGGCCCTGAGCTTCCTGAGCTCGCTGACGTCCGCCTGGCCGGCGTGCTCGAGCGCGAGGGAACGCTGTTCCTGCGGTATAAGCGCAGGATTTAAGTTTGGCCAACTCGCGGTAATGCCACAATTACTCCAGTGGACGGCTCGCGGGTAGCAGTGGTCGGGATGACCGACGCGGAGGCCGTCATGGCCCTCGTTGAGTCACGCGAGCGCACGGAGGCGCTGGTGGCCGCCGTTTCCGAGGACGATCTGGAGCGTGTCCACTCGAGGCTGATGAGCCCGCTGGTCTGGGACCTCGGGCACATTGCCGCCTTTGAGGACCTGTGGATCGTCCATCGTCTCGGCGGCCGAGCGCTCCTGCACGACGAATTGATGGATGTCTACGACGCCTTTGAGACGCCGCGGGCCGGGCGGGGAGACCTGCCTATGCTGCGCCCCGTCCAGGCCCGCGAGTACCTCTACGAGGTGCGCGCTCGCACGCTTGAGGTAATCGCCGAGCGCGGCGTTGGCGACGGCCTGATCGCCGAGCTGATCGTCCGCCACGAGCAGCAGCACAACGAGACGATGCTCCAGACGCTGCAGTTGGCTCACCTTGACCGCTACAGCCTTCCTGGCGGATCGACGCTGACACCGACACCGGGCGCGGGCACGCCGTTCACGGGCCTCGAGCTGATTGAGATCCCTGGCGGCGAGTGCACGATCGGAGCGCCGGACGAGGGCTTCGCCTATGACAACGAGCGCCCGCGCCATCGCACCGATGTGCGCGACTACCTGATCGGGCGCACGCCGATCACCAACGCGACGTATCTGACGTTTGTGGAGGGGGGTGGGTATGAGCGGCGCGAGTGGTGGTCCGACGAAGGCTGGTCCTGGAAGGAGGACTACGACATCACCCGACCAGAAGGCTGGACACCCGACCTGCGCGGCGAGTGGCGCCTTTCCGGGCTCGAGCCGCTTGACCCGAACAGGCCGGTGGTCCATATCGCCTGGTTCGAGGCCGACGCCTTCGCCCGCGCGCACGGCTTGCGCCTTCCCACCGAGAATGAGTGGGAGAAGGCGGCGACCTGGGACCAGGAGCTGGAACGAGCCCGCCGTATGCCGTGGGGTGATGAGCCGGCCGAACCGGGTTTTCATGCCAACCTCGATCAGCGTGCTGGTGGTCCGGCAACGGCCGGGGCTTATCCGGAAGGCGCTTCAGCCTATGGCTGCCTAGGCATGGTCGGGGATGTATGGGAATGGACGGACACAGACTTCACCGGCTACCCCGGCTTCGCCGCCTGGCCGTACCGCGAGTACTCGGAGGTGTTCTTCGGTCCCGAGTACAAGGTGCTGCGCGGCGGGTCGTTCGCAGCCGATCGAGTGGCCTGCCGCGGGACGTTCCGCAACTGGGACTACCCG
>JBDTEE010000132.1:0-5912 GCA_039922645.1 Solirubrobacteraceae bacterium | reverse complement strand
ATCGTCGTCGGCTCCTCTCCCACCGCCGCGGCCGGCCGAATCGGCCTCAGCGGAGCGGCGCGGGCCAAACTCGACTCGGCCCGCAGCTCGGTGCTCGTCGTCGCGCGCGAGACGCCGGTTCCCTTCTGATTCATCGCTTCGGTGCGACGCCGGGGGGCAGGACGCCGGTTTAGCGGTGATAGCGGGCTCCGTTTATCCCTATGTCCAGCAGGGGCCGGTTTTTGCTGGACGCGAGGCTATGGGTTGGCCCGACGGATAAAGCGAGACTCGACTTCGTAGAAACGGCCCACCCTGGGCTGGTTGCCGGCGGTTTGGGCGGTGTTCGTACGTACCCGTCCCCAGGACAAAGGAGATCCAAAACTCAATGTGGACGGCATATCCATCGTGGCTCAGCGCCGGGGATAACGCTTGGCAGATGACGGCGGCCACGCTCGTCGGTCTCATGAGCGTTCCCGGGCTAGTTGTGCTCTACGGCGGCGTAATGCAGAAGCGGTGGTCCATCAACAGCATGATGCTGACCTTCGCAGCCTTCGCCATCGTGCTCATAGTCTGGGTTCTCTGGGCCTTCAAGATGGGCTTCGGCACGCCCTTCCATGGCCTCGCCCATACCGGCTTCTTCGGTAATTTCATCGGGAAGCCAGGTTCGATCCTAAGTCCCGCCGCCGAACAGGGACGCGCCAATATTCCGTTGGCAACGACCGGGCCCAGCTTCAGATTCCCGCAGGCAACACTGGCCTATTTCCAGTTCGTGTTCGCGGCGATTACTCCGATCCTCATGTTGGGCTCAGTGCTCGGCCGGATCAACTTCAAGGCCTGGATTCCCTTCGTGGCCCTGTGGTCCTCGATCGTCTACACCGTGGATGCGTTCTGTATCTGGGGTGGCGGCTTCTTCGCCCAGCACGGTGCGGTCGACTTCTCCGGTGGTTACGTGATCCACCTCTCGGCCGGTGTGTCGGGCTTTGTCGCGGCGGCCGTCATCGGGCCTCGTCTCCAGCGCGACCGCGAGATCGACGCTCCGAACAACGTGGCCATGGTCGCGGTCGGGGCCGGTCTGCTGTGGCTGGGCTGGAACGGGTTCAACGGTGGCGACCCGTACTTCGCGGGTGCCTCCGCGTCGGCCGCGGTCATGAACACGAACCTCTGCACGGCGGTCGCGTTCATGGTCTGGGTCGCCTGGGACTACCTCACCGGGCGCAAGCCGGGCCTGATCTCAGGGGTCAACGGCATGATCGTCGGCCTGGTGACAATTACTCCAGCCGCCGGTTACGTGAACGGCTGGGGCGCAATCATGATGGGCGTCATAGCGTCGACGCTGGTCTACTTCGCGCTCAACTACCTGAGTCGAGTGCGTCCGTTCCGCAACGTCGACGACACGCTGGGCGTGATCTACACGCACGGCTTCGCGGGGCTGGCGGGCGGCCTGTTGACGGGCATCTTCGCCGACCCTGGAATGACGATCTACCCTGGGGTCGGCAAGACGGCCTCGATCTCGGCCACCGGCGTGGCGTTCGGCAACTGGACGTTGCTGAAATGGCAGTTCTTCGCCGCGATGTTCGTGATCGTCTGGTCCGCAGTAGCGACGTTCATCCTGCTCAAGCTGGTTGGCCTCTTCATCCCTCTCAGAATGTCGGAGGAGAACATGGAGATCGGCGACACGGCCGAGCACGGGCACGAGGTCTATCCGTCGGATATCCCGTCACTCGGTTACCCGAGCGGGATTCCGGGGCTGGCCTCGGGTGCGGGCACACCATCCACGGTGACGCCAGCGTGAGCGAAGTCTCGGTCGCCCTGGCCCGCGTGCGCGGCCCATATGCAGCGCGCACGAGCGTTTGAGAGCAACCGAGAGCCGGCGCCGGGCCGGGGTGCGGATGGATCCGCGCTCCGGCCCACGCCACTGACAGTCGTTTCGGGCGCCATCGGCGGAACGACCTCCAGAGCGTCACCGTTGCCGTGGCCGAGGTTCTCGGCCGGCCGGTGGTGATCGCCATCCCGGCGCTTGGCGGACCGGTCATCTCCCCGGCTGCCGCCCTCCGCCCAGAGCAGCTTCAGGCCGTCTCAACGTTTGCCACCGAGGCCGTGCGCGGCGTGCCGACCGATGCGCCGGCCGCTCTCGCCGAGGCCGTATCCGTCCGCATCGGCGAGCAGGTGGTGGGCATCGTCGCCGCCGGTACGGGGCCTGAGGCCCGCATGAGCGCTGCCGACCAGCGGGCCTGGCTCGAGGCGGCAGCCGCGGCCGCATCGGTCACCGCCCTCATCCGCGGAGCGCATGAGGCGGCACCCGAAGACGCCCAGGCTGCACTTGTGTGGGAGCTCCTAGCCGGGCCAACCGAGGATCTTCCCGGCTTCCTGGCCCGCGCCCGGCGCTTGGGTGTCGAGCTCGGCGCTGGTGCCGCCGCCATCTGCGCGCAGCGCGGACCCGACCGCAACGGCATCGTTGCGGTCGAGCTGGCCCGGGAGCACGCCGGCCTGCTGGCCGAGACTCCCGGGGCCCGCTTGTTCGGGCTGGCTCCGTCCGGCGCACGCGACGAGGCCGGCGAGATGGCCGCCAGTCTGCGCAAGCACGGCATGACCGTGACGATCTCGGCCGTGCGACGCGATCCGGCGCTGCTCCACGAGGCTCTGCGCGAGGCCGAGCTGCTCATCGAGCTGACAAACCCCCGGCGTTCAGCTGGCTGGGCACGACGAGACCTATCGCCTGCTGATCGGCGTACTGCTGCGCGATCCCGACGAGCTTGGGCAGCTCCGCGCCAGCACCATCTCCCCGCTGGCCGACTACGACCGCCGCCACGACACCGATCTCCTGGCCACCCTCCAGGCCTTCCTGGCCCACGACGGATCGACCACCGAGACCGCTGAGGCCATGCGGCTCCACCGCCACACGGTCGGCTATCGCCTGTCCCGCGTTCAGGAGGTCTCGAGCCTCTCGCCTTACGAGTCTGACGGCCGGGAGCGACTGAGCCTGGGACTGAAGGCTCACCAGATCCTGGTCGCCGCCCAGAACGGAAGAGCGCCTTCGGCGCGCTGATCTCGACCGGTGCTAACGCCTCAGCCGAGGACGAGTTCGGCCACCGTTCGCAGGGTGGCTGGGTCCCCGCCGGTCAGGAGGGTGGTGACGATCGACTCCCGCCAGGCCTCGAGGTCATGACGGATCTTCTCTTTGGGGCCGATGAGGGTGAGTTGCTCGAGTAACCGGATTGGGATAGCCGCGGCCGCCTCGTCCTTGTGGCCGCTCAGGTACAGGTCCTGGATCTTGGCCACCTCGGCCGCATAGCCCATGCGGATGGCCACCTCGGCATGGAAGTTGGCCCCACGAGCACCCATGCCCCCGAAGTAAAGGGCGTACATGGGCCGCACGGCGTCAGCCGCGGCCTCGATGTCGTCGGTGATGATCAACGGGACGGTGGCCGCGACCTCGAAGTCCTCAGCGCTGTGCCGGGACCCGGGGCGACTGAAGCCGTCAGCCAGCGCCTCGCGGTAGAAGTCGTCGTGGTAGGGCGAATAGAACAGCGCCAGCCACCCATCGCACAGTTCGGCCCCGAGGGCGATGTTCTTCGGACCCTCGGCGGCCAGGTAGATGGGGATCTCGGAGCGCAACGGGCGAAGACTCGACTTCAGTGGCTTGCCCAGGCCGGTGCCACCGGGCAGGGGCAGCGGGTAATGGGGGCCCTCGTTGGTGAGCGGCCCCTGCCGGGCCCAGATGTCCCGCAGCACACCTATGTACTCGCGCATGCGGGCCAGCGGCTTGGCAAACGGCTGGCCATACCAGCCCTCGACCACCTGAGGCCCGGAGACTCCCAGGCCGAGGATCATGCGTCCTGTGCTGAGGTGATCGAGAGTCATAGCGGCCATCGCCGTGGCGGCCGGAGTCCGGGCCGAGATCTGCACGATCGAAGTGCCGAGCTTGATTCGCTCCGTAGCCGCGCCCCACCAGGCCAGCGGCGTGAGCGCATCGGATCCATAGGCCTCGGCCGCCCACACGGAGTCAAAGCCCAGACGGTCAGCCTCGAGCACCGACTCCGCCGCCCCCAGCGGCGGGCCGCCCGCCCAATAGCCCATGCCCAGTCCCAGCTTCAGTTGCTTGGCCATGGCCAGACCCTAGCCGGGGCGCCCGGCGAGACGGTGTCGAAGACGCTGCCAGACGCCCGGCGACCTGGGCTGAGTGCGCTGCCACTCCTCACGGGTGGGAAGGCGGCCGGCCTGCCGTGCGCGCTGGACGCACGCCGTATGGGCGTGCCGGCGACCCTCCGAGCGTCCCTCCGGGAACAGGAGCATGTGCTCGCTGAGAGCGGGCAGGTGACCGCCGCACAGGGGACAGCGGTAGGTGGCCGGCTTGCGGTTCTGAGCTCGCCGGGCCGACCACCAGCGAGGTACCGGTGGGCTGGCCATGACAGGAGGATGGCACTGCGACGAACCGTGCCCGCTATCGTCGCGGTTTATGGAGCATCGCGACGAGCGCATCATCGTCGAGACCGTCCGCCACCGCATCTCCGGCCTGTTGCGCTTGCCGGTAGACGGCTACCGCAGTCGGTTGACCGACTATCTGAACGCCTCCGAGCGGGACTTCCTCGCTCTCACCGATGTCGAGGTCACGAGTCTGGGCGGCTCCCCACGGGTCGAGCAGCGGGAGTTTGTGGCCCTGTCGCTGCGGCACATCGTGCTGGCCATGCCGGCCGAGGAGGGCGGCGACCTGGAGCCGGAGGAAACCTCCTCCCTGCGACCCGAGCAAGTCGGCCCAACGGGCTAAGATTTGGGCTCCATGGCCACACGTCCCGCTGAAGACCCGAAAGCCGTGACTCGCACCGATGCGTTGCGGGCCTCGCCCCGCATGTTCGATTCCGACCTGCTGGACAAGCTCTCGCGCGTCCATCCCGCCGTGCCGCCGATCCTGTTCGTGCCGGCGATCGTGACGCTCCTGGTCCTCGGGTTCGTGCACGGGGCGGGCTGGCTGACCCTGGTCTGGATCCTCGGCGGCTACCTGTTCTGGACGCTGACCGAATACTGGCTGCACCGGATCGTCTTCCACTTCGAGCCCGAGAAGGGCATCGGGGCGCGTCTGCATTGGATCATCCACGGCGTACACCACGATCACCCGAATGACCCCATGCGCCTGGTCATGCCCCCCTCGCTGAGCATTCCCTTGGCGGTGCTGTTCGTGTGGGGCTTCTCGGTCGTCCTGGGCAGCCCGGCCTTCCTGCCCTTCGCGGCCGGATTCCTGAGCGGCTACCTGGCCTACGACATGCTGCACTACCACGTGCACCATCACCGACCCAAGACTCAGCTCGGGCGACGTATGCGCGAACTGCACATGCGCCACCACTTCCAGGACCACGAGCGCGGCTACGGCGTCAGCGCCCCGTTCTGGGACCACGTTTTCGGGACCGCACCGAAAAAGGGCTGACCCCCGTCGCCGTCTGGCGCTGTGGCGGCCCAGTCGGCCGTTCGGAACGAAGTTCGGAAGCGGAGGGGGCGGGATTCGAACCCGCGGTCCGGGGTTGCCGGACTCCGGTTTTCAAGACCGGTGCATTCGACCACTCTGCCACCCCTCCAGGTGTGACCGGCCCGATCCTAGCTGCGGACCCCTCGTCTACACTGGCGCAAATCCGAAGGAGAGGTGGCCGAGTGGCTGAAGGCACTCGCCTGCTAAGCGAGTAAGGGGTTCACACTCCTACGCGGGTTCGAATCCCGCCCTCTCCGTTTCACGCAATGCCCAGAAGGAGCCGCCTCGTGCGATCCTTCAAGATCCGCGCGAACCCCCGGGCAAAGAGCGGACGAGGTCCCGCTCGGGCATGGACACAGACCGCCGATGCGATTACGATCCGGCCCACGATGGTGGAGATATCGGGGCAACTAGGGGTTATCGACGAGCCGATTCCAGTCGCGCCGCACGCGGTGGCCGGTCCGCCTGCGCCGCT
>JBDTEE010000131.1:0-22983 GCA_039922645.1 Solirubrobacteraceae bacterium | reverse complement strand
GCTGGGCCTTGTTGAAGCGATGGATCTCGTCCAGGAAGAACACGGTGCGCCGGCCGCCCGCCCGGAGTCGTTCGCGAGCCCGCTCGATGATCGCCCGGACCTCGGCCCGGCCCGCGGCCACCGCACTCTCCTCTTCGAACGCCGCTCCAGACGTATGGGCGACCAGCCGCGCAAGCGTCGTTTTGCCGCTGCCCGGCGGACCGTGGAGGATCATCGAGTGGGGATGGCCGCCCTCAATCGCCCGGCGCAGAGCCGAGCCCGGGGCCAGCAATGACTCCTGACCGACGATGTTGTCGAGCGTGCTGGGCCGCATGCGGGTGGCCAGCGGTGCGCCGTCGAGCGCCTGGTCGGGCCCGTCGGCCCCGACACGACCGTCATCGAACAGCTGCTCCATATCCCGTTCAGTATGAGCCGGAGAGAAGGCGGGACGGAGAAACCGTAGGGTGAGGATGTGCGTGGGCGAGCGCTGAGGGGGGCGTGGCGACCGGCATGGCGGCTCTCCTCGCCGTCCACCTGCTGCTGCTCGGCACCTATGGGGACTACAGCGAGGGGGTCTACGCCCTCAGCTCGAACCTGGTCCTGCAGGGCGATCTCTACGGGCGGATCGTGGGTGCCCAGCCGCCTGGGGTGTTCGTTGCCGGCACCATCCTGCTGGGCGGTGGGCGCCTTCTGGCGGGAGGTGGTGATCGCCCAGACCCACACCGGCGTGCGCTCTTTGGGCCTGCTCAAGGGCTTTTGGGCCCGAGCCGGTTGGAACGTGCACGGGCTTGCTGGTGGCCAGTGCCTTTGCCTTCGCCGAGCGCTCACGGGCCGCTGACCGGCCCCTCCTGCGGGCCAGTCTCGTATTGGCGGTGGCCAACGTGATCACCTTCCTGACCAACTTCAAGTCCGGGACCGGTCTCAACGTGACGGCGCCGGTCGAGGCCTCGCTGGTGCCGCTGGCCGCCTACGGGACGGTATTCGCGCTCCGCAGGGCGCGGGCTGAGCGCCGCCTGAGCGCGCGGTCGTGGAGCCGGCTACGGCGGGGCGCGCTGATCGCTTTCGCCTCCGAGCGTCAGCTGCCTCTGAGCGCGGCCAGCACCTCGTCGTGGAGCAGCCCATTGGTCGACACGCCATCGCCGCCGTCAGCGCGCTGCATCCCGTCGAGGTCGGTCAGACACCCGCCGGCCTCGCGGACCACGACCAGCACGGCGGCCAAATCCCACACCGAGACGTCGGGATCGACGGCGATCTCCGCCGCACCCTCGGCCACCAGCATGTGCTGCCAGAAGTCGCCGTAGCCCCGGGTGCGCCAGCAGCGGGCACTCAGGTCCAGCAGCGCGCCGATGCGGCCCTCGCGCAGCCAGCCGTCGTAGTCGGAGAAGCAGAGCTGGGCGTCAGCCAGCTCCCGCACCCCGGAGACCCGTAGCGATCGCGTGGTCCCGTTCTCGCGGGCAAACGAACCCCTTCCGGCGCTGCCCCACCAGCGCCGGCCGAGGGCGGGCGCGGAGACCACCCCGAGGGTGAGCTCGCCATCCTCCTCGAGCGCCAGGAGAGTGCCCCAGACCGGCACACCCCGCACGTAGCTCATGGTTCCGTCAATCGGGTCGACGATCCAGCGCCGCTTGGCGTCCGCGCCAGCGCGCGCGCCGCGGGCGCCGTACTCCTCACCCATGACGGCGTCGTCGGGGCGTAGCACCGCCAGCCGATCGCGCAGCGCCTGCTCCACGGCCCGGTCGGCCTCGCTGACCGGCGTCAGATCGGGCTTGGTCTCGATGACCAGGTCCTCGGCCCGGAAGCGGCCCATGGTGATCTCGTCGGCCAGGTCGGCGAGCTCGTGGGCGAGCGCGAGGTCCTCTTCCGAAGCGGCCACGGCGGCCATCCTACGCCGATACCCTGAACCGCCATGGTCGATCAAGAACTCCAAGATGAGGCGATCCGCGTGCTACAGCGCCTCGTCCAGTTCAACACCGTCAACCCGCCCGGTAACGAGCGCGAGGCGGTCGAGTATCTGCGCGAATACGCGGACGAGGCGGGTTTTGAGACCGAGGTGTTGGGCGCCACCCCAGAGCGGCCCAACCTGATCGCCGACCTGCGCGGCGCTGAGCCCGGTCCCACGCTGTGCCTCCTCGGCCACGTGGACACCGTCCTGGCCGACGCCTCGGAATGGCGACATGACCCCTGGTCCGGAGACGTCGAGGCCGGCTACCTTTGGGGCCGCGGCTCGCTGGACATGAAGTCCCAGGTCGCCGCCGAGGCCGTGGCCGGTGTGGCCCTGGCCCGTGGTGGCTGGCGGCCGGCTCGCGGGACCCTGAAGCTGGTCTTCGTCGCCGACGAGGAGACCGGTGGAGATCTGGGCGCCCACTGGCTGTGCGAGCACCACCCCGACAAGGTCCGCTGCGACATGCTCCTCAACGAGGGTGGCGGGGAATCCTTCGAGTACGGCGGCCAGCGCCGCTACGGGGTGTGCTGCGCCGAGAAGGGTATCTTCCGCTTCAACGTGACCGCCCATGGCGCCGCCGGACACGCCTCGCTACCCCGGACCGGCGACAACGCGTTGCTGAAGCTGGCTCCCGTTTTGGCCGCCCTGGCCTCACCGCCGGATGGCTACGCGGTCACCGAGGGCCCGGCCGCCCTGCTCAGAGGCCTGGGTGAGGATCCCGCCGATCCCGGCGCCGCGCTCGAGCGCCTGGCCGCCACCGATCCGGGCCTGCGGACGCTGATCGAGCCGATGTTCGGCGTCACCCTCACCCCGACGATGTCCAGTGCCTCGGGGAAGATCAACGTCATCCCCTCGCGCGCCCAGGTCCGGATCGACTGCCGGGTCCCACCTGGCCTCGGCGAGGAGGCTGCCCGGGAGCGCATCCACCAGGTGCTGGGTGCCGAGAGCGAAGCGCTCAGCATCGAATTCACCGAGCGCGTGGTGGGCAACCAGTCGCCCGTGGAGAGCGAGCTCATGAGCGCCATCACTGGCTGGGTGGCCCGCAATGACCCCGAGGCGAGCACGGTGCCCGTGATCCTCCCGGGCTTCTCTGATTCGCGCTGGTTCCGCGATGCCTTCCCGGATTGTGTGGCCTACGGCTTCTTCCCCCAGCGCCACCAGGGTCTACTCGAGGCCGCGCCGCTTGTGCACAACGCCGATGAGCGGATCGACGTGCGCGACCTGGGCTTCGCCACCACGTTCTTCCGCGACATCGCCGTGCAGCTGTTGGGTTGAGCCCGACAACTCCCGAGTTGAGCGTGGGAGAAGAGCTGCGCAGAGCATGATCAGCGCCAATCCCGCACCGACGCCCAGTACCGATCGGGCTCCGAACGCTCCGGCCAGCGGACCGGCGATGGCGAAGCCGACGGGCAGCAGAGCCAGCGAGCCCATCCAGTCGTAGGCACTGACCCGGGAGAGAGCCCGCGGCGGGATGTGGAGCGCCAGTGCGGTCTCCCACCAGATCTCGAACAGCGAAAATCCGAAGCCGGCCAGCAGGGCGCTCACCACCACGACGCCCAGCGGCACCCCCAGGGCGAACAGGATGCTCTGCAGCGGCCAGGCGAAGGTCAGCAACAGACCGACGAGGAGCGGGCGGCGCGGCCGCCAACGCAGAGCGACCAGCGCCCCAACGACGGCGCCGACCCCGGCCACCGCCTCAAGCAGGCCGAAGACTCCGACGCCGCCGTAGAGCGAGCGCGCGATCCCCGGGGCCAGCGCGTACCACTGGGCATAGCCGGCCAGGACGGCGCCGGTGAAGACCGCGATGGTCACCCACACCCAGGGACGCGAACGGACCTCGCCCCAACCCTCACGCAGCGAGCGCAAGATGGGCGTCGGGGTGGGGGTAGCACCGCGCTCGCGGGGCTGAACGCGAGCCAGCAGCAGCGCGCTCACGCCGAAGGTGACCGCGTCGAGCGCGAAGGCCTCCCCGGCTCCGAGACCGAGCACGAGAAGGGTCCCGAGCGCCGGACCGATCACGATGGCCAGGTTGGCCGTCGACTGGGCCAGGGCGCGGGCATCCGGGATCAACGTCTCGGGAATCGTCTGCGGTAGCAGGCCCGAGTAGGCCGGCTGAAAGAAGGCGCGGGCGGCCCCGAAGAAGATCTCGATGACCACCATCTCCGGCACCGTGGCCCCGCCGGCCAGGATGAGTCCGGCCAGCACGGCATGCAGGGCGGCCCGGACCAGATCGGTGGCGATCATGATCCGCCGGCGACCCAGCCCGCCCCAGCGGTCCGCCCAAACCCCGCCGAAGAGCAGGAGCGCGACCAGCGGGACCGACTGGGCGGCGAGAATCAAGCCCAGATCGCTCGCCGACCGGGTCCGCTGGGTCACGTAGAGCGCTAGGGCGATGATCACCACCTGATCGCCGATTGCGCTGGCCGATTGGCCCAGGAACAGGCGGCGGAAATCCGTGTGACGGAGGACGCGGAGGGCCGGGCTCACGCCCAGAGCATCGCGTGTCAGCCGAATAGACTCAGCCCATGCCGACGGAGGTCTCCCCCCGGCTCGACCCCGACATCTTCCGTCTGCCGGTGGCCAGGATCCGGGCCGGCTACTACTCCGACGCGTACTTCGTCTACACCAAGGAGCTGCTCGAGGCCGAAGGTGAGCATCCCTACGTGACCATGCAGGTCTTCCAGAAGGAGGACTCGGTGCTCGGGGGGATCGATGAGGCGATCGCCGTGCTCAAGACGTGCGCGGGACGGATCGTGGACGGGGAGTTCGTCTCCGGCTGGGACCAGCTCGTCGTCCACGCCCTGCACGAGGGCGACCGCATCGCACCCCGCGAGACGGTGATGACGATCGAGGGCGACTACAGCCTGTTCGCCCACTTGGAGACGGTCTACCTGGGCAGTCTGGCGCGCCGCTCGTTGATCATGCACAACGTCAATGAGGTGGTGCGCGCCGCCGGCGGCAAGCAGGTCCTGTTCTTCCCCGCCCGACACGACCACTGGCTCGTGCAGACCGGCGACGGCTGGAGTGCCCACGTGGCAGGCGCGATCGGTGTCTCCACCGACGCGCAGGCCTCCTGGTGGGGCGGCCGCGGGGTGGGCACGGTTCCCCATGGCCTGATCGCGGCCTTCGGCGGGGACACCGTCAAGGCGGCGGTGAAGTTCGCTGAGCGCTACCACGAGGAGATGAACATCACCGTCCTGGTCGACTTCGAGAACGACTCGGTGAAGACGGCTCTCGACGTGGCCTCGGCACTCGGTCGGCGCCTGTGGGGCGTAAGACTCGACACCTCCGAACAGCTGGTCGACCGCTCATTGTGGGAGGAGATGGGCGGTTTCAAGCCCACCGGGGTCAATCCCAGGCTGGTCGAGAAGGTGCGCGGGGCGCTGGACGGCGCGGGCTTCCCCGACGTGCGCATAGTGGCCTCCGGCGGCTTCACCGCCGCCCGTATCCGGGAGTTCGAAGCCACGGGGGTGGCCGTCGACGCCTACGGCGTGGGCTCCTCACTCCTGCGGGGTGAAAACGACTTCACGGCCGATGTCGTCCTGCTCGAGGGACGGCCCTGTGCGAAGGTCGGGCGCGGGTACGCACCCAACCCCAGACTGTCAAGGGTTCAGTAATCGGTCCGGTTGGCCGATGATGGTCTTGTTCTGATGCTGAGTGCTGCCATCACCGGGACCGCCGCCTCCCACCTCGCCAATCAGCCGGTGCTCAACTCCGGCGGGTTTGATCTCGTCAGCACCATCCAGCAGTGGCTGCCCCTGATCTTCATGGGCATCCTCGTCGGTGCCGTGGTGATGCTGGTGCGGACGATGCCGCGCACGCGCCCGCAGGAGATCCGTCCGGACTCGACGCCGACGATCGCCTGGTCAGAGATCGCCGGTGCGGATGAGGCCAAGGAGGAACTGCGCGAGGTCGTCGATTACCTGCGTGATGCCCGGCGCTTCAAGACCCTGGGAGCCAAGGTCCCCAAGGGCATCCTTCTCTATGGCCCCCCGGGCACCGGTAAAACCCTGCTGGCCAAGGCGGCCGCGCACGAATCGGGTGCCGTGTTCTTCTCGCAGTCGGCCGCCTCGTTCGTGGAAATGTTTGTCGGTGTGGGCGCGGCCCGCATTCGCCGGCTGTTCCGGGAAGCGCGCAAGCACGCTCCGGCGATCGTGTTCATCGATGAGCTCGACGCGGTGGGCAGCGCGCGCGGTCATGACAGCCGCGAGCACGACCAGACGCTCAACCAGCTTCTGGTCGAGATGGACGGGTTTACCTCCAGCGGGGACGTGGTCGTGATTGCCGCCTCCAACCTGCTCGAGAAGCTCGACCAGGCGCTCCTGCGCCCGGGCCGCTTCGATCGTCAGATCTTCGTCTCCCCGCCCGACGTCGTCGGCCGCGAAGCAATCCTCCGGGTCCACTCGCGCGGCAAGCCGGTGGCCGCCAGCGTCGACTACCGGCTGCTGGCTCGCCAGACCTCCGGCCTCACCGGAGCCGACCTGGCCAACATCTGCAATGAGGCGGCTATCAACGCCGCCCGGCGCTACTGCACTGAGGTCGAGACCGAGGACTTCGACCACGCTCTGGAGCGAGTGATCGCCGGGATGCAGTCCCGCCGGACCTTGACCGATCACGAGCGCCGGGTGGTTGCCTACCACGAGGCCGGCCATGCCCTGTGCGGCGAGCTCCTCCCCTCGGTCGACCCCGTCCACCGCATTTCGATCGTCCCCCGCGGCCAAGCCCTCGGCTACACCCTCAGCCTGCCGGAGGAGGATCGCTACCTGAAAACCCGCGAAGAGCTCATCGACCTGATGACGATGGCCCTCGGTGGCCGGGCCGCCGAAGAGCTGGTCTTCGGCTCGGTGACCACCGGCGCGGGAGACGACCTGCGCAAGGTGGCCGAGATCGCCCATGCGATGGTCCACGAGTACGCCATGGGCACCGGCTTCACGTCGTTGCGGCTGGCCGACAAGAGCGTCTCGGAGGCCACCCGGCGCTCCAGCGACCAAGAGGTTCGCGAGCTGGCCGACGAGGCGATGCGCGCCGCGGCGACGATCCTCGATCAGCACCGCCCGCAGCTCGACGAGCTGGCCGCCACCTTGCTGGCCAGGGAGGTCATGGAGCGCGAGGACATCGGCCGAGTGATGAACGGGGTCAAGTCGGCCACCCCGGCCCGGGGCTCCAGCGCGCGTATCGGGCTGGCGGCGGCCACGGCGGTCAACCCGGCGCGACTGCCCGGCAGCTCTCGGGACTGAGCGAGCGCCCACCGGGCGGCGGTATCCTCCCCGCCCGATGCTGTCCGCCATCGACCATGTCGGCGTCGCCGTGCCGAGCATCGACGCCGCGCTGGCCCTCTACCGAGACGCTCTGGGCATGCCTCTGGTGCACCGGGAGACGGTCACCGAGCAGGGAGTCGACGCCGCCTTGCTCGATGTCGGCGACGGCCACATCGAGTTGCTCGAGCCGCTCGCCCCTGACACCGCGGTGGGCAAGTTCCTCGACCGCCGCGGGCCTGGCCTGCACCACGTTGCCTATCGGGTGGTCTCCGTTGAGGAAACCCTGGCCGCGGCCAGGGCGGCGGGTCTGCGCCTGATCGACAAGGAGCCGCGGGTCGGGATCCGCGGCTCACGCGTCGCCTTCCTACATCCCGCCTCCACCGGAGGCGTGCTCACCGAAATCGTCCAGCCAGCGGAGGGACACTGACATGTCCGACAAACCCCAGAAGATCAACATCGGGTTCCTTGGTGGTCCCGTCCTCAGTGCCCGCGTCGCTCCGGAGGAGTTGAGGAAGCTGCGTGAGGCGCTGGGCAGCGCCGGCTGGCACGATCTGCGTGCCGAGGACGGCCTAGTGGCGCTGGACCTCGAGAAGGTGGTCTACCTGCTCGTCGACACTGAGGGGCACCGCGTGGGGTTCGGGACCTGAGCCCGACGGCTCCCGGATTGGTCCTCCAGCACGGACCGCAAGGTCCCGCGGCCCGGCTGACGGAATGGCTCGAGGCGCGGGGCATCGATTACGAGCTCCACCGGGCCTGGGATGGCCCGCCGCCGAGTGACGCCGGGGCCTTCGGGTTCCTGGCCAGCCTCGGCTCAGCGCAGTCGGTAAACGCCCGGGAGCCGCAATGGATCGCCGCTGAGGTGGAACTGCTGCGCGACGCCCTGCGGGCCGACGTGCCGGTGCTGGGGCTCTGCTGGGGCGGTCAGGCCCTGTCGGTGGCCCTGGGCGGCCAGGTCGCGCCGGCGGCGATGCCCGAGATCGGCTGGCTGACCGTGCCGAGCCCCGATGAGGCCATCCCTGAGGGGCCCTGGCTGCACTACCACTACGAAGCGTTCAGCGTGCCCGCGGGCGCCACGGAGCTGGCCCGCAGTCCGGCCGGCCCGGCCGCCTTTCGAGCCGGGCGGAACCTCGGTTTGCAGTTTCACCCCGAGGCCACCGAGACCATGGGTGAGATCTGGGCTCACAATGACCCCAACCTGTCAGTTGCCGAGGTCCAGACCATGGCCCGCGAGGGCGCCCGTTACGGGCCGTCGGCCCGCGCTCAGGCCTTCACTCTGTTTGACGCCTGGTACGCGGCGCTCTAGACGATCCGGTTGCGCAGGACCCCGATGCCCTCTATCTCGAGTTCGATCTCGTCGCCGGGCTGAAGCCAGCGCCCGTCGCCGTGCTCGAGGATGCAGCCGCGGCCCACAGTGCCCGATCCGATGACTTCTCCGGGGCGCAGGCCGGGGGTGTTTCGGGCTGCCGCCTCGAGCAGCTCCGCCCAGCTCCAGTGCATGCCCCCGGTGCGTGAGTCGGTGCGTATTTCATCGTTGACACGCGCTATGGCGCGGAGATCGAGATCGTCGGGTAGCTCATCGGCAGACACCAGCACCGGGCCCAACGCGGTGGCAAAGTCCTTGCCTTTGGCCGGTCCCAGGCCGACACTCATCTCGAGGCCCTGGAGATCACGGGCCGAGAAGTCGTTCATGATCGTGAACCCCTCGGGCTGCCCATCGGCCCCAACCACGCAGGCCAGTTCGAGCTCGTAATCCAGGCGGGCGGTATCCGCGGGCTTGGGAATCGCGTCACCGTCACGGTAGATCGCCCCAGGGTTGCTGAAGTAGAAGACGGGGATCTGGTACCAGGCTTCGGGGACCTCAGCGCCTCGGTTGCGCCGGGCATTGACGATGTGCTCCTCGAAGGCCATGAAGTCTCGGATCGAGGGCGGCGACCCGTCGGGGTAGGGGCGTCTCATCGCTGGAACAGCGTCGAGAGCACGACCTCGGTCACGGTCCGGGCGACGCCGTCTGCGGCCCTGATCCGCTCAAGCGCGAGCTCGAGATCCTTGGTGTCCTTGGCCATCACGTGGAGCAGGGCGCTGGCCTCACCGGCCACGGTGTGCGCGGCGATCACGCCCGGCTCGCGCTCGACGGTGGCTTTGATCGCTCCCGCCGCCATGTCGCCCCGGCAATAGAGGTCGACGAACGCCTCGGCGTGCCAGCCGAAGGCGACCGGGTCCACGACCGCCGTGTACCCGAGCACAATGCCGGCGCTCTCCAAGCGATCCACCCTCCGCTTGACCGCCGGTGCACTCAGATGAACGTGACGGCCGATGTCCAGAAACGAACGGCGGGCGTTCTCACGGAGCAACGCAACGATTGTGCGGTCGATGTCGTCCATTGAGGGGGTCCAATGGCATGGTACGCAATGTTCTGCTCTTGTGATGCCGCTTCCAGGCACGGATCATTGTCAAGTGACCACTTCAGCCATACAGATACCCCACGCCTCAACGCCCGACGTGATGCCCGTCCATGGCATCGATCACCTTGAATTGTACGTCGGCAACGCCGCTCAGGCGGCCTACTACTACGCCCGCGCCTACGGCTTCACGGAGACCGCCTACCGGGGTCTCGAGACCGGTTCGCGGGATCGTGTCTCCCACGTTCTCGAGCAGGGCCGAATCCGGCTTGTCTTCACCGGGACGCTGACCGGCGAGGACGAGATCGCCGATCACCACCGTCGCCACGGGGACGGCGTCATCGCTATCGCCCTGAGCGTTCCCGACGCCACTTTCGCCTATGAGTACGCGGTCAGCCACGGCGCCCGGGGCCTGCGAACGCCGTACACCGAGACCGACGAACACGGCAGCGTGCGCATGGCTTCGGTGGCCACCTACGGGGAGACGCGTCACCTGTTCGTCGAACGCGCTGATTACCACGGAGCCTTCCTGCCCGGCTACGAAGCCCGGGCCACCACCGATCACAGCGCCGACGGACTGCTGGTGGGGATCGACCACGTGGTCGGCAACGTCGAGCTCGGCCACATGGAGGAATGGGTCCACTACTACGAGCGCGTGTTCGGCATGACCGAGCTGATCCACTTCTCCGACGAGGCCATCTCCACCGAATACTCAGCGCTGATGTCCAAGGTCGTCACCGATGGCTCGGGGCGCATCAAGTTCCCGATCAACGAACCCGCCTCGGGCAAGCGCAAGTCCCAGATCGAGGAGTACCTGGACTTCTACCGCGGGGCGGGGGTACAGCACATCGCCGTCTCGACCACCGACATCGTGAGCACCGTGGCCGAGCTGGGCGCGCGCGGGGTTGAGTTCCTGCCCATCCCCGAGTCCTACTACGCCGATGTCCACGAGCGGATCGGGGAGATCAAGGAGGACCTGGCCGACCTGCAGAGGCTGGGCATTCTCGTCGACCGTGACGAGGAGGGCTACCTGCTGCAGATCTTCACCAAGTCAGTCGGCGACCGGCCGACGGTGTTCCTTGAGCTGATCGAGCGCCACGGCGCACGCGGGTTCGGCGAGGGCAACTTCAAGGCCCTGTTCGAGGCCCTCGAGCGCGAGCAAGACCGGCGCGGGAACCTCTAAGGGGGGCCGGGACGATGCGTTACGAGCGCCGGGGGCAGGTCCCCGACAAGCGTCACGTGGCCTTCCGCGAGAACGGCACGCTGCTGACCGAAGAGGTGATGGGCTTCGAGGGGTTCTCGGGCAACGAGTCCATCCTCTATCACCTCGAGACGCCGTGTCGGATCACCGAGCTCGGAACCTTCACGCCGATCGAGCGCGAGGAGTGGGTTCCCGACGCTCATGCCCATCGCCTGTTCGACTCTCGCCTCCTTCCGGCCGGCGGTGATCCGATCACCGGGCGGCAGCTGCTCATGTTCAACGATGACGTGGAGATCGCCATCTGCCGGCCTCGCGAAGAGCAGGTGGGCTTCTTCCGCAACGGCGAGGGCGACGAGGTCATCTTCGTCCACGAGGGCTCTGGGGAAGTCGAGACCACCTTCGGGAGGCTTATCTATTCAGAGCACGACTACATCGTCATCCCCCGGGGCACGACCTACCGGTTCCGGCCCGCCGACGATCAGCTCTGGCTGACCTTCCACACCCCAGGGGAGATCGAGACGCCGAATCGGTATCGCAACCGGTACGGGCAACTGCTCGAGCATGCGCCCTACTCCCATCGTGACTTCCATCCCCCCGACGAGTTGGTTACCAATCGAGACCGCGGTGACTACGAGCTGACCATCCGCGTGCGGAGCGGCTACCAGCGCTACGGGCTCGATTACCACCCGCTCGACGTGGTCGGGTGGGACGGCTACGTCTATCCGTACACGTTCAACATCGACGACTTCGAGTCGGTCGTCGGGCGGGTGCACATGCCGCCGCCGGTGCACCAGACCTTCCAAGGGCCGAACTTCGTCATCTGCTCGTTCTGCCCGCGAATGCTCGACTGGCAGGAGGGGGCCATCCCGATCCCCTACAACCACTCGAACCTGCAGAGCGAAGAGATGATCTATTACGTCTCCGGGGAGTTCGGTTCCCGGCGGGGGGTCGATGTGGGATCGATCACGCTGCACCCGTCGGGGCTACCGCATGGCCCGCAGCCGGGGCTGGCCGAGAAGTCGATTGGCCAGCGCTGGACCGGCGAGCTGGCGGTGATGTGCGACACCTTCCGGCCGCTGCGTCTGACCCCGCTCTCGGCCGGCATCGACGATGGTCGCTACGCGCTGTCCTGGGCACCGGACAAGTCGGCGGTGAGTGCCAGTGTTTGAGGAGGGACAGCTCTATGCGCCGGTGACCACCGCCGCGGACGGCGCGGTGACGGTGCACCTGGACGAGGACCACCCAGGCTTCGGCGATCCCGAGTACCGAGAGCGTCGCAACCAGATCGCCGCCCGGGCGTTGAACTGGCAGGCCGGGGAACCGATCCCCCACGTTGACTACACCGAAGCCGAGCAGGAGGTCTGGCGCACGGTGTGCGGCGAGCTGACCGCCAAGCACCAGCGGCTGGCCTGCGCCGAGTACCGGGCGGCCATGCACCGTCTGGCGCTGCCCACCGATCGGATCCCGCAGCTCGATGAGGTCACCGCGCACTTGGAGCCACTGACCGGGTTCGGCTATCACCCGGCCGCGGGGCTGGTTCCGTTCGATCAGTTCTACGGCTCGCTGGCCGACGGGATCTTCTACTCCACCCAATACGTCCGCCACCACGCGCGCCCGCTCTACACCCCCGAGCCCGACCTCATTCACGAGGTCATCGGACACGGGGGCCTGCTGGCCAGCCCGCGCCTGGCCGAGCTCAATCGCCTCGCCGGGCAGGCCGCACGCCGCCTGGAGACCAAGTCTGGCCGGGATTTCTTCGCCCGGGTGTTCTGGTTCTCGATCGAATTCGGCGTGCTCTACGAAGACGGAGAACTTCGGGCCTATGGCGCCGGCCTTCTCTCCTCCTACGGGGAAATCGATGAGTTCCGCGGCGCCGACATCCGCCCTCTCGACGTGGCCGTGATGGGCACCCAGGCCTACGACATCACCCACTACCAGCCGATCCTCTTTGCCGCGGACGGCATCGAGCATCTGCTCGAGGTGGTGGGAGACTTCTTCGCCGCCTGCGACGACGACGCACCGGCGAGGCTGGGGGCGGCAGTACAAGCCCGCGCTTAAGGGAGGGCGGTCTGGGGCAGGTGATCGCGCGAGGCCGGCTTTGCCCCTCGCGCGATCACCGCTGCCAGCCGGGTTAGCCTGACCGCCGCCCTGAACACGGTCGCCACTACAGTCTCCGGCCGTGTCCGCCGCGCTCGCCCTTGACCGCCAGCTGTTGCTCCTCGCCCGCACCCGGGCCCACACGCCCCGGGCCGACCGGGTGGTCGCCACCTATTCGCGACTCGGCGAGCATGCCGCCTGCTGGCTGGTTCTGGGGGCCGCCGGGGCGCTGGTCGACAGCCGCCCCGGTTCCCGGCGAGGCTGGCTGCGGGGCATGGGTGTCGTGGCCGGGTCCTACGTGGCCAACTATGCCGTCAAGGTGACAGTGCGCCGACGGCGGCCCGAGCTGCCCGGCCTCCCCCCCCTGACCTCCACCGTGTCGCAGCTCTCCTTCCCCAGCGCCCACGCGACCTCATCGTTCGCCGCCGCCTATGCCTACCGCGGACTGGCTTCCGCACCGGCGCTCTATGGGGCCGCGCTGGCCCTTGCCGTTAGCCGTCCCTACCTCGGCGTGCATTACCCCAGCGACGTGGCCACCGGCGCGGTCCTCGGCACGCTGATTGCCGCGAGGTGGCCGGCATGCCAATGAAGGTCGGCATCGTCGGGATGCCCAACGCGGGCAAGTCCTCGCTCTTCACCGCCCTGACCGGCGTGGCCGCCGAGGCAGCCAACTACCCGTTCACGACCATCGAGCCCAACGTGGCCATCGTGCCCGTGGAGGACGAGCGCCTGAACGCCGTGGCCGAGACCGTCCGGGCCTCGAAGGTTGTGCCGGACACGATCGCCTTCCACGACATCGCCGGACTGGTCGCCGGCGCCCACCGCGGCGAGGGCCTGGGCAACCAGTTCCTGGCCAACATCCGCGAGACCGACGCGATCGTTCACGTGGTCCGCGCGCATCGCGATGACAGCGTCGTGCACCCGGAGGGACGAGTCGATCCGCTGGCCGACATCGAAACGATCGAGACCGAGCTCATCTACGCCGACCTCGAACAGGCCGAGCGTCGCCTGGACCGCGTCGTGCGCACCGCCCGCGGCGGTGATCGCCACGCGATCGCCGAGGAGAAGTGGGTCCGTGCCGTGATCGAGGCGCTTCAGGCCGGGCGCCCGGCCCGGACGGTGCCCGCCCCGCCTGATGCCGCTGATGCCGTCGCCATGCTCTCGCCGCTGACCGCCAAGCCGGTCCTGTTCGTGGCCAACGTGGACGAGGGCTCCGATGAGGTCCCGGCGGCCATCGCCGAGCATGCCGCCGCGCAGGGCGCCCAGGTCGTCTCGGTCTCGGCCCGGCTCGAGTCCGAGTTGGCCGAGCTCGCCGAGGAGGATGCGGCGGCCATGCGCGAGGATCTCGGACTGGCCGAATCGAGCCTGCAAACCGTCGTCCGGGGCGCCTTCTCACTGCTCGACCTGGTCGCCTTCTTCACCGCCGGTGAGGACAAGCCCGCGCAGTCCTGGCATCTGCGCCGCGGACTCTCGGTCTGGCACGCGGCCGGGCAGATCCACTCCGACATCCAGCGTGGGTTTGTTCGCGCCGAGGTGATCGGCTGGGACCAGCTCCGCGAGGCCGGCGGCTACGCCGGAGCGCGGGACCGAGGCACACTCCGACTGGAAGGTCGCGATTACGTAGTCGCCGACGGCGACGTGATCACGGTCAAGTTCACCCCGTAGTCAGAACGTTCCCGGAGGTTCAGATTTCGACCAGCGAGTCGGCCGCCGCCAGGCGGTCGGCCAGGCGGTTCATGCCGTGGGCCCGCGCGGCCTCGGCCCCGCCGTTGAGGTTGGTGGGCCGATCCGGCGGACGCTCCACGGGCGGGGGACGCAGCGTGGCGATGTCCCGGAACGCGCGCAGTTGCTCGGCGTGCTCGGTCAGCGCGGCGGCGACTCGGGGACGCTCGAGGGCTGCGCCGGCGATCGCCCCCTCCAGCGAGCCGTGACGTTGAAGCAGCGCAGCGGCGGTCTTGGCCCCGATGCCCGGGGCGCCAGGCAGACCGTCAGAGGGATCACCGCGCAGCGCGATAAAGTCCGGGACCAGCTCGGGCGTGATTCCGTAACGCTTCTGCACTTCGACCGGATCGACCTCCTCGAAGCCGCTGGCGCCCTGCTTGAGAAACACGACACTGACCCGCTTGGCGGCGCACTGGTACATATCCCGGTCGCCGGTCATGATCAGCCCGTAGCCACCGGCCTCGGCCTCGACGTCGGCCAGCGCGCCGAGCAGGTCATCAGCCTCGAGGCCCGGCTCGGATGTGCAGCTCCAGCCGAAGGCCTCGAACAGGTCAGTGGCCTGGTCAAACTGCCACTGCAGATCGTCGGGGACCGGCGGGCGCTGCGCGTGGTAGCCGGGGTAGAGCTCGACCCGATAGGCGGCCGCCTCATCCCCGAAGCAGACGACGATCGCCCGGGGATCACGGTCCGCGGCGATGCGCAGGATCAGATTCACCGCCCCGAGCAGGGCGTTCACCGGCCGATCAGCGGTGCCGGTGATCGAGTCGGGCAGGGCGTAGAACGAGCGGTAAAGGACGAAGGGGCCGTCGATGGCCAGCAAGGGGCCAGGCATAGCGGGCCAGCCTACCCGTCGGCAGCGCCGGTCCATTGCCTCGCTGAAGGCTCAGCATCGCGCTGAGCTGTTGATGGGCCGCGAAGCGCAGAAGCGCGGCGTTCAGCTTGGTGCTGGCCACGGCCGGCCCATTGAGATGAAGTGTCTGAATTCGGTAGGTGCCGGGGCCCGGAACCGCGAGGCGGTATCGCCCTGCGTTGCCCAGGTGGGCATGGCCGACGGTGTGCCAGTCGCCACTCGAGAACGTCTGGAGCCAGAAGGTGGTCCCCGCCCGGCCGGGGAAGACACTTCCGGTTACCCGGCCGGATGACAGGTTGGTCGTGATGGTGGTGAACGAGGCGTAGGTGGTGAGCAGACCAAAGGCGCCCTGGAGCGCCCCGCCGCTCACGGTGCTGGTTCCCCGGGTCCCCGAGACCGACGCCTGGATGATCCGCGGTGAGGCGCCGTGCTGCGTGACGGTGATACCGATCAGCTTTCCCTTGAGCAGCCTGCCGAGCCTTCTCGCGGCGGCGCTGAGGCCGAGCTGCTCGCTCCACTGGTGGTAGGGGTCGCCGCCGGCGCCGTCGTAGGGGTCGCTCACCCCGCGCAGCCACGGCTCCGGACTGGCGCCGGGCCATACGTTTTGGATGTCCTCGGTGTAGCCGCCGGAGCTGGCGAAGAAGTAGGTCACCGCGGGCTGGCCGGCGTAGGTGACGATCTGACCGCGCGTGCGGGCCACGGCGGCATCGGTGGCCGGCGTCTCCGCGCCCACACCGCCATACATCTGGGACCGTGAGTCGTCGTAGAGGTCGTACCCGTTGCCCCCGACGGTGGTCGTGATCGCATAGGTGCGGGCCGCGACGGCCTGGGCCTCAAGGGCGGCCAGCGCCCAGCCCGAGGGCATCTCAGACGCCACCACTCCGCGGATGTAGTCGTCCAGGCTGACGGCATCCACGGTTTGGACGCCACCTGCACCGTCGGGACGGAACTCCAATGCGCCGCGATAGGTGCCCACCCCGGGGACGGTGAGCGTGGTCGATGCGGTGACCGTCGATCCGGTGACCGTCGATCCGGTGACCGCGAGGGGAGCGGCGAAGGTGGGGCCAACGCGCCGGCCCGCGCTGCCCATGATGGCCAGCCGGCCGCTGGACAGCGCCGTGACGGTGTAGGTCTGGGCGGCCTTGAGGATGGTGGAACCCGCGGCTGTGGCGCCGGAGAAGGACGCTTTGCCCGTGGCCAGGAGCACCCGGACGACGCGGCTCGGATTCGTGGTGGCGAGCGCGGTGCCCCGGTAGTAATGGGCGAGGATCGACTGGTAGCTGGCGCCGTGCAGCGCGTAGCCATAGGCCCCGTACTGGCTCATGCCGATGCCATGGCCGTTTCCCCCGCCGCGGATGTAGAACGTGCTGGCCGCCTGCGCTCGGGGTATAGGGATCAAAGCCAGAGCGGCGACAGCGCATAGCCCAAGCCAGGGTCGGCGTAGTCGGACTAGGTTTAGACACGGTGCCAGAGTGAGCAAGCGCAAGAGCTTCCGATGTATTTGTCGAGTGCCTCGAGGCCGAGGGCGTGCAATACGTGTTCGGCATCCCCGGGGAGGAGACGCTGGATCTGAATGAGTCGCTGAGCGACTCCTCGGTGCAATTCGTCCCGGTCCGCCACGAGCAAGGCGGCGCATATATGGCCGATGCCTACGGGCGCCTGACCGGCCGCGCCGGCGTCTGCCTGGGCACGCTCGGTCCCGGAGCGACGAACCTGCTGACCGCAGTGGCCGACGCTTCCTGGACCGGGCTCCCTTGGTGGCGCTGACGGGTCAGTCCGACCTCGAACGGATGCACAAAGAGTCACACCAGTACATCGACCTCATCGGCATCATGCGCCCGGTGGTTAAGTGGAATGCACGAGTTTCGAGCCCGGAGATCGTGCCCGAGGTGGTGCGCTATGACCTGGTCGAGCACGCCCCCGAGCACTGGAACCCGCACAGCGACAAGCGGATCGTGATGATCGACACCGTGGCGGCGGAGATCGACGAGTTCTTCATCGCCGAGGTGGAGCTGATCGGCGACATCCCGCACGTGCTGGCCCGACAGGCCGCCGGCTGCGAGCGCACGCCATCGGCGCTTGCCGGCTCAGAGCGCCTGCGCGAGCTAATCCTCGGCGCCCTGAACGAGGCACGCCACGACAACCACTTCCCGATGCGCCCGCCCCGCGTACTGGCCGACCTGCGCGAGGCGCTCGGCCCCAACGACCTGCTCGTCTCCGATGTCGGTCTGCACAAGCTGTGGATCGGTCGCATGTTCCCCGCCCACGAGCCGGGCACGGTGCTGATCGCCAACGGACTGGCCGGGGTGGGCTTCGCTCTGCCCTCGGCGATCGCGGCCAAGCTGGTCGATCCCCATCGTCACGTGGTCACGGTCAGCGGCGACGGTGGGATACCCGCCTGGCGCTGCGCCAACGCCGATGATCTCAGTGGGCGGCTGGCTCAGGCGCTGGCGCTCGACCTCCCCTCACTGATCGTGGTCCCGATCGACTATTCGGTCGACGTGGCCATCTCCCGCGAGCTTGGGACCGAGACCGTAGCCACTTAAGTCCGGGGCGGCGTTTGCGCTGCGCCGAGGGCGACGGCAACGGCCGCGATCACGGCGTAAGGCTCACGGCGGAGCTGGTCATAGGTGAAGCGGAGCACCGTCAGGCCGGCCGCCCGTAGGTCGCGATCCTTGCGGTGGTCGTGCTCGAAGGCGCGACGAGTCGAGTGAAACCGGTACCCGTCGATCTCGACGACGACGCGCTGCTCGGTCCAGAGGAAGTCCACCTCGTAGCCGCTGTGCCTGACGTTTATCCGGGGGGTTGGTAGCCGGGCGCTCCTGAGCATCTCCAGAAACATCTCCTCCGCCTGAGACCGGGTGAAGGTCGAGCCGTGCTGGCGGTTGAGGAGAGCGGTCAGGACCGGAGTGCCGGGCCGCCGATGTGCCCGGGATAGGAGCTCGGCCAGGTCGTCAGCACGCATGATCCGGGCAACCAGTGCCCGATCCAAGGCCAGCTCGAGCTGGCGCGGGCCCAGGAGCGGCGCCAGATCAAGGAGGGTACGGGCCGGCGAGGTGACCGGCAGGCGCTCGTGGACCTGGATGTCCGCGGCGGTAAGGCTGCGCGCTCGGTGCAGACGGAAGCCCTCGGCCCGGGTGCGGCCCGACCCATGAGGCACGAGCACGTGAATCTCGCCATCAGCCGAGTTCGGTGGCTGGATGTCCCACAGCCTGGCCGCCGTGTGGTGGCTGAGCGCTGCGCCGAGCGGACAGGCCAGAAGTGCCGCCGTCTCATCCCCCAACTCGACCGGCCCTGGGTGACCGGCGGCAAAAACATCGCAGCAAAGGGGGACGAGCGCGTGGCGTTTGACCAGGCGGGCGATGGCCGCATTGCTTATTGCGGCCGCGTGCAGCTGGTCCCGCGAGATGCGGCCACGTTGTGCCTGGGCGATCGCGGCGATCCGGGCTTCGCGGGACCCAGAAACGTGCACCTCTGCACCCACGCCAAGGACCCTGACCGCGTGGGTGCTCACGACGCCGCTTTCGGTGGTCGCTGGCACCCACGCCCGAGAAACGAGCGACGTGGGTGCTGACGAGCGCGTTCTTGGCGGCCTGGGGGTCACCCACCCCACATTGGCGGCTGAGCAGACCCTAACCCCTCCCCAGCCGCCGTTTTTCACATAACCGCGACGCCCCCGTGACAGGGCGTCACAACCCGCGCTACAGGTTGCCCTGGGCCATCTTGCGCAGGTCCATGGCCTTCTCGTAGGTCTCCTCGTCGACGCCCTTCTCGTAGGCCACTTCGCGCAGCAAGCGGCCCGACGTGGCCGCTTCCTTGACGATCTCCGCCCCCCGGTCGTAGCCGATGTAGGGATTCAAAGCCGTGGCCGCGGCAAGCGTCGACTCGGCCGAGCGGCGAGCGCCCTCCTCGTTGGCCTTGATGCCCTCGAC
Source organism: Solirubrobacteraceae bacterium (assembly GCA_039922645.1). Taxonomy (GTDB): domain Bacteria; phylum Actinomycetota; class Thermoleophilia; order Solirubrobacterales; family Solirubrobacteraceae; genus Palsa-465. Next base: position 3,603 of record JBDTEE010000131.1, on the reverse strand, counting down.
GCACTTCTCGGCGAAGGCACGCGAGGTCGAAGCCAGTAGGCGAATTGACTCCAACAGGTTGCGCGCCAACAACGGCACCCGGACGTTCAGCTCGAAGTTGCCCTGCATGCCGCCGATGGTGATCGCGGCGTCGTTGCCGATGACCTGGGCGGCGACCTGAAGCACCACCTCAGGCAGCACCGGGTTGACCTTGCCGGGCATGATCGAGGAGCCCTTCTGAAGCTCGGGCAGCAGCAGCTCGCCGATCCCGGCCCGCGGACCGGAGCCCATCAGCGCCAGATCATTGGCGATCTTGGTCAGCGAGACGGCGATGACCTTCAGTGCACCGGAGAGCTCGACCAGGGCATCACGGTTGCCCTGAGCCTCGAACGGATCCTCGGGCCCGCGGATCTCCAACCCGCTGGCCTCGGTCAGCCGCGCCCTCGCCCGCGGGGCAAACTCCCGGTGGGTGTTCAGACCGGTGCCCGTGGCCGTGCCGCCGAGCGGGATCTGCGCCACCTGGGGCAGCGCCCCACGTACCCGGAGCGCGCCGAGGCGGATCTGCGCGGCATACCCCGAGAACTCCGAGCCAAGCGTGACCGGTACGGCATCCATCAGGTGGGTGCGCCCGGACTTGACGATGTCCTTGAACTCCTCGGCCTTGGTGGCGAAGGCCTTCTCGAGCCGCTCCAGTGCCGGGAGCAGATCGTTGGTGACCTCGTCGAGGGCAGCCAGGTGGACCGCTGACGGGAAGACGTCGTTGGAGGACTGGCCCATGTTCACGTGGTCGTTGGGATGGACGCCTTCGCCGGCCAGGTTGGCGATGACCTCATTGGCGTTCATGTTGGTCGACGTGCCCGAGCCGGTCTGGAAGACATCAATGGGGAATTGATTGTCGAATTCGCCCTCGGCCACCCGGTCAGCCGCGGCGGCGATCCGCTCAGCCAGCGCGTCATCGAGTAGATCGAGCTCGCCGTTGACCCGGGCCGCGGCGCCCTTGATCCGCCCCAGCCAGCGCAGGACGGGTACGGGAACCGTCTCCCCCGAGATCGGGAAGTTGCTCACTGCCTTGGTCGTCTCTGCGCCCCAGAGCTGCTCACTTTCCTGCACGCCCATGGACTGTCCTTTCACTTCGCGTTTGCTGCTCTCAAAGCTACTCGCTCCGGACGCTCAGCCGCAGAACGAGATCAGCTCGCGGGCCACGGCGACGGGGTCGTCGTAGGCGATCAGGAAGCCGGTTCCAGGGAGCGTCCTCAGCTGCGCGTCGGGCAGCAGGTCCAGGGCCTCGGCGGCGGGCTGGAGCGGATGAGCGAGATCCGCGTCGGCCCAGAGCAGCAGCACGGGCATGTCCATCTTGGGGTAGGCGTCGAGCAGCTGCGTCTGCGCCGCGGTCGGCCACCGGCGCACGAACTTCGCCCAGGATCGAGCGCGGTTCCCGTTGCCGCCCACATCGGCGAAGGCATGGCGGACCAGATCTCGGGCCTCCTCACTGCTCTGGGCTGAGAGCCGGGGGCCAAGCGAAGGCCGGAAGACCAGGCGCGCACCATGGGCAAGCAGCCGGTCAAGACCAGGGAGCGCGCCCACCCGGCAGGCGAAGCGCCACGCAGCCCGCTTGGCCCGGAACTCATCACGCCGATGCAGCCGGTTGGGCATGATGACCATGCGCCGCGGCTCGAGACGTCCTGTGCTCACCGCCAGCAGGGCGAGCTCAGCACCGAAGTCGTGACCGGCCACGATCGCCCGCGGCCCGCCCACCTCACGGCAGAAGCCGGCCATGACGTCGGCCAGCCAGTCCGGGCTGTAGGAATGCCGCGGACGGTCCTCGGAGTCCCCATGCAGGGGGAGATCGGGAAGCACGACGCGAAACCGCGCCGACAGTGGCGCGACGATCGGCTCCCACTCACGGTGCGAGAGCCCGAGCGAATGAAGGAGGACGAGTGCCGGCCCGGTTCCGGTCTCTCGATAGGCGACCCGCGAGCTGTCGGGATGGTGGTACAGGCGCAGGCGCATGCCTAGATGATCATGCCTTGTCCAGGGAGCTCTGAGCCGGGATACAACCCGCACTCCCGGTGGCAGTGCGCCAAAAGCCGGTGAAACCGTTTTTGCCGGGCGATTCGCTCCCCGTCCAGAGTGGGCCGAACCTCGACAAACGTTGATATTTCGTTTAAGGGGGCCCGCAGCCGGTGATCTTCACTCGAAAAGGTTGTGCAATACCTGACTGAGGTTTGCGGAGGTTTGGCAGATAAGGCTGAAATGCGGCCATGAACCAAATCAACGGGAGCCCGCTGGGTCTATCGACCTCGCAGGCGGCACAAGCTCTAGGAGTCTCGCTCGGCACGATTCGTCGCTGGTCGGACATGGGCTATCTGCAGTCCTATCGGACGCCCGGGGGCCAGCGCCGTTTCAGCCGAGACCAAATCGAGAAGTTCGTCGGTTCGCTCGAGCAGCAGGGCACAGACACAAGCGCTGAGCGCAAGGCCGGCTGACGTCGGCCGAATTCGAGTCGGACTGATCTAAGGGCAGGGAAGTCGAGCCGGTGCAGGGAGTCCCTTTTCGGGCGTTCCCTCAGCCGCCCGCTCCGGCTTCTCTGATCCGACGCTCCATGTCGAGTTCGGTGTCGAAGTCGGCCAGGTCGGCGTGTCGATATTCCACGCCCTCGCCAGTGAGCAGGCTGGCCAGCACCTCGACGTAGTGGGCATCGAGCTGGGACCCGGAGACACGGCGTAGCTCGCGCAGGGCCTCGAACGAGCTCATGCGCGTGCGATAGGTGTCGCTGGCGGTGAGGGTGTCGTAGACCTCGGCCACCGAGATGATCTTGGCCAGCTCGGGGATCTCCTCACTCGGCAGGCCGGCCGGGTAGCCCCGTCCGTCGATGCGCTCGTGGTGGGCGATGATGATCTCGGCCACCGGTCCATACATTCCCAGGTCGCGGAGCATGTCAGCACCAAGCTCGGGATGGCGCTGAATCGCCGCCCAGTCCTCTTCGGTCAGTGTCCGGCCCCGCTCGGCCACGCGATCGGAGAGCGCGAAGTGGCCGATGTCATGCAGGAGACCGGCGGTGTGGGCCAGCTCGCAGTCCGCCTCGCTCATTCCCACCGCGCGGGCCATGTCCTCGGCGAACCGGGCCACCGCGGCCGCATGACGCGCGGCCCGCTGATCGCGAATGTCCAGCGAGCGCATAAGGCCGGCCAGAACGCCCCAGGAGAGCGAGACGTACTGCTCCGAGCGCGCCCGCGCCCGTTCGACGAGCTGGAGCATGTAGGTGAGCGCAAAGACCGCGGTCAGGGCGAAGGCGATCCCGACCAGCCCGAGGCGCAGGTAGATGCCGGCCCCGGCCACGGCCAGCAGGAGGGTCAGCGCCTGGCTTGGAGCGACGGACTTCTGCATCTGCAGGCTCAAAGTCCGACGCCCGTTAATGACCTGGCTGTACGTCGCCGCGATCAGGAAGTTGAGGGTCATGTAGACCAGACTGGCCAGGCCCACGATGGCGTAGAAGGCCAGATCTTGATGAGGACGACCGGGGGAGAGTGCGCGCACGATGTTCCCCGCCACGAGGGCCGGGAGCATCAAGGCGAGCAGATTGCTGACCAGCGCGTAGGGCCGAGTCTTGATCCGCATCGAGGT
>JBDTEE010000130.1:0-12587 GCA_039922645.1 Solirubrobacteraceae bacterium | reverse complement strand
CCTGAATGCGGTGACCGACAATCCCCTGGTCTTCGACGACCCGCCCGAGGTCATCTCGGCCGGAAACTTCCACGGCCAGGGACTGGCGCTGGCCTTCGACACGCTGCGCCTGACCCTCGCCGATATGGGCTCCATCTCCGAGCGGCGGACCTTCCGGCTGCTCTCGCCGACCCTGAACGGGCGCCTGCCGGAGTTCCTGACCCGGGATGCCGGCACATCCAGTGGCTACATGGTCGTCCAGTACACGGCGGCGGCCCTGGTGGCCGAACTGCGCGCCCTGGCCCACCCGGTCAGCGTCGACAGCATCCCCACCTCCGACAACCAGGAGGACCACGTCTCGATGGGCATGACCGCCGCTCTCATGGCGCTGGAGGCGGTTGACCGCCTCGAACGAGTGGTGGCGATCGAGTTGCTGTGCGCCTGCCAGGCGCTGGACTGCGATCCGGGGGACCCCGGCAAATTGGTGGCCGGCCTTCACCGGGTGGTGCGCCAACGGGTCGAGATGCTCGAGGCCGACCGCCCGCCCGCCCTTGACCTGGACGCCGTGCTGCCGGTGATCAGGGACGGCATCGCCGCCCGCCTGATCGGGCCTCAGACCTCGCCGTCGTAGTACTCGACGTGTCCGTCGGCCTGACGGACCATCAGCTCGTCCTCGGTGCGGCCAGGCCAGACACCGACCTTGCCGCTGTCCGGGTAGACGGCCACGCTTGGCTCACGGGCGGTCGAGAACATGATCACGTGGGCCCGCGCCCCGCTGTGGTTGGTCACCTTGTGGGCGCCCTCGGGCCCAGGGGGGAAACAGATCAGCGCGCCGGCCACCAGCGTCTCCTCACCGGCCGGCGTGCGCAGTGCGAGCTCACCAGCCAGGACGAGCAGCCACTCCTCGACGTATTCATAGTGGTAGGGGCAGAGATGCTGGCCCGGAGGGATCTCGTAGGCCTTGACGATGTTCTCGCTGCCCCCGGCGCGTTCGCCGACCCGGCTCATCGCGCTGCGGTAGCCGTCGGGATCCTCGTCGTCGTACTCGTAGGGGTCGGTGAAGACGTTGGCCCGCGCCATCGCCGCCGGGTCACCCAACGATCCGGAAGATCCCCCGCATGAACGGATGGATCCGGCAGAAGAACGTGTACGTGCCGGGTTTGAGGGTCTTCGGTGTGCTCCAGCTCAGACGGTTGGCGGCGGGGGTGCCGAAGCCCAGCTGAGCCGAGTCATAGCCGCCGCGTCCGTTGGCCAGCGGGTATGAGATGCCCGTGTTCAGTCCGCAGGGGTTCTGGCACGCGGTCACGGTGTGGAAGACCGAGTCCAGGTAGGCCTGGCCGGGATTGAGCGGGTTGGTAACGGGGATCGGGCTCGCGTCGTCGTTGACGAAGGTCAGCGAGTGACCGGCGTGGATCGTGGGGATGCAACGGTTGGCGCCCGTGGCGTTGAAATCGCCGGGATTGAACATAAAGGCCGAGATCGTCACCCGCCTGCGGAAGCACTGGGGGAACTTGCTCGGGTTCAGGCCCAGCGAGAACGCGCCGCCGTGGTTGTTGTCCTCGGCCAGATGGCCGTGCGTGACGCGTCCGGCCTCGTTGAGCTTCTGGGTGAACGGGTCGATGCCGCCCTGGGTGTTCCACGCTTCCCAGGCGACCATGATGCCCATCGACTCGTACCAGGAGGCACGGCGCGTGTCGTAGGTGGAGCTGATCCGCAGGACGTCCCCGCCCTTGATCTGGGGCCGCCAGTTGGGCGCCGTGGCGGTCATGGCCATGTCCCAGGAAATCGGGCCGCGGCGATCGTAGTAGTGCGCATAGGAGCGGAACAGACGGACCGAGTCCGGTCCGCTCGAGCCGTGGATCGCGCCGCTGAACGGCTTCACCCCGGGCCTGATCAGATCGAGGTCGTCATAGAGGCCTCCCGGGTGCAGGTGGCCGGCGGTCCCGATCAGCGTGCCGGGGTGGTCAACCGTGAACTGGTCCAGGGGCGGCCCCATGCCGTACGGATTTTTCGCCATGTCCGGGAAGGTGTATTTGCCGTTCTTGCCGCTGTAGCGGTGGACGTCGAACACGGGGTAGATGTTGTGATCCATGACGTCCATCCAGATCGGATGCACGGCGGTGATCCCGGCGGCGGCGGGGGTGCTGTCCGGGACGAAGTCGAGCGTATAGTTGACGTAGACGTTCGCCGCCTTGGCGGTCAGGTTGTGGATCATGTAGTTGAAGATCCAGAAGTCCTTGGCTCCGATCGGATACCCGTAGCCCTGGGGGAACTCGTAGATCGTCTTTTCCTCACCCGAGGCCATGAACGGGTAGAAGCCGGCGTACTCGCTGTTGCCCTCGCCCTGACCGGCGGTGCCGTTGCTCAGCCAGACCCCGTGGTGCAGATGGATGACGTCGACCCGAGGGATCTTCCCGCAGCACTTACCGTTCGGCAGGGCGTAGCGCAGATTGGGAACCATCCGGACCATGAAGCCGTTGACGTGCGGCTTGGGCACGTGCTTGTAATCGAGCAGGATGAGGTTCGCCCCGGGGCGCACCAGATAGGGGCCAGCGGCGTAGCGGAGCGTCTGCATGCCTGGGTAGACGGTGCTGTAGGCCATGGCCGACGGCGCGAACACGACCGCCCCGGTCAAGGCCACGAGAATCCCAAGCATGATTCGCTTCACGTTTGCACCCCTCGTCTCCCTTCCTCCGGTGACAAGGGATTCAATCACGCTGCCCTAACGGCGCCCGGGATGAGGCCGTTCAGGCGTCGCTGAATCCGCCGTGCGCTACACGGCGAAGGCCGTCGGGGCCGGTCAACCGGCCGGCGGTGGGCTACCAGGCCTGGGTGCCGCCGCAGTGCGGGCAGTCGACCGACGTCGACACCTGAGCGGCGAACACGAATCCACAGCCGCAGCTGTAGAGGGCATGGTCCTGCGGGGCGCCGGCCTGGCGCCGGCGCGAGGCCGCCGTGTGGGTGCCTGCGGTGTTCGTCGTCGACTCGGGATGAGCGCGGCTCTCAGCTCGCGCTGCGACGCGCCCCAGTCGCCCTTCGCGGAGCCCCATCCTGGTGGGCTTCAGTTTTGATCGAACGGTCACTGTCATTTTCAGGAACGGCTTTGCTGCCCAATGGTTTCGCGATCGGGCCCGCAAACCCTGGGAATTAACGCAATGGCAATCTGGGGCGGGTTGCGGACACAGGATCGACATTCGGCTCACGCCTCCCGCGAGCGCTTGTGGGACAATCGACAGGAGCATGGACCCAAGACGCAAGCGCGCGATCCGCCTCACGATCGCTCTCACCGTCGCTCTGCTGCTGGCCTCGGCACTCGTCTATACGAGCTTCGCCGCAGGCCGGGAGGAGCTGACCGCCTCACAGCTGATCAAGCGCGCGCACCCCGGGAGCTCGTACATCCTGGCGGGGACGGTGCTGAACGGCTCGGTTCGGCGGCAGGGCTCGCTCTTGCTCTTCCGGGTCCGCGATCCCAAGCTGAAGATGTCGGTCCCGGTGCGCTACACCGGCGAGGTGCCCGATCCGTTCGCCCCCGGGCGGGCGGTGCTGGTCACGGTGAGCGACGGCGGACCGGCCGGCTTCATCGGTCAGCCGGGCTCGCTGACCACCAAATGCCCGTCCAAGTACCAGGCCGCCTCCGGCTCATATTGATGGGCAAGGCGCAGACCTGATGGCCCCGGTTGGACGCCTGCTGCTGATTTTGGGCCTCGTCACGACCCTGTACGGGTTGGGTGCCTCGCTCTACGGGGCTCGCGCGGGTGGACGCGCGTGGGTGGACTCGGGCCGCCGGGCGATGTATGCGCTGTGGGGGATGACGGCGATCGCCTTCGTGATCCTCGACGTCGCCTTCGTGAGCTCGGACTTCTCCTACAACGTGGTGGCCAGCGGCTCGAGCACGACCACGCCGACCTTGTACCGCGTGGCGGCCATCTGGTCTACCCAACAGGGCTCGCTGCTGCTGTGGTTGCTGCTTCTCTCGGGTTGGTCCAGCCTGGCCCTGTTCCTGACCCGGCGTCGGGTCCGGGAGATCACGCCCTACGCGCAAGCGGTGCTGTTCGGCCTCACCGCCTTCTTCGGTGGTCTGATGGTCTTCTTCGCCAACCCGTTCGCCACCAGCTCCACGCCGCCCACCGAGGGCGCGGGTCTGGACCCCCTGCTGCGGCACACGACGATGATGGTTCACCCGCCCATGCTGTATTCGGGCTACACGCTGATGATGGTGCCCTTCGCGTTCGCGATCGGAGCGCTGATCACTGGCCGGCTCGGCGCCGACTGGATCCAGGTCACCCGCCGGTTCGCCCTGGCCGCCTGGCTTTGTCTCGGGGTGGGGATTCTCCTCGGTGCGCGCTGGTCGTACACCGAGTTGGGATGGGGCGGCTACTGGGCGTGGGATCCGGTCGAGAACGCGGCCCTGATGCCGTGGCTCTGCACCACAGCCTTCATTCACTCGATCATGATCCAAGAGAAGCGGGGGATGCTCAAGGTCTGGAACGCCTCGCTGGTGCTGGCCAGTGGTTCGCTGGCCGTGATCGGGACCTTCCTGGTGCGCTCAGGGATCCTCAGCTCGATCCACGCGTTCGTCTCTGACCCTACGCTGAACTTCTCCTTCGTGGCGCTGATCGCGGTCATGGTCATCGGATCGATCGCGCTCGTAACCTGGCGGCGGGAGCAGCTTCGTACCGAGGCGCGACTCGACTCCCTCGTCTCCCGAGAAGCGGTGTTCCTGTTCCAGAACCTGGTTCTGGTCGCGCTGACCGCGGTCATCTTCTGGATCACCTTCTTCCCGCTCATCTCCGAGGCCATCACCGGCACGCAGATCTCAGTCGGGCCGCCCGCGTTCCGTCCCTTCGTCGTGCCGCTGGCACTGATCGTCGTCGTGCTCTCCGGCGTTGGCCCGATCATCGCCTGGCGCCGGGTCACGCTGGCCAAGCTCCGGCGGAGCTTCGCGCTCCCGGTCCTGGCCACCACAGTGGCGCTGATCGTGCTGCTCGTGGTGCCCGGGGTGATCGATCACAAGCTGGCCCTGATCATGTTCTGCGCCGGCACGTTCGTTGTCTCCAGCGTGCTCCAGGAGTTCGTGCGGGGAGTGCGCGCCCGGCGCGCCATGACCTCGGAGGCGCCGCTCATCGCCCTGGGCGCCCTCGTGCGGCGTAACCGGCGCCGCTACGGGGGCTACATCGTCCACGCGGGCGTGGCCCTGGCCCTGGTTGGCGTGGCCGCTTCCACCTCCTTCCAGCAATCCCGGACCGCCACCATGGCGCCGGGACAGAGCGTGCAGCTGGACGGCTACACGATCCGGTATGTCCGTCCGACCGCCACGGCCACGCCGGAGAAGATCTCCTTCGGCGCGATCCTGGCGGTGACCAGCGGCCGCCAGCAAATCGCCACCCTGCACACCAGCTACGGGCTCTATCCCTCGCAGGACCCGACCCGGCCGATCGGGCGCTTCTTCGACGGGTCCAACGAGACCTCGGTGGGACTGAAGTCCGGGCCGCTGCAGGACATTTGGACGGCGATCAACCCCAACGTATCCGCGCTCCAAGGGCTCATCAACCAGGGCGATGCCCGGTTCACCAAGTTCCTCTCCGACGCGATGGCCATGCCGGCCGCCCAGCGGACCCGTGCCCTGTCCGAGCTCTACTCATTGCGTGACCTGGCCATCCGCGGGCTCGCCCAGCGCTTCGTCACCCATCCCTGGGCGCCCACCTTCCTGTTCATCGTCTCGCCGCTGGTCACCTGGCTATGGGCCGGGGCCCTGCTGGCTGCCTTCGGTGGCCTCCTCGCGCTGTGGCCGTTGCCCCCGCCGCGGCGGCGCGTCACGCCGCCCAGTCCACGCGACAAGCCGGGCGAGGCCGTGGCAGCTCCCGAGGCCCGCGCTCGGGAGCTGGTCTGATGATCGCCTCCTACGTGATCGTGCTTGCCGTGCTGGCCGGCGCCGTATTCATCATCTCCGCGCCGCTGCGGGCCGAGCGCGGCGAGGCCGGCTCAGAGGAGCAGGCCACGCGCATAGCCGAGCTCGAGGCGGCGCGCGACGCCAAATATCACGAGATCCGTGACGCCGAGCTCGACCTCCGCACCGGCAAGCTCTCGGACGAGGACTATGAGGCCGTCGACCAGGCGCTTCGAGCCGAGGCGGTCGAGATCATGCATGCCCTGGATGCGGTAGCGCCGGCGGGCGCCGGGATCCGGGCCGGGGAGTAGCCGAGCGCTACCATCGCCCACCGTGGTAACGATTCTCGACATCGTTCAGGTCCTCATCTGCGTCGGCCTGGTCTTCCTGATTCTCATGCACTCGGGTAAGGACGCAGGGCTGTCCGGAGCGTTCGGCGTCGGCACTGGGAGCGGACCGATGGGTGGCGGCTCGCTGGTGGAGCGCAACCTGAACCGCTGGACGATCTTCTTTGGGGTCCTGTTCGTGATCAACACGATCGTGTTGATCAAGATCTCGTAGCGGCCCCGTGCGCCGCAGCGCTAGGCCGCTTCGTCGCCCAATCGATCGACCAGCCTCAGCAGCTCCAACGGGCTGAAGGGCTTGGTCAGGAAGAGGTCAGCGCCGGCCTCCTCGGCCAAACGCTCGGTCCGCTCACCCTGAGTGGCGGTCAGCATCACGATCGTGCTCTCGCGTGTGGTGGGATGAGCGCGCAACCGCCGGCATGTGTCGATGCCGTCCAGCCCGGGCATGTCCACGTCGAGAAACACGATGGCCGGCTGGGTGTCACGGGCCACCTCCAGCGCCTCGAGACCGTTGGCCGCCTCGTGCAGTTCGATCTCCCAGACGTCCTCGAGCGTTGTGGCGACCAGCTTGCGGATGAAGCGGTCGTCGTCGACGACCAGCACGGCGCGGCTCAACGGACCTCGCTTCCCAGGGCGATCAGGGTCTCGTTGTCGAGCGTGGCGAAGGCAGTGACCACCGCCGGGTCAAAGTGGCTACCCGACCCCCGGAGGATGATCTCCCGGGCCTCCTGCAGAGGGATGGCCAGCCGGTAGGGGCGGTCGGTGGTCAGCGCGTCAAGGACGTCGGCGACGGCGAACACGCGCGCGGCCAGGGGGATCTCCTCGGCGGCCAGACCGTCGGGGTATCCGGTGCCGTCCCAGCGCTCGTGATGGGAGCGGACCACTTGCACCGCGTCCTGGAGGAACTCGATGTCGCCGATGACCTCCGCGCCGATGGTCGGGTGGCGTGACATTAGCTGGCGCTCCTCCTCGGTGAGCGCGCCCGGCTTGTAGAGGATCGAGTCCGGGATGGCCACCTTGCCGATGTCGTGCAACAGGAACCCGAACTCGATCTCGGGCGCCTCGGGGCGGGGGATACCCAGCGCCCGGGCGATGGCGATGCCGTACGCCGCCACACGCTCAGCGTGCTTGCCGGTGTAGGCGTCGCGCGCCTCGACGGCATTAGACAGAGCTCGCACGGTGGCCTTGTAGGAACGCGTGAGCTGCTGGGAACGGGCGCGCTCCTGCTTGAAGGTCTCGCGCAGATCGGCGGCGTAGCGCTCGAGCTGGAGCTGGTTGTCAGCGGCCTCACGCTCGCGCCGGGCCAACTCGGACCGCAGCCGATCGATCTCTTGTTTCAGCTCTAGTTGGGCTCTGGACTCCATGCGTGCTCCTGGCTGGTTCGCTGTCCGTGCTCGCGCAGTGACTGCAGGAGTGCATCCGCGGCGCCTTCGAGCGGCACGACCTCAATCCCGAGCCTGCCAATCGCGCCCGGAGTGGACGTGTCGGCGTCGGAGAATAGGATCACCGCCTGTCGGAGGCGTCGCCCCGCAGCTCGAGGGCCTGTAACGCGGCCTGTGGATTGCGGATGCCCACGTCGATCAGGGCCTGGCTCGCGCGCATCACGGAGCACCTCGGCCTCAACGACACCTGCACTCGTCAGGTCTGCTGCCGCGGTGGCAACTGCAGAGGTGTGCACGAGCGCCAGGCGAAGCGAGCGGGCGATCGATAGACGCATGAGCGATGCGAAGCTCCTTTCGCTTCAGGTCAACATAACCCTGTCGAGGGTGGGGACTCGCCGGCCGGGGGAATTCGCTGGCTACGATGCACCAAGTGGGCGGAACGAAGCGGCTGCGGCGCCTAATTGCACCGATTTTCTGTCTAACATTGGCGGCCTGTGGCGGAAGCCACCCCAGCGCCGCGGCCGAGACTGCTGCAGTCCAGACCGGCGCCAGCGCTGCCTGGATTCCCGCGGGTGATTGGCGAACCTTCGATTACAACGCCGCGCGTAGCGGCGTAGCTCCGAGTCCGGGAATCACCGCCGCAAATGTCGGCGCTCTGCGCCTGCGCACGGTGCGGATTGACGGGATCGCTGATTCCGCACCGATTGAGCTGCACGCAGTCACCGTGCGGGGCCGCCGCCGCGACGTGGCGGTCGTCACCACCAGCTACGGCCGGACGATCGCCTTTGACCCCGGGACCGGCGCTCTGCTGTGGGAGTTCGTCCCTCGCGGTGTGAACAGCACGCCGGGTAATTACCAGGTCAGCACCTCCACGCCAGTGGCCGATCCGGACCGGCGCTTCGTCTACGCCGCCGCGCCCAACGGGGTCGTCTACAAGCTTTCGCTGGCCTCCGGCCAGGTCGTCTGGGCCCGCAGCGTGACCTTCGATCCCCGGCACGAGAAGATGGACTCGGCCCTGAATGTGAGCGGCCCATACGTGGTCATGGTCACCGGCGGCTACTACGGCGATGCGCCGCCCTACGACGGTCACGTGGACATGATCAGCCGTGCTTCCGGACGCCTGGCCCATGTGTGGAACAGCGAGTGCTCAAACCGCCATCGCCTGATCCACGCTGGCTCGTGTCCGACGAGCAGCACCCGCTCGGCGATCTGGGGTCGGGCCGGCACGGTCATCGAGCCGGGCAGCCGCCGGATCCTCACCGCGACCGGCAATGGCGCCTTCAACGGCACGGCCGACTGGGGCGACAGCTCACTCGAGCTGACCGCCAACGCCTCGCGTCTGCTTCACAACTGGACACCCGCCAATCAGGCCCAGCTCAATCAGTCAGACACCGATCTCGGCAGCTCGATCCCCGCCCTGGTGCCCGTCTACCACGGCCTGCACCTTGCCGTGCAGGGCGCCAAGGACAGCTTGCTGCACCTGCTCAACCTGCGCCGCCTGAACGGGACCGGCGGTGGGGCCAGCCCGCGGCTGGGCGGCCAGCTCAGCCAGGTCTCCAGTCCCGGCGGAGACCAGGTTTACACCATGCCCGTGGCCACTCGGATCGGCGGGCTGATCTTCGTCTTCGTGGCTGACGACTCGGGCACAGTCGCCTACGGCCTCCGCGGCGGCGCGAGGCCGCAACTGCGGCCCGTGTGGTCGAGCGGAGCCCCGGGAACGAGTCCGGTCCTGGCCGGCGGCCTGCTCTACGTCTATGACGAGCAGAACGGTCGTCTGGTCATCCGCTCGCCGGGCAGCGGTCACGCGCTGCGTTCCCTACCCGTGGCTCAGGGGCATTGGAACAGCCCCATCGCGGTGGGCGGCCGGATCATCCTGCCCACCGGGAACTATCGCTCGAGCGCCAGCTCGAGCCTGATTTACATCTGGCACCTCCCGGGCCGTTAGGGCACCGGAGTCTGCTCCGCTAGAGCGCGGGGCGAACCTCGCGGGCGGCTCGCTCGCCGGAGCGAACAGCGCCGTCCATGTAGCCCGTGAACACCTCGGCCGTCTCGGTCCCGGCCCAATGAACGCGCCCGACCGGAGTGCGCAGCGCGGCACCGAAGTCGCTCCAGACGCCCGGGCCGAGATAGCCGGCGTAGCAGCCGCGTGTCCAGATCTCCTCTGACCAGTTGTGCTCGATCAGCTGGCGGGGGTGAGCGGCGGCCGAGCCGAACAGTCGCGTGAAGGCGCCGAGCACGGATCGGCGGCGGACGGCGGCCGGGGCGTTTGTGAGGCGGCGGGCCTCGCTCCCGGCCACGAAGCCCAAGAGGACGCCGGGGCGGCCACCGGGCGGGGAGTTGTCGAACGTGAAATGCACCGGAGGCGCCTCGCCGTAACTCGAGCCATTCAGGCCCTCGGCGCGCCAGAACGGCTTCGGGTAGACGGCCTCGAACTTGATCAACGAACCATGGGGCACGCGCTGAGTCAGCTGGTCGCGGGCGGCCGGAAGGCCGGGCTCGTAGTCGATCCGGCCCGCCAGGGTGGGGGCAATGGCCACGATCACCCGCCGGGCGCGCCAGGTGCCGGCGTCACTGATCACGGTCACCCCGCTACGTGGGTGCAGGATCCGCCGCACCGGAGCGCTCAGCACGACGCGGCGACCGAGGGCCCGGGCCATCCGGATCGAGACGAGCTGGGAGCCGCCCACAAAACGCGAGTCCTGGGCCCCTCCGGCGGTGCTGGTCAGGTTGATGATCCCGCCGCCCGAGCGCAGGTAGAAAAGGGCATGCAGGAGCGAGAGGTCGCGCGGTTCGGCGGCGAACACTGCCTTGGTGGCCAGATCGAGCAGGAAGCGCGCGCCGCGAGTGCTGGAGTTGGCCAGCTTGAAGGTCTCGAGCGTCTGAGCGTCCAGCGTGGCCGCGTTCGGGGCCGTCCATGGCTTGGCCAGCGGCACGGTCCCCTCCAGGCTGAGGATTTTTCCCAGCAGCTGGTTGAAGTCGCCGGCGTCAGGCTCAGGTAGGGGCGGGATGAGGCCGCTGAAGCGACTGACCCGTCCTTCGAACTCGAGCACCTGCTGACCGCGGGTGTAGGTCTTGAACGTACCGACGCCATGCTGGCGCGCCCGGGCCAGGATGCGGTCCTGGCCGGGACCGACCCACTCACCGCCGACCTCGATCACATGACCGCCGCCCAACGAGCGGTTGAGCGTTCGTCCGCCGCCCCGGTCTCGGGCCTCGAGGACGACCACCGAGTGCCCTGCGTGGACCAGATCGGTGGCCGCGGTCAGTCCGGCCAGCCCGGCGCCGATCACCACGACATCAACGCGGTGCCCGGCATGGGCTGGACGGGCCTGCGCGGTGGCGGCTGGCGCCAGAACGGCCGCGGTCGCACCCGCGGCTCCGGCCAGCGCCTCGCGGCGAGAAACCCCGCTCATCGTCCCGCCACCAGACAGCCGGGCCGGTTGGGATCGGAGGGGAAGGGCAAGTCGGCGACGAGCGCCGTCTGAACATAGTGATGCGCGGGGGAGCCGGCGGCCAGGGAGGCGCCGATGGAGCGCAGATGAGCGCGGGACGCGTTCGGCACCACCCACGGGGCCATGGCCAGGAACTGGGGCTTGAGGCCGGCACCGGCTCGGAACCCAGGCTGGTCCTGCCCGGCAAGGAAATGCCGGTCACCGACGTAGGCGCAGCCCCGGCCGCGATGGCCCCGGGCCAGGATCGCGGACTGGCCGTCAAAGGGGATGTCAGCCAGGTTGCCGACCATGAACGGGTTGACAGCGTAAGCGAAGCCGACGGTGGGATCGGTGACGGCGCGGTAGGCGGAGCCCATCCAGGCCAGGGGTTGCCACGGCTCGTTGCCCGACGTGCCGCTCCACTGGCCGTCGTTGGCGTCGGCCTGGATGACTACGTTGGCGCCGAGCTGGTTCAGGCAGCGCATGTAGGTCAGGGCCACGTTGCGGCAGGCCTGGCCGGGAGCCGCGCGCCCGTAGACGAAGGTGGGCAGGCTAGTGGCCAGCCCGAGCCGGGCGCGGGTGCCGGGGATCGGGATGGGGCGCAGGTTGGCCCGAGCCGCAGGCCCCGTTGCGGGTCCCGGGGCGAAGCCCAGCTGCTGCTCGAAGCTGGTCAGCGGGACCTTGACGTTGTCGGCCACAAGATTGGCCAGGGGCGCCACCCGACTCGGGTGAAGGACCCGGGGACTCCAGACGAATGTCTGGTCATAGGCGGCGGCGCTCGTGGGGGCGTACACGGCCTTCGGGCGCGGAGCGCCCGGATCGGCCAGCGCGGTGATGGCCGCTGGCGTGCGATCGAGGCGAAAGCGGGCCTGGGTGTTGGAGGCGATCACGTACACGCCGTAGTGCCGCGCCGCCCGGGCCATGGTGGTCATGAACACGCGCACGAACTCATCCGTGGCCGCAACGAACGTCTGGCCGAGCTCGGCCTTCAGGCGCGGGAAGCGGGCCTCCAGGTAGCCGAGTGGCTTGGCGTAGCCGTGGCCCAACGCATTCAGCGTGTTGAGCGTCGGGCAGAGCGAGACGCCGTGACAGGACGGGCTGCCACTGCGCAGTACAGCACGGGCGTCCGCCCCTCGGGGGCCGATGGCAATCGTCTCCAGGCCGATGTCCTCGTCGAACACGACCAGGTTGGGGCGTCCGTGGGCGAGGTGGGGGAGAACCTCGGTGCGGATCGCGCAATCGACCGCGGACGCGTATTCGGCCGCGGTGCGCATCTGCGCCGGTCGCTGCCTGAACTGGATAGCGAACACCCGCAGGGCATGCGGATGCAGGTCGGCGGCCACCGCGGGCCGACCCCAGCCCGAGCAGGCAGTCCGCGCCGGCGTGGCGCGCGCGCCGCTTCCGCTCAAGACGAGGATCAGTGCGGCCAGGAGACCGGTAGCGCTCGCGGCGATCTTCACAGCCGCTCAGCCTAACCGGATAGTGTCCGGTGCTGCAGAGCACCGGGGACCGAAGGAGGGGATAGACATGACGAACGGCGGGATGACGCGGCGCGAAGCGCTCC